>DATNIW010000139.1:0-40514 GCA_035604215.1 Fibrobacteria bacterium
ACTTGATGCAATTGGAGGGATCGGCGATGGTTTGAATCTCCGCGGCCCCGGTCAGGGAGAGCAGGACAAGGCAAAAGGCGAGGGATTCTCTGAACATCGGTTTCTCCTGCGTGTTGAACGCTCGCTGTCCAAACGGAAAAGCTAGCGCCCGGGCTACCGCGGTCAACGCTGCTCGTCGACGACGCCTCCTTCCTTGCCGGCCTCACTTTCGTCAGCCTTGCCCAACAAAATCCTCCGAAGCTCGCCAACGTCCTGCGCCAGCCGCGTCGCTCCCGCCTCCCGCAACGCATCCGCGGTGTTGTAGCCCCATGTGACCGCGACCATGGGGACCTGCGCCTTGCGCGCAGCGTCCACGTCCCGGGTTTCGTCTCCGATCAGCACCAAGTCGCCTGCCGGAATTCCCCATCGCCCCGCCATGCGACGAATCCGCTTGGACTTGCCCGAAAGACCCAGTCCGGCTTCCAGCCAGCCCGGTTCCGGCGCGCCGTTCTGGTACAGGGTCCGTCTCACGACGTCGATGCCGTTGGAGGTGAGGATCCCCCACTCGATCCCCGCCTTGTCGAGATCCGTCAGCAGTTCGACGATTCCGGGGAACAGAGGAATGATTTCAGGGTCCGCTTCCAGCAGGGCGCGAGCCCTCCACAGGACCAGCGGCACCTTCCACCATGGGATGCCCAGGTGCGACAGGATGCTCCGCATGTTCCGGCCTCGCAGCGCGCGGACGCCTTCTTCGCCGGGATCCAGGAACCCGAGTTCGCGCGCCAGCCGGGGTAGAAGCCTCTCCACCCGGGGAAAGGTGTCCGCGAGGGTGCCGTCGAAGTCGAACAGGACCGCGGATGGAGGAGGTGCGGAAGATGCTGGTGGGGCCGCCGTCATTCTCCAGGAAAGATGGCTCCGCCGTCCATGGAGCATCGCGACGGATCCGGGGAGCCGGTGCAATGGGCCGGAAGGCATCTTTTGGCGCGATGCCCCTCCACCTCCACCTTGGGAACCGTCCGGAGCTCCTGGCCGACGCCTTGGCCAGGACGCTGGGGCGTACCTGGACGGATCCGTTCGATCCCCCCCAGATCGTGGTCCCCTCCCCCTCGGTGGGCAAGTGGTTCAAGCTCCACCTGGCAGCCCGGGGTCGAACGGTCCTGAACCTGCCCACCTCGACCCTGGAATCCTTCCTCTGGAAGACCCTCGATCCCGGCCCCGACGACCGCATCCTGCGCGTGGACGCCTTGCAGCACGCCGTCGCCCGTCTGCTCGAACCGGAACTCCTCGCCCTGCCGGAATACGCCATGTTGAGACGGTTTCTGACGGATGGTGGCGAGGGAATCGATCCCGGACGCCGGGTGCAGCTTTCCCGCGAGGTGGCGAGGCTCTTCCTGGAATACGAGTACAACCGGCCCAGCGTCCTCGCCGACGGAAAATGGGCGATCGAGGGAATCGACCGCACCTGGCCCGATCGACCGTTCTTCGCGCTTCGCGGCCCGGAATCGGATGCGGAACGGTGGCAACGGCACCTGCACGGACTGGTCTTCGCCCCCGAAGGTCCCCTCTCGGGCTCGGGGTTCCTGGGGTTGCCGCGTCTGCACCGCCTGCGCCGCGAACAGGGCCGGGACCTGTCGGGTCCCGACGTCCACCTGCTGTTCGTGGACAAGTCCAGCCACTTCCACCGGAACATGCTGCTGGAGCTGGCGCGCTCGCGAGGTATCCATCTCTATCTGGTGAATCCCTGCATGGAGTTCTGGGAGGACCTGGACACCTCGCGTCGGCGGCCCCGGACCAAGGTCTCGCGTATTCCCCTCCGACGGCTGGAAAGCCTGGAGTTCCGAGCCGAATCGCTCCCCTCGGACCTGTACTCGGGGAAGGACCCGGCGTTGCTCCGCGAGTGGGGAAAGACCTCGCGGGAAAACATCGCCCTCTGGTGCCAGGCGGTGGATCACGATTTCCAGGACCATGTGCGCGATCCGATGGAAGCTGGGGTCACCTTGCTTTCCACGGTCCAATCGGCCCTGCTCCGGCGTCTTCCAGGTCCGCTGCACCCGGGCTGGGGGAGCGATGGCTCGGAGGGGGAGCCTTGCGCGGACGACGGAAGCCTTCGGATCCTTTCCTGCCCCGAGTCGTTGCGCGAGATGGAGGCGGCCCGCGACGCTGTCTACCAGTGGCTTTCGGAGGATCCCGAGCGAAGACCGTCCGACGCGGTGGTGTACCTGCCCGACACCCGAACGCACGCCGCCGCCCTCGAGGCGGTCTTCGACTGCAGGCCCCGAAACGACCCGGGAAGGATCGGAATTTCGGTGCTGGGCACCATGGCGTCGAACTGCCTCTGGGCCCGCGGGGCCAAGGCCCTCCTTTCCATCGCGACCAACGGTTTGGACCGCTCGGTCGTCCTCTCGCTTTCGGAGAATCCGCTGGTGCGCGCCAGGCGGAATCTTTCCGAATTGGATGTCCTGCCCTGGGCGCACTGGATGGAAGGAACGGGATCACTCGCGGGGTGGGATGCGAAAGACAGGCGTCTTCGCGGCGCCGCCGAAGGTGCCGCCGTGGAAGCGCACACCTTGCGGGCCGGCCTCGAACGGCTGGCCCTGGGTTCGCTGGCCACGGACGCCGTGGACACCGGAAGTCCGCCGGGCTGGGGCGATGGCGGACTTCCGCCGTGGCGGGATCGGGAAAGCACGGATTCCCAGGCGCTGGAACCGTTCCTTTCGTTCCTCGAGGACCTCCACCGCGACACCCGCGAGCTTTCGCTTGCCGGCCCTCGGGACCTGCACCGGATGGGATGCGCCTTCGCCGATCTGTGCGACGCCTGGCTGGACACGTCTTCGGACCCCCAGGAGGATTCCCTGCGGCGCGCGTTCATGGAATCCTTGGACAACTTCCGTCTACGCGGACCGGGACCGGTGGACCTGCCGGAGCTTTCCGAGAGTCTGCGCGGGATCCTCGAATCCGAGCTTCCCGGATCCTCCAAGGCCTGGAGCGGAACGCTCACGATCGCGCCCCTGCGGGCCTCGCACATCCTGCCCCACGGGCTGGTCGTGATCGCCGGTCTGGATGCCGAGTCCTTTCCCGGCGAAGCGCGTTCCGGCTCCCTGGACCTGCTGTCCAGCCACCGGATCCTGGGCGACGCCGACGCGGTGGCCGAGAATCGACACGCCTTCCTGCTGGCCCTCCTCTCGGCGCGCGACCGCCTGGTGCTTTCCTGGCGCGCCCGCGACCTGCAGAAGGACTCCCTCCGATCTCCCTCCCCGGTCCTGCTGGAACTGGAGTCCGCACTGGCCGATGGATTCCTGGGGGCCACCGCGACATCCACCCCGCTGCGACGCGCCGTACCCTTGCTCGCCCGTTCGGGTGGAGCCCTTCCCGGCGACCCGGCGGTCTGGAGCGTGCCTTCCTGGGATCCGGAGGACTTGCCGAAACCCGCCGCCGGTCCCGCCGCGTCGCCCGGAACCGCCCTTTCGCCACTTCGCTACGCCCAGCTGCGTTCCTTCCTGAAGAACCCCTACCTCCTCGCGGCGAGACCAGGTTGGCGCTTCGACGAATCCGATCGGGAGGAGGTCGAAAGGCCTCTGGAATCGGACGGACTGGAGAAGCTGGCCAGGTGGAGATCGTTGACGGAATATGTTCTGTCCGCACCGGATTTCCGTCCGGATCCGGCCCAAGCGGTTCGCAGGATCCTCACCGGGCGCTCCTGGAACTCCGGCAGTCCGGAAGGGGAATTCCTGGACCGGGAGGCCGCCGATCTGCGGACTTGGGTGGTGGAGATTTCGCGGGGTTTGGAGAGCACCCTCGGCGATGGGGGGAGATTCCTGCGGGATCGCCCCTTGGGATTTCTGGAAGGGACCCGTCGATGGAGTTGGGAATCGGAGGTCGGCGCCCCCATCACCCTTCTGGACCTGGTCCCGTTCGCCGGCGCGAAGGTGCGGCCGGACGCCAAGGCCGAACTTTACCTGGCCGGGGCGGCCATGCGGGCGGGTGGCAGCACATCGGAGATCCGCCTGGTGTGGGTGGAGCGCGGCGGCGAAGGCCGCGTCCTGGAAGAACCGCTTCCCGACGGCGCCGACGCCGAATGGATCCGGGATCTGGTTCTCGACGCGCGGGATCCCGACCGCGTCGAGTTCCTTCCCATCCGCGAGGCGCTCGCCAAGGGCGCCACGCGCGAGCTTCTGGAAGAAGCCCTGGAATCCTCCAACCGGCATGTGGATTTCCTCGAAAGACTTCTGGAGCCGCGTCTTCCGGACCTGTCTCCCGAGGCCTTCGATGCCCTGATGGCACGCAGATTCCGTCCCTGGAGGGAAAACGTCGATGCCTGATCCCATCGACCTCTCCCGGGCCGAGGTGGATCTTTCCCGGCACGGGATCGTGGAAGCCCATGCGGGCACCGGGAAGACCTGGACCATCGTGCGGCGGGTGATCCTGAAGGCCCTGACGCGACCGGACGATCGGCTCCACGTACGGGATCTCCTGGTGGTCACCTACACGGACAAGGCGGCCGGCGAGCTGCGGTCCAGGTTGCGCGAAGGGCTCGAGGAAGAGCTGGGGCGGACCGCCGACACGTCGCTTCGCGCGCATCTCGAGGATTGCATCCGGAACCTGGGGGAAGCCTGGATCGGAACCATCCACGCCACCGGACTTCGCCTTCTGCGCGCCTATCCGTTCGAATCCTCCCTTCCCTTCCACGTCGAACTGGTGGACGACGGCGATGGACTCGACGGCGCCCTCTTTCCAGTGCTGGAAAGCGCGGACGGTCCTTGGTGGACTCGCCCACGGGAGTCCAGGGAACGGCTGGGAGGGCATGGGATGGAATCCCTGCGCAGCGAGGCGGCCGCCCTCGCCCGCTCCCTGTTGGATCCGTCCGCATTCCACGACCTGCCCGACCCGTCCGAGTGCGCGAGCCAGGCCCGGTCGATCGCCGAGCGCATGGCGGAGCCGGGTGCGGAACTGGTCCGACGCATCCAATCGCGGCTTCTCCCTCGATTGCGCGGGATCCCACCGGTGCCCCGGGGACGCAAGATTCCCGGACTGGTCCGGCACTGGGAGGCCTTGGACCCCGACACGCCCCCTCTGCGCGCCGGGGACCTCTCTCCCAACAAGGCCGACGATCCCGGTTTCGACCTCCGCAAGCCCGAGGAGGCCGAGGCGGACGGAATCTGGCAGTCCGCCCTGTCCCATTTCCAGGAGCTTCTCGGCGAGCCGGCGCCTCTGCACGCCCACTGGGTGCGCATGCGGGACCTGGCGCCCGAGGTCCGCGAACGGGCGACGTTCGTCGAGGAGTGGGCGAAGGCGTCGCTGGCGCGATGGACGGAGCGGAAACGCGCGGAGGCGCTGATTTCCTACGCCGACATCCTCGCGCGGCTCGCCGAAGCCCTGGAGGACCCTCGATTCCTCGCCGCGGTCCGCGGTCGGATCCGCATCGGGATCGTGGACGAGTTCCAGGACACCGGCCGCGCTTCCTGGAAGATCTTCCATCGCTGGTTCCTACCCCGACCCGGAGCCGCCACAGACGGGGTGCTGTTCCTGGTGGGCGATCCGAAGCAGTCCGTCTATTCCTTCCAGGGAGCCGACATCGCCACCTATCGGGAGGCCTGCTCGGAATTGGAGGGTGCCGGCGCCCGGCGGTACGTGCTTCGGGAAAATTTCCGGTCGCGACCCGAGGTCGTGGAAGGCGTCAACGAAATCCTCCTGGCCGCGCCATCCTGGTTCGGATCCGGCATCGACTACGGAACCGAGCAAAGCTCCCGCGCCGTGGAGCGCGAACCCGTCGAAGACCCGGATTTTCAGCCGCACCCGTCCGTTCGGGTCGCCCAGGTCGCCGGAAATGCGTCTGCTGCGCGGACATCATGGGCGACCCAGGTGGCTCGGGCCATCCTCTCCTGGAATGGCAGACTCGTCCGGATTCCCAGCGGCGATTCCTGGAGCGATCCCAGGCCGCTCTGCTGGGCCGATTTCGCCGTGCTGGTCCAGGGACGCAGACACGTCGCGGCCTTCGCCCAGACCTTTCGCGAGGCGGGGATCCCCTGGGCGCTCTACAAGCAGGAAGGGGTCTTCTCCTCCCGATCCGCCCACGAATGGAGGGTGGTTCTGGACGCCCTGGGAGAAGGACCTGTGGCCCAGGAGGCTCGGCGTCTGTCGGCCTTCACGCGCCTGTTCGGGGTGCCCGTCGGCTCCCCGCCTTCCCCCGAGGGGGAACCCATGGCGGAGATTTGGCTGGACTGGCGCCTGCTCGCCGCTTCGGGGCGCTGGTCGGAACTTCTCCGCGCGATCTCCAATTCGGGATGGACTGCAAGGATCCTGTCAGGCGAGGACGCCGACCGCGAATGGATGGACCACCGCCAGGTCCGGCGATGGATCCTGGAATCCCTGCTGTCCGGTGAAACTCCCGCCCAGGTCGCGAGGCATCTGGGAAGGCTCTCGCGAGGCGAGGATGTCGAGTCTCGCGAAGTCAATCTCCTGCAGCGCGCCACCGAGCGGGAGCGCGTTCAGATCCTGACCATGCACGCCGCCAAGGGACTGGAATTTCCGGTGGTCTTCCTGGGGCCGGGAGCCTCCGATCGGAGCGGAAGGAATCGTCCGGCCTGGTCGTGGATCTCTCCTCGCGGCGTCCATGTCGGGTCGGCGACCCTCCCGGCACATCCGCAGGTGGAAATCCAACGGGTGGAGGAGGATCGGCGGCTCCTCTACGTGGCCTTGACCCGTGCCAAGATCCTGTGCGGACTTCCCGTGTTCCGAGATCGTCAGGGGTCTCCCGCGGACCTCCTGTCCAAGGCCTTGATCGAACGATTTCCGGAGGGAATCCGCGGCAACCATTCGGGTGACTGGGAACCCTTCGGACCACCGGCCCCTCGGAGATCCGAGGGAGATGCCACCGGCCCCGGCCCGAGCGCCGTGGTCTCGGATTCCGATCTGCTGGCTCTCGGGCTTCGGCAGCGCACGGTGCGCCAGGCTTCCTTCACCGCCCTGGTTCGGGGATCGGGGGGAACCACTCTCGAAGGCCGCGTCGGGCGTTCGGAAGAGTCCGCACCCCAGGATGAATCCGAGGTGGACGATACCTGGCTGCCGCGTGGCGCGAAGACCGGCGATGCCCTCCACGAGATCCTGGAGCTCCTCCTGTCTCCCCAGGCGGATCTTTCCTGGGTCCTCGACGGCACACCCGTTCCGGCACGGGTGGAGACCTCCACCAGGGATCTGCTCCGTCACCACGGCCTCGGCAGGGTTCCGGTCGGACCCGTCCTGGACCTGTTGCGACGCGTCTTGTCCTTCCCGCTTGCCCTCCCCGACGGCTCCGGACCCGTGCGCCTCGCCGAGATCCCCGCAGAGGACCGTCGTTGCGAGGTGGAGTTCCACCGCGCGGTGGACGGCAGGGGGTTGCCCGTGATGCCTTCTTCACCCCTCGCTTCGTGGGTGGTGGGACACATCGACCTCCTGTTTCGGCGCCTTGGTGCGTGGTACGTGGTGGATTGGAAATCCAACGCGTTGCCTTCCTGGTCGGCGGCGGCGGTGGAGGAATCCGTCCGTTCCCACGCCTACGACCTGCAGGCGCGGATCTACGCGCATGCGGTGCGCGACGCCTTGCCCGGCGAACGGTTCGGGGGATGCCTCTGGATCTACCTCAGGGGTTTCGCCAGATCCGGGGCGTCGGCATTCTGGTCGAACCCGGCGGATTCCTCCGAGGATTTCCTGGTCGAGCGCGCGTTGGCGGAATGGCTCGCCCCCCCGCCGGGGCTGCGGACATGAACGCCGCGGAGCGTTTCGATTCGGCATGGGGCCGAGATCCGGTCGGGGCAGGGCTCCGCCCGCTGGCGCTCCGCTTGTGGGGCTCCGGGCGATTGGGCCTGTTGGAGATCCGGCAGGCGACGCTGTTCGGCGAAACGCCCCAGGCGCGGCTTCTCCTCCTTCTCCTTCTCGCTTCCAACCGATCCGGCGCTCCCCGGGCGACCTCCTCCGGATTGAGACAACTTTTGTCCAAGTCGCGGGAGATGCCCTGGATGTCTTCCTCCAACCCCACTGAACGCGACGACGATGCGGAAGAAGCCGCCCTGCCCGGTCATCTCGCCCTCTGGGACGCCCTGGTTTCCCTCGCTCGCCGCGACCCCGCGGAAGTCGCGCCTTGGTGCAAGCGACCCGGCGAGCCCGGAAGCCTGGTGGAGTTCGACGGGGTTCCCGACCCGGAATGGGCGTTCCAGCGCTCCAGCCATGCCGAGACCGTTCTCGTGGACGCGGTTCTTTCCCGTCTGCGGCTTCCGTTCCGGGAGGTTTCTCCTGCCCGGGCGCATGGAATTCTCGGGCAGATCTTGTCCAAAAGCCCCAACCTTCCACATCGTTTGCAGGCGCGGGCGGTGGCGCTTTCCCTCCGTTCGCCGCTTCTGGTGGTCTCCGGGGGACCTGGAACGGGAAAGACCGCCGTGGTCGCGCAGATCCTGCGCGCGCTTCGTCGGCTTCTGGGTCTGGCCCCGAGTTCCGTCGCGCTCGCCGCACCCACCGGACGCGCCCAGGCGAGACTGTCCGAAAGCCTGCGCCAGGCCTTGTCACCGCTGGAGGGCGATCTCGATCCGGAGAACGTCCTCGACTTCGCACTGGTCGAATCTCCCGCCGGCACCCTGCACTCGTTGCTGGGGGCACGTGGCGACGGCACCTTCCGGCACGGACCCGAATCCCCGCTTCCGCAACGGCTGGTGATCTTGGACGAAGCGTCGATGGTCGACCTGCACCTGTTTTCCGTCCTGGTTTCGGCCCTCACCCCGGACACCACCCTGGTTCTCCTGGGCGACCGCGACCAGTTGCCCTCGGTGGATACCGGTGCCGTCCTTTCCGACCTGGTCGGAAACCGTTCGGGGGACTTCGTGAGTCCGGAAACGGCCGACTGGCTCGAACAGGCGATGGCAGGCATCCCCGTCCTCGAACCCATGCCGCCGAATCCCGTGTCCCACCCTCTCTCCGATCGATTGGTCGTGCTGGAACGGAGTTTTCGCAGCGTGCCGGAAATCGCCCACGCCGGTCGCAGGGTCCTGGCCTCCGACGCGTCGTGGAGCGCGGATCTGCCTCGAGTCCGCCTGTCGGACCTTGATCCTCCCGCGGTTTCCTGGCTGGCGGACGATGTGGAACGGGAAATGGATTCCTGGACATCGCCTCTCGTCGAGGGATTCCATCGTTGGAAAGCGCTCGGATTCGATGTTTCGGGTCTTCGCTCCCTGCTGGAGCGCCGAAGGATCCTCTGCTCGCTCCACGGTGGGCCGATGGGCCGATTGGCCTTGAACGAGCGGGTGGATTCTTCGCTGCGACGGCGTTTGGCGTCCAACCTGGGCGGCCACTACTCCGGTCGGCAGGTGATCCTGGGCCGCAACCACCCGGAACTCGATCTGCGCAACGGAGACCTGGGCGTGGTCGCCGCGCGCGACGGTCGTCTCCACGCTGCTTTCGCCGTTGGATCCGGGATCCGGTGGGTGGACATCGCCTTGATTTCCGAACTTGAGCCTGGATGGGCGCTCACCGTCCACAAGGCGCAAGGTTCCGAGTTCGACGAAATTCTCTTCGTCCTGCCCGAAGTCGACACCCCGCTTTTGGACCGTCCCATCGTCTACACCGCGATCACCCGAGCCCGTCGCATCGTCCGGCTGCAGGGCGACCCGACCCTTCTCGATCGAGCTCTGGCCCGGGTCCCCGATCGCCCCTCACGGCTGCGTCGGGTCCTGGGTCTTTAGGTCCTTCTCCAGGAAGAGGGCCTTCCCCGCCGCTGGGTCCAGCTCGTAGCCGACGAATCCGAAGCGGGCGTAGACCTGCCTTGCCCGTCCGTTGTTCTCCAGGACCTCCAGGGTGATCTTGCAGCAACCCCGGTCCCTGGCCTCCGTTTGCAGGGCGTCCAGCAGGGCCAGGGCCACCCCTCGTCGTCGGAACGCGGGCCCCACGACGAAATCGTGGAGATTCAGGAGCGGTCGGGCGCGGAAGGTGGAATAGCCCTCGAAGGCGATCGCGAGCCCTGCGGCCATCGCGCCGATCCGGGCCAGCAGCACCACGGCTCCCGGTCGCGCGGAAAGATCGCCGGGAAGACGGGATTTGACGTCGTCGGGAAGAGGCTTTCCGCCGCCCATGAGGTCCTGGGCGTACTCGTCCAGGAGGGTCAGGACATCCCGGGCGTCGATGCGATCCGCGAGGTCGGCGCGCCGGATCAGAGGTGCGTCGCCACCCATCTTCCGCCTTCGCCTACCGGCCCCAGTTGGAAAGCGATGCGCCCACCAGGGACACCTGGGCGATCTCCAATTTCCCCGAAGAGGACGTCGCGAAGACCATCTGTCGAACATGCCGGGGAGCCGAATTCCAGGCCTGCCCGGGATTGGAAAGCGAGCCGACCGGAATGTCCGTGGTCGCCCACGCGGTGTCCATGGCGAGGTTGGCGGTCCAGGAACGGGTCGTGTCCGCCAATTGTTCCACCAAGGCGAAGGTCCATGTCCCCGAGCCTCGGTACTTGATCCGAACGGACTGCAGTTGGGACAATTCGGGAAGCACACCGTTGGCGGTTCCCAGATCCAATCCCGCATCGGCCCATGCATTGGCGACACCGGAGAGATCCACTGGGATCGAGATCCAACGGATCGTGCCATCGCCCGTCACTGCATCCCAGGCTCCCGCAACGCCGAAGACCTGGTTCGTCGGCCCCGCCGCCTGGATCCACCAGTATCCGTCCCCGAAAAGCCCTTGCAAGTTCCAGACGTTGGTACCGTCGGTGAAATCGTCGAGAAGCAGCGTGCTGGTGTCGTCCGCCAATCCTTGGACGGAGAGGGAATCCAGCCCAAGGTCCACGGTCGCCAGGGAAGCAAACGCCTTCCCCGGCTGGGCGACCAGGTTCCATGTGCCCTGGGGCAGGGAATCGAATTGGAATGCACCCGTGGAGTTGGTGACCGTGGTCCGGTCGCTGCCTCCCAAGCGGATCCGGACCCCGGAGATGGGGCCGGTGAGCAGGCTCCCGGACAACGTGGAAAGCGGCGCCAACGCCAAGGCGACGGGGCCTGCGCTGTCGGTCTGGACTCTCGTGCCCTGTCCTCCGGAAATGGCCTCCACCCAAGCGCCCTCTCCCGCGGGAAGATGGAAGTCGACTTTCCCTCCGGCATCGGTCCAGGCGCTGTCCAATGCCAGGGGTAGGGCCGAATCGACGCGCGAGGTCCAGGATTCCCTGGCCAGAAGGCGCACCTTCACCCCGGGAAGGACCTCCCCCGTGGAGGCGGTCACCGTCACGGTCAATCCGTTGGGGACCTCGATCCCACCACCGCCCAGGTTGCTCTGCCCGCATCCGCAAAGGATCCCGCAAAGAGCCACCCACACGCATCGACTCATGCCCCGCCTCCCACGGGAAACAACGATAGGTTCAACATGACGACTCGATCGGGATTCCGGTCCTGCCGGGCGAGCGTGAGCGCCTCCTTCCGGAAAAGCGCCAGGCGCTCCTGCAGTTCGCGGAAGGAGGCCTCGCCCAGGCTCAAGGTCAAGTGGGAAATGTCCCTCTGGGCGGGTGCAACCTCCTCCAATGCCCCTTCCGCCAGGGCGATGGCGTGGCGCTGGAATTCCCGGACGGCCACGGACTTCCAGCCCTCTCCGAAGGTGATCACGGAATCCGTGGGCCGCCAACAACCCTTGGCGTCCTTGGCGACCAACCCGATTTCGGAGAGGAGTTCCACCGAATCCTTCGCCTCTCCCGAGGAGATGGCAGGACGCAGCGCGGTGGCCAGCACCT
This sequence comes from Fibrobacteria bacterium, assembly GCA_035604215.1. Lineage (GTDB taxonomy): Bacteria > Fibrobacterota > Fibrobacteria > UBA5070 > UBA5070 > UBA5070. Next base: position 11,708 of record DATNIW010000139.1, read on the forward strand.
CCCATTCGTCCCGGATCTCCAGGACGCGCAGAAGCTCGTGCACGACGGGGTGGTACCACTGCCTGCAAAGGTCGTACTGGGCGGGTACGAGCTTGCGATCGGCCACGCGCATCGCCGCGACCATGCGGTCCAGGTGCAGCTTGCGTTCCCGATGGGTGGCGGCCTGGGTGAAGCGCACCAGGTGCGCGAAGAACGCGGACTCGCGGGCATCCAGATCCAGAGCCTTCGCGAACAGGGGGATCTTCTCGTCGGGGATGTTCTTGCGCCCCTGGAAGATCAGCGAGACATGCCCTTTCGACTTCAGCCCCACCAGCTTCCCCAAGTGCTCCAGGGTGAAACTCGGACGCCGGGCCTTCATCGCCACCTGGGCATCGCGCAGGAACTTGCGGGCATCGAAGTAGGTGAAGACGACAGGTCGTTCAGGATTCATCCCAGCATCTTACAGCCCGCGAAGGGTCCGGCGGAGGCACTGCCCGCAGATGGAGGAAAACGAATTCCGCCCGGCCCGATCACTTGCGGAGGAGAGCCATCCCGGCCAACAGGGCGAGCGCCGAGCAGAAGAGGGTGGAGCCCAGGTACCCTCCAGCCGCCATCCAGCGTCCCGAGCGGGCGATCCGGTCGGTCTCGAGCATCAGGGACGACAGGGTGGTGAAGCCGCCGCAGATCCCGGTGGCCAGGAACAACCTCCAATGGGGATGGAAATGGGCTGGTCCGCCGAGGAGGGAGGTGAACACGCCGATGAGGAAGGTTCCCGTGACGTTCGCGGTGAAGGTTCCCCACGGAAACGATGCGGCCACCGGAAACAGGATCCAGCCGACCCCGTAGCGGAGAAGCGAGCCCAGTGCGCCTCCGATCGCCACCCATGCCCAGCCAGGAAGAGAACCCATCGGTGCGTTGAAGATAATCGGGGATCGATGCCGCGAACCCGGATTCGTTGGCGTGTTCGGCGGGAACCTCGAATCCCGGCGACGATCCGACCTTCCCCATCGCCGATCAGACCCGGTTCGACCCCACGGTCTGGATCGATCTGGACAAGGCGTCGTACACCCGTTCGAGTTCGAGGTCCCGGATGTTCCAGGGCGGCACCACGTAGAGGGTGTCGCCCAGGGGTCGCACCAGCACCCCGCGTTCCCGGCAGGCCCGTGCGATCCGGCTTCCGCGTGGAGCGAGTTCGTCCCCGCTCGTCGCCAGGTAGCCGTCTCCGGCATCGGGCAGCTCGAAGGCCGCGATGGTCCCCAGCACGCGAGCGCCGCGCAGGTCGTGGCGTTCGGCGAGGTCGGTCGACAATCGCCTCTGCAGGCTTTCCAACGTCTTCCACCGCCGCGGAGTCCCGGGTTCGCGCAGGATCCGCAGCGACGCCGATGCGGCGGCGCACCCCAGGGGACTGCCCGTGAAGGAGTGGCCGTGGAAGAAGGTTCGGCCGCGGTCTTCGGACAGGAACTGTCGGAAGATGGATTCCCGGAACGCCGTGGCCCCCAGCGGCAGGAATCCGCCGGTCAGGCCCTTGGACAGGCAGATGGCCGACGGATGCAGGGAAGGTCGACCGGGAAGGTCGTCGCAGGCGAACATGCGACCGGTGCGCCCGAATCCGGTGAAGACCTCGTCGGCGATCCAGGGCACGTCCCGTTCGCGGCACAGGGCGTCCAGTCCCTCCAGGTAGGTGCGCGGGTACATGCGCATCCCCGCGGAACCCTGGATCAGGGGCTCCACGATCACGCACGCGATGTTTCCCGCGTGGACATCCAGCCAGTTCTCCAGCGCTTCCAATGCCTTCATGGCTGCGGTTTCCGCCTCCGGGGAGGATGGATCCCAGGGGCCCGCCGGGGTGCGGAGGCGATCGACCTCGAAGAGATAGGGATCGAAGGGATGGGAAAAAACCGAGCGCGCTCCGGCCGACATGGCCCCCAACGTGTCGCCGTGATAGGCGTCTTCCAGGGCCGCCACCCTTGGCGTGGATGCCCCATTCTGGCGCGCGATCTGGATGCAGGCCTTCAAGGCCACTTCCACGGAGGTGGAACCGTCGTCCGAATAGAAGAGCCTCGACATCCCACCGGGAAGGAGTGGGAGCAGTTCTTCGGCCAGCCCCACGGCCGGCTCGTGCGTACAATCCGCGAAGATCACCTGCTCCAGGGTCTTGGCTTGTTCCGACACCGCGCGGATGATCTTCGGGTGGGTGTGCCCGTGGTTGGTGACCCACCAACTGGAGACGGCGTCGATGATCTCGGTGCCGTCCGAGGTGTGCAACAAAGCACCGTGCGCGCGTTGGATTTCCAGAGGAGGAGAGGCGATCTGGTGTTGGGTGAAGGGGTGCCAGATCACCTGGGCATCACGCTCGGCAAGGGTTTTCGGAGACGCTCCGGTCGCGTGGGTCGGGGTCTCTTCCGCACACGGATCTGCACAGTCACCCCTCTTCCATCGCTGGACCAACTCGGCGACGGACTGTGCATCGGTGGGATACAACTCTGGAATTCTCCCCAGAATTTCGACCCGGCCACGATCTCGGATCTGTCTGCTGTTCTCCCCGTGGGCAGGGCCGTTCAGGAGAACTCCGGCAATCGAAGCCCCTCTGGTCCGAATGGCTTGCACAGTCGCCAAAGCATGGTGCAATGTCCCCAAGCCAGTCGTGGCGACCACGACGATGGGCAGATCCAAGGCCAGAGCCAGGTCGATCATGTCTTCCCGGTCGTTCAGGGGGACCAGGGCACCTCCCGCACCCTCGACGACCGTGAAATAGCCTTCGGGCCGGTTTTCCACGAGGACGGGAAGCTCGATGCGCTCCTGTTCCAACTGTGCAGCCCAATGGGGGGAGGCGGGTTCGGCAAACTGGTATGTGGAAAGGTGGATCGGAGTCCCGGGAGACAGGCGAAGGATTTCCAGCGCATCCGAAACGGTTCCGGTCTGGACGGGCTTCCAGTAATCGGCTTCCCATAGGGCGCAAAGGACCGCACTGAACAGTGTTTTCCCGATGTCCGTCCCCGTTCCGGTCACGAAGACCGAACGGGGGAAGGGGTCACGCAGCAGGGGATGGGTGGAGTTCATGCAAAATTTCCAGGAATTCGGTGATGTCTGCATCCGCGAGATCGGCGGTGATGGTGGCCCGGAGCCGTTCCGACCCCGGTGGCACGGTCGGGGATCGGATGGGCCGCAAATGGATGCCGCGAAGGGAAAGGTCGGCGGAAAGTCGCTGTGCAGGCCCCAACCCACCGGCCAGCAATGGGAATATGGGTGTTTGGACGGATCGCTCCGAAAGGCCCCAACCCACTGCATTCAAGCCCTGTGCAAATGCCTTGCACAGTTGAATGAGATGGGCTTGTCTTGGGGCGTCGGATTGGGCGATTTCCCAAGCTCTATCGGCCACCCAGATGGCGAGGGGGGATGGTGCCGTGGTGAAGATGAATGGACGCGAAGTGTTCACAATGGATTCAACCAAAGCCACGGGTGCGCACAAGATCCCTCCGGCGGAAGCCAAACCCTTTCCAAATCCGTGGGTGGTTGCCACCAGATTCGAGGTTTTGGGGATGGATTCGCACAAACCTGTTTTATGGGGACCGAACAATCCGACCGCGTGGGCCTCGTCCACCAGCAGCAAGGCATCCTCTTCCTTGCACACTTGAAGGAGGTCCTTGAGGGGAGCCACATCTCCGTCCATGGAGAAGACAGATTCGGTGACCACCAGCCGAAGCTTTCCCATGGCCGATTTCAACTGTGCGCGAAGATCTTCCGGATCGTTGTGGCGGAACCGTCTCCGCTGTGCACCACTGTGCACGATCCCGTCGATGAGGGAGGCATGGGCGAGGGCATCGTGGACCACCACTCCGCGCCGGTCGACCAATGCACAGATGGCTGCACGGTTGGCTTCCGATGCGGAGGCGAAAATCAAACCTTGGGGCATCCCCGCCCGCTGTGCAAACCGCTGTTCGAAATTCCTGAACAGTTCCAGGTTACCAGAAAGCAGTCGAGATCCCGACGATGTGCTCGGCAGTCCCCCGTGCAGGGCCTCGATCAAGCCATCGTGGATTCTCGGGTCGCAGCGAAGTCCCAGGTAGTCGTTGTGCCCGAAGCGGGATTCGGGGTGGTCGCCCAGCGTACGGAACACCCCCTGCGCCTCGAGCTCCGCCGACCTCGCTGTCCAGGCCGCGGACCACCGATCCCAGCTGGTTTCCACGCTGGAAAGGTACTCCCCGACGGATCTCCTCAGTTCGGGAGCAGGACGGGCAGCACGGCTTCGCCGGCGACCCCGGTCACCCTCACCAGGACCAGTCCCCGACCCCCGATTCCGATCTGGACTTGGCTCAGGCCGACGACGGAGCGGTGAGCCAGGGTTCTTCCCCGAAGATCGGTCACCTGGACCTCCCTGGCACCGGTGGGCAATGAAACCGAAAGGCCCCGGTCCGTCGGGCGGAGGGAGAACCCTCTCGCCGCGTTCTCGCCGGCCAGACCGGCGTCGCTGGCATTGAACTGCATCCAATCGAGATTCACGAGACTCGAACCCGAACCGCTCCACTCCAGACGCAGAGTGCCGACTCCGGCGGAATTGAGCTGGACGGGAAGACTCTGCGTCTGCCACGTACTCCACCCTCCCGTGCTGGCCACCTGCATGGATCCCAGGGTGGCCCCGTTCCATTTGAACGTCAGGGTACCGGAAGCGTCCGAAGCCACCCGTGCGGCAAGTGTAAAGGTGCCGGATTGGGTGACTCTCGCGAGATATTCCGCCCACGACCCGTTCGAGGTGTACCCCAGGTCCGTGATCCCGCCGACCGTTTCGGACTTGATTCCCTCGGTGGAGAGATTCGTGTAGCTCTCCGCTTCGATGTGCCCGGGGATCACCAAGGTGTCGGAAGTGTCCGCAGGGGGAGGATTGGTGCTGTCCCCACCGGGGGAACTGGGGGAGATCGCGGCCCCCACCTCCTGGATCTTGGCCTTGACGTAGGTGCCGGAGGCGGAGAGCTGTCCAGCGCTCCAGCCACCATTGGAACCCGCCGACGGAATCAGAGCGGAGGCTGCTTCGTTTATGTTGCTGAGCGACCAATTTGCCCAGCTGACCCCATTGGATTGGGCCCAAGCCAACCACCTGTCCGACCAGGACGTGTTGACGTTTCCAGCTCCGCTATTGTTCACCGTCCCCCATTCCGTGATGAAAAGCGGGACCTTCTGGATCGCGGTGTTCGCCGCCGCCATCTCTGTGTTGTTATCCGCATCCACGCTCCCTGTTGGGTCGTTCTGATCGGCGTAGAAATGGAGGGTATAGGCGACATTGTTGTCGATGGTGATGGGGTCTGCACCAGCCTGGTCGGGGTTGTGGGACCAGTTCGGCGTGCCCACGACGATCAGGTTGGAGCTGCTATCCCGAATGATCGGAATCATCGTGTTTGCGTACGACTTGATGTCGGCCCAGGCCACGTTTTTTGGCTCGTTCCAGATCTCCCAGATGATGTTGGGTGTGCTCTTGTAGGTATGCGACATCTCGGTGAAGAACCTCGTGGCATCCGCGAGATCTGGCGTGCTGTTCTCCAAGTGCCAGTCGACGATGACATAGATGTCGTTGGCGATTGCGGCATCGACAACGGTTTTGACCAAATTCATTGTGGACGGGTAGTTGTACACATTTTGACCTGATCCGCTGATGACCCCCGCAGGAGCTCGTATCAGGCTAGCCTTCCAGTCGTTGGCCATGGTGGCCACCACGTTGGCGTTGAAAAACTGGTTCGCGCCCCAATTCGCGGTCGATCCCCCGAAGGTCGACCAGTACAGGCTCATCCCGGCCAGTTGGATGGGATTGCCGTGGGCGTCCACGATGTGCGTACCCTGAACCTTGAGGGCGCCGTGCACCTTGACCACCCCGGCTTGGGCGCCGACGGCCAAAAACATGCCCAGGATGGAGGCAATGCGGATCTCTCGAAGCATGAAGATTCTCCAGACAGAGGTGGTCCGACCGGGAGGACGCGGCCGAAGATCGGACCACGTTGAATCTGTCGCGAAAACGGAGGAAAAGGTTGCCGATTCCTCCCGAGCCGTGCGCTCAGTGCTCTCCCGAGTACGCCACCACTTCCGCCTTCATGCCGAAGGACGCGAGCATGGCCAGATCCCTGTCCTGTCCGGGATTGGCCGCCGTCAGGAGCTTCTCGCCCGTGAACATGGAGTTGGCGCCCGCAAGGAAACAAAGGAACTGGGTGGAGGAGGTCATCTCCACCCGACCTGCGGAGAGCCGCACCCGGGACATGGGCATCAGGAGGCGCGCGACCGCGACGGTGCGCACGAACTCGATGTCGTCGATGGGCTCGGCGTCGGCCAGAGGAGTGCCGGGCATGCGCATCAGCTTGTTGATGGGAACGGATTCCGGGGGTTTCGGCAGATTGGCCAGCTCGTGGAGGAGTCCAACCCGATCCTCGCGACTTTCGCCCATCCCCAAGATCCCGCCGGAACAGACGTGGACGCCGGCGTTGCGCACGGCGTCCAGGGTGTCCAGTCGATCCTGGAAGGTGCGCGTGGTGATGACGTTCCCGTAGTTTTCCGGGGATGTGTCCAAGTTGTGGTTGTAGTAGTCCAAGCCGGCTTCGCGCAATCGTTGCGCCTGGGACTCGTTCAACATTCCCAACGTGACGCAGGCCTCCATCCCCATCGATTTCACGCCGCGGACCATCTCCAGCACCGCATCGAACTGGGGACCATCCTTGACTTCCCGCCACGCCGCTCCCATGCAAAGTCGCGTGGAACCTGTGGCCTTGGCGGCCTTGGCCTGGGCCAGGACATCCGGAACCTGCATCAAGGGTTGGTACTGGGTGTCCGTCTCGTAGCGGCTGGACTGGGTGCAGTAGGAACAGTCCTCGGGACAGGCACCGGTCTTGATGCTGACCAAGGTCGACATCTGGATGTCGCAGGGGTCCCAGTGCTCCCGGTGCACCGCCTGGGCGCGGAACAGGAGGTCGGGAAGGGGAAGATCGTAGAGATCGCGGATCTCCTGGCGCGTCACGCGCTCCGTTCTGTCCACCTGGGAGGGATGCTCGTCCTTGCAGCCGCGTGCGAAGTCCATAGGAGGAGAAATCTAGACGAAGAGGTCCCGATAAGCTACCGTTCGACCCGCTCTCGGGTCTGCGAAAGCAGGTGGGACAGAATCACCACCGGGAATGCCGTGAAAGTCGGCAGCGGACCAGCCACTGTGAGGGGCTAGAACCCTCCGCCATAGGCCACTGGAACTCGTTCCGGGAAGGCGGCGGAAGGGGCCCCAAGCCAGGAGACCTGCCCGGAGCGCCGCCACAGCCGTGTCGGCTCTTCTCTTCTGCCTCTGGAAACGGGCGGGATGCGCACAGCCTTCATCCTTTCTTTCTTCGCCGTCGGTCGGCTCTTCGCGCAGGAGAGCCCCATGGACACTGTCGGGACCGGCACCGCTCTCGGCACCCTCGACACGAATTCCGCGGCGAGCGACACGGGAAAGATGCGGGAGCCTGTGTTGAAGGCGCGGGAGGTTTCGGGTGCCAACGTTGGAGATCCTGCCCAAGGAATGGTCCTCTCCCGCGAGGATTTCTCCGTTGCCTCCACCCTCTCCGACGCGTTGGCCAGGATCCCCGGGGTTCAAGTGCTCACCTCAGGAGGCCTCGGGAGCTACACGACACTTTCCCTGCACGGTTCCCCTCCCGAGCAGGTGGAGGTGTACCTGGATGGCGTTCCCTTGGGCGGATCGAACGGGTCGACCGTGGATGTGGGGCCCTATCCGTTGGATGGCCTGCAACGCGCGGAAGTCCTACAGGCGGGGGACGACGGCTCGGGGGCGTCGCCTCGATTGGAACTGGTCTCTCGGCGAGGATGGAGCGATTGGGGTGGTTCCCTCGGAATCGGGTCCTTCGGAGAACGATCCGCTTCGGGACGCTGGGGCGACAGTTCAGGGCGCCTCGCGGTTTCCACCTGGTGGGAAACCTCGCAAAACGACTATCCCTTCTTGTCGAACAACAACACCCCGGACAACCCGTCCGACGACGGAATCAAAAAACTGTCGAACAACGACTTCACCGGCAAAGGAGCCTTTGTCGGGTGGCGCCCGAGCGAAAGCTTGGAGGGTTCTCTACGCTGGGAAGCGTCGACCCAGGGATTGTCCTCCCCTTTGGAGTCGAATCCTTTGGGAAGACTGGATCGGGAAGCGTTGCAGACGGAGCTGAGGATGGTGGACACCGGGGGGTGGTCCGACATCCTCGAAGGTTCCTGGCGGCGAGGATGGTCCGATTGGAAGGACCCCACCCAAAGTTCGGGCTACCAGGCCGACCTCGCTTCGGACGAAACCTCCGACGATGCGAATGCGTCGTGGTCGCTGCGCCGACGATCCGGTGGCTGGTTCGATCCCCGCGCTTGGGCTGGCTTGCGATGGGAGCGGAGCCAGCGGCAGTCGGTGGGAGTGCAACGGGAGCCGGAAACCCCGGACGGCAATCGAACCTCGGGCAACCTTGGGCTGGGCTGGGCGGGACAGGAGTCCGAGCGGTACGGCGTCGATCTCGAAGGACAGACGGACTTCGCTCGGGACGAACGGGATTTCACAACCGCCTTGGACAGCACGCCTTCCATCCCGGATACCGCCATCTGGCACCAGGTTTGGCGTGGTCAGGCGCGCACGTGGGCCCGATGGGGCGAATGGTCCGGGTGGATGGCCGCTTCCGGGAAGGAGCGGATTCCGGATTTCTCGGAGTGGATGGGCGACAATGGAAGCGGCCTGCCCAACCTGTCCTTGAAGCCGGAAAGATCGGCGACCCTCGAAATCGGATCGGGATGGGACCGACAGGGGATGCACGCAAACCTTTCGGCATGGGATGCGGTGTACGAGGACCCCATCGAAGCCGAACAAGCGGGAGCGAGTCCCCTTTTCATCCACAGGAACGAGCCCGGATACGAGGCGGTGGGATTGGATGGTCGCCTTTGGGGGAAGTTCGGACCTTTCGCTGGATTCGCGGGCGGCACCCTGCAGAAGGCGCGGGTGGACGACCCCAATCCGGCGTTGAACGGGAGCGAGCCTCGATACACTCCGCGATGGAAGGGGACCGTGGCGGCCACGGCGGAGCTTGGGTGGGGGTGCGTGCTGGGCTACACCTTGGACGCCCAAGGACCGACCTGGGAATCCGACCTGAACACATCCGACGTATACCGCCCAGCCAGAACGATCCACGGCATCTGGTTTCGTTGGCATCGGGGACCGGTTTCCGTCCAGTTGGCGGCGCGAAACCTCACCGACGTCCACACCCCGGATCTCGTCTATCTGCCGCTTTCCGGAAGGCAGTACCAGGTGCAGCTGGACATCGACTTCGAGGCCCACCGGTCTTCCGCCAATCCCTCGGCAATCCCATCACCAAAGAACCAGGAGATCCTCGAATGAGAAATCGGAACATCGCCCTACTGCCCGCCATCGCGCTGATGTGCGGTTGCGTCTTCGACAGCAGTTCGAAGACGTCCATCGACAACAACGCCACCGGGAAGGTGTTCGTGTTGGGCACGAGCTACTCCAATGGCGGATCCGCTGCCCTGGACCGGATCGATACCATCTCGAATCTGGTGGCGAACTGGCCCACAAGCGATGTCGTCCTCGATTCCGCCGCGGGAAACCTGTATGTGATCCAGCGGACAATCGGCGTCGTGACCGGGTACCAAAGCGGGAACATCGGGCAGGTGACGCTGGAAGTCAACCTGGGATCCGACGCGAATCCCTACGCGGTCGCGAGCCTGTCTGGAAAACTGTGGGTGGCGTGCTACAACAGCTCCTACCTGAAGGCCATCGATCCATCGAGCCAGAAGGTCGTGGACTCCATCGACCTGTCCGCCTATGCCGACACCAAGGACGGCCAGAAGGTGCCCCAGGCGTTCGCTGTCCATGCATGGAACGGCGATCTCGCCGTGGTGCTGGGACGGCTGAACGGCAACGACCCTGGCGATTCGTCTGTCGTGCTTTTGATCGACCCATCCACCAAGCAAATTCGGAATCGAATCTCTCTGCCTTGGAAAAACGCCTATGCGGCGGCTTGGAGTGGAAGCCAGGTCCTGGTGGCCTGCGTGGGTTCTTGGGGAGTGTTGGATGGCGCGGTGGTGGATGTCGATCTTTCCAAGGGAAAGGTGAACACCTTGGTCACGGAGGGAAACTTGGGAGGGGATGTTTCGATGGTCGCTTTCGGCCCGTCGGGAGAGGCCTTCGTAGGGGTCTCGGATACCGGAACCTACGACGAATCCGTGCGAACCCTGAGTTTGTCTTCCGGAGCGCCGGGGCCTAAGGTTTCGGGAACTGCCAATGTGGGTGCCTTCAGTTGGGATGGTACCGATCTTTGGCTGGGCAGTTCCAGCGCCTCGACGCCTTCCGTGATCCGAATGACCGCGACGGGAGCCGCTCTCGATACATTCAAGACCACATTTTCTCCTTGGGCGATCCTGGTCCTCCCTTGATCCCCTACCTCGAACTCTGGCTGGTGCGCCACGGCGAATCGACCTTCAACGCCGAAGGCCGCTACGCCGGGTGGTCCGATCCCCCGCTGACCGCGGCGGGGGAGGCGATGGCGCGAGGACTGGCACCCCGCCTGGCAGGAATCCGCTTCGACGGCATCTGGCGATCCGATCTGACCAGGACCCGCGAGACCGCCAGGCTCGCGGGATTCTCGGATGTTCCCACAGACATCCGCCTGCGCGAAATCCACTTCGGGGACCTGGAAGGCAAGACCTACGAGGAGGCGGGGGAAGAGTGGCGGGAGAAGCTGCGGTCCTTCGCGGACTTCCAGGCGCCGAACGGCGAATCCACGGCGGACCTGCTGCGCCGAGCCGAGGCGTTCCTGGACGAATTGCCACCCGGCAAGCACCTGGTCTTCTCGCACGGCGGGTGGATTCGGAGCCTCATGTCGCAATGCGACTCCGACCGCTTCCCCGACAAGGCCGAGCTGGTGCGGCTCGCCTGGCCGGATCGACGGATCCTGTCATGACGGCCAAGGCGCTGATGGTCTGGGGGTGCACGTCCGACGCGGGAAAGTCGTTCTTGGCCACGGCGCTCTGCCGGTGGTTCTCCGACCGCGGTTTCAAGGTCGCGCCCTTCAAGGCCCAGAACATGAGCAACAACGCCCGGGTGGCCCGCGGCGGGGAGATGGGGACGGCCCAGTGGTTGCAGGCCAAGGCGGCGCGGCGCGAACCGGAGGTCCGGTTCAATCCCGTCCTTCTCAAGCCCGAGCGCGACACGGCGAGCCAGGTGGTGGTCCTCGGCCACGTGGACCGGGAATTGTCTGGGATGGATTGGCGTCGCCGTTCCCCCTTGTTGTGGGAGAAGGCGAAGCCTTGCCTGAGGGAGTTGATGGCGGAAAACGAGATCGTCGTGATCGAGGGCGCGGGAAGTCCGGCCGAGATCAACCTGGCCGATGTGGACTACGTCAACCTGGAGACCGCCCGGGAGTCCGGAGCGCGGTGCCTCCTGGTGTCCGACATCGACCGCGGAGGAGCCTTCGCCCATCTCTACGGGACCTGGTCGCTGCTGCCCTCGGACCTCCGTCCGCACCTCGGCGGATTCGTGCTCAACAAGTTCCGCGGAGACGCCTCGCTCCTGGAGCCCGGTCCGTCGGATCTTTTCGCGCGCACCGACGTGCCCCTGCTGGGCACCCTTCCACGCATCCCCCACGATCTTCCCGACGAGGATGCCGTCGCGCTGGACCATTTTCCCACGTGCTCCGATGGGGCTGGATTCGAGGTCGGGGTGGTGGCCTGGCCGCGCATCTCGAACTTCGACGAATTCCGGCGGATGGGGTCCTGGCCCGGAGTCGGTTTGCGCCTGGTTCGCGTGCCGCGGGACCTGAAGGACCTGGACCTCCTGATCCTGCCTGGATCCAAGCACGTGCCGTCCGACCTCGAGTGGCTGCGCGCGCGCGGACTGGACGTTTCGGTGCGGGAATTCGCGGCTTCGGGAAAGCCCGTGCTCGGCGTTTGCGGGGGAATGCAGGCCTTGGGCGGAACCATCTCCGACCCCTCCGGACGCGAGGGCGACGCGCGGGGGCTCGGACTTCTGGAGCTTTCCACCCTGCACGGCGAACGGAAGATCGTGCGCAGATCGACCCTGGCCGCATCGCACCTGGAGGGATGGTGGTCGGCGATTTCCGGACGGGAATTGTCCGGATACGAGATCCGCACCGGCACGGTGGAGGGCGTGGACCCCGATTCCCCGGAGGGACGGCTCCGGAACCGGGGAAACGTCCTGGGCGTCTACCTGCACGGCGTCTTCGAGGATCCGCAGGTGCTCGCGGCGCTCTTCGGGGGAAACGAAAACGCTCCCGATCCCCTCGAAGGCGTTTTCGACCAATTGGCGACGCTGGTGCAAGAGCACCTGGACATGAAGACCATCCTTTCCTGGGTCGATCCATCGATCCCCGCCGCCGTTGCCGGCAGGCGTCGTGGGCGGCTTTGCGTCCTGACGGGTGGCGCCCGTTCCGGAAAGAGCTCCGCGGCCCAGGCCATGGGGCGGGAATGGGGAGGCGACGACGCCACCTTCCTGGCCACCTCGCTCTGTCTGGACCAGGAAATGACGGACCGCGTCCGCGCGCACCGGGCGGAACGTCCGTCGCGCTGGGAGACGCTGGAGGAGCCGTTGGACGTTGCACGCGCCTTGCGCGGGGCCGCACACGCCGTGGTCGTCCTCGATTGTCTGGGCATGCTCGCCACCAACCACCTCCTGGGCGACGGATCGGAGGCCTTCCGGAACGCGGTGGAGGATCTGATCCGCGCCTGGAAGGAATCCGGAGCGGACCTGATCGTGGTCACCAACGAAGTCGGTTCGGGGATCGTCCCGGACAACGTGCTCTCCCGGGAATTTCGCGACCACCTGGGATGGGCCAACCAACGCCTGGTCGCCGAATCCACCGAGGCCTGGCTCTGCATCGCCGGCGTCCGCATCCCGCTGAGGAACCCATGATCCCCCTTCTCGATCCGAAGCGCTTGGAACTCGTCCAAGCGCGCCAGAACCAACTGCTCAAGATTCCCGGATCCCTGGGGCTTTTGGAGACGATCGGAAACCGGATCGGAGCCATCCAAGGCACCGACCACCCCGGTCTCGGGAAGGGCGCCGTGGTGGTCTGCTGCGGGGACCACGGGGTGGTGGCGGAATCCGTCGCGGCCTTCCCGGACTCCATCACCAGGATCCAAGCCCTCAACTTCCTGGAAGGGGGCGCGGCCATCAACCAGATCGCGCTCGTCTCGGGGGCGGACCTCTGGGTCGTGGACGCGGGAATCAAGGGCGAGATCCTTCCCACGCACCCCCGGCTGGTCGGGTCGCGGGTCCGGTCGGGAACGGGGAACATCGCCCGCGAACCGGCCATGACGCGAGCACAGGCGCAGGAGGCGATCGACCTGGGACGGAAGGCGGCGCGGCGCGCCCTGGATGCGGGCGCCCAAGTTCTCGCCGCGGGGGACATGGGCATCGGGAACACCACGCCTGCTTCGGCGCTCACCACGGTCTGGCTCGGATTGGAGCCCGATCTCGTGACCGGCCGCGGTTCCGGGCTGGACGAACCGGCCCGTGCGCGCAAGGCCGGGATCGTGGCGCTGGCCGTGGCGCGCGTGCGCCAGACGCTCGGTCCGCTCCAGGACGCGGATCCCGTCGACGTGCTCTCCCACCTCGGCGGACTGGAGATCGCCGCCATCGCCGGGGTCTACCTGGAAGGCGCCGCGCGGGGGATCCCCTTGGTGTGCGACGGGTTCCCGGTGACCTCCGGCGCCTTGGCCGCGGCCAGGATCGATCCCCGCGTGAAGACCTTCCTCTTCGCGGGTCACCTCTCCGAGGAGCCGGGCCACGCCTGGCAGTTGCGGGACCTGGGCCTGGAGCCTGTGTTCAAGCTCGGATTCCGGCTGGGCGAAGGCACGGGAGCCGTCCTTGCCTTCCCCGTCCTTCGCGCGGCTTGCCAGATCTTGTCCGGAATGAAGACCTTCGCGGACATCGGAATGTGAACCCGCTTCCGCTCGCCGTTTCCTTCCTGACGATCCTGCCCGTGCCTGGGCAGGGCAAGGCGATCCACGCCGATTTCGTCCGCTCCCGCGCCTGGTATCCGGCGGTGGGGGCGGTGATCGGTCTTTTTTGGGCGGCGTTGGCTTGGGGACTTTCGCGGACCGCTTGGCCCTTGGGCCTGCGCGGTGTCGTGCTTCTGGCGCTCCCTTTGGCCTTGACGGGATTCCTCCATTTCGACGGCCTTCTGGACAGCGCCGACGCGCTGCTCTGTCCGCGCGAACCCGGCCGCCGCCTGGAGATCCTGAAGGACGTCCACATGGGCTCCTTCGCCTTCGGGGTCGGTTCTCTCTGGATTCTCCTGACCTGGCAGCTCCTCTCCATGCCCTCGTCGCCCTGGATCTTCCTGGCCATCCCCGTCCTCTCGCGCGGATTCCTGCTGCTGCCGCTCCACCTCTGGCCCTACGCCCGCGAGGTGGACGCTTCCAGCCTCGCCGGCTCGGGCCTTTCCGCGACCGGGTCGGGGTTGGCCGTGCTCGTCACGGCCCCCTTTGTCTGCCTCTTTCCCCTGGAAGCGGCCTCCATCCTCTTCTGCCAGCTCGCCGTGGCGTTCTGGGCGGCCCGCAAACTCGGGGGCGGCATCACCGGGGACATCTACGGACTCCTCTTGTGCCTTTCCGAAACCTCGGCCCTCGCCGTCCATGTCCTGGGAACGACCCCATGAAGCCCCTCGCCGCCATCTGCTTCGCTTCCCTCGCACTCCTCACAGGTTGCCTGCGACGATCCCTCCCCGTCGCGACCCGTCCCCAGCGGATCGTCTCCGTGACCATCACCGGCGACGTCCTCCTCCAGGCCCTGGTGGATTCCTCGCGGGTCCTCGCGGTTTCCGCCCTGGCCGACGACTCCGGGATCCACGAGGCCGCCGGACTTTTCCCCGGAAAGCCGCGGGTCGGAGCGGATCTCGAGCGCATCGTCTCCCTGCGTCCGGATCTGGTCCTGTTGGGTTCCTTCCACGACCCGGCCTTCGTGGACGGAATCCGTCGCAGCGGGATCCTCTACGAGATCCTCGACAACCCCAATTCCCTCGCCAAGATCCGCGACTTCCTGCACCAGGCTTCCGCGCGACTGGGGGAACCGGCCCAGGGAGACAGTCTGGTGCGCTGGATGGATTCCATTTTGGACGCCGCCCGGGTCCGTGCATCGCGCTGCCCCGACCACCCCCGCGTGCTCTACTGGTCGGAGGGCTACACCGCGGGAGATTCCACCACCATCGGGGACCTGCTCGCCCTGGTTGGAGCGAGAAACGCCGCTTCGGAACTGCGGATCCACGGATCCCAGCCGATATCGGTGGAGGATGTCGTCAAGCTTTCCCCGGACTGGATCCTGCGCAGCGGGTGGGAGGCCGGCGGAAAGATGAAACCACTGCCCCAGGCGCTTCTGGACCTTTCAGCCGTCCGGACCGGGCGCGTGGCCGTGGTGCCCGGAAAGATCCTCCTTTCGACATCCCACCACGTCGCCTTGGCGGCGGACAGCTTGCTGCGAAGGTTCGACGCTTCCTGCAAGTGAAGGGCACCAGCGGCGCTTGGTTACTTTTCCCTTCCGATGAGCTTCTCTCCCGAAGAATCCTTGGCGCGGTTGCAAACGGGCGCCTTCCTGGTCGCCCGACACGAAGTCCTCAAGGACCCCAATTTCCAGGGGACCGTGATCCTTCTCTGCGCCCACGAGAAGGATGGCGACTACGGACTCGTCCTCAACCGCGTGTCGCACATGCCCCTGGACGAGGTCTTCGAAAGCCTGCCTCCGGAGATGCGCGGCCTGCGCGAGGTCCACTTGGGCGGCCCGGTGGAGCAGGACAAGATCCAGATCCTGGACTGGAGCGGCGAGCCTGCCCCGGAATCCCAGCGGATCACGGACGGCCTGACCATGGGCGGGCACTGGAACTTCACCTGGCGCATGGAGGAAGATCCCCTGGAAGAGAGTCCGGGCAAGCGATTCCACCGCGCCGAACCGGGATCCTACCGGATTTTCCTGGGGTACTCCGGATGGGGACAGGGACAGCTGGAGAGCGAGATCGAGGTCGGCGCCTGGCAGGTGTTCCACGCCGACATCGTCCAGACCCTGGAACTGACGCCGGATCAGATCCCGGTCAGCGAAGACGGGTTCGAGCGCTGGACATCGGAACATCCCTCGGTGGGAATTTGAAGATCTTCCCGATTCTCCTCTGTCTGGCGGGATTCGCCACCTCGGGGGGACTGTCACTGGAGGGAATGTTGGGAACGGCCGTGCCCGAGGGCGAATGGACGCCGCGCACCAACTGGTCCGTCCACGCCTTGTACCGGTTCGACCAGATGGTCCTTTTCGGACCCGGAATCGGATACGAGGGTGTTTCGGGACGCCCGACGGGGATGGTCGATGGCAAGCTCCAGGTGCGCCTGCCCATCGGGCGCACCCTCATGCCCTACGTCGCGGGAGAGGCGGGTGCGGGCCTGCGCCCGAACCTCGGGAACTCCTATTTCCTTTGGCGGGCCGGTGTGGGTCTGGACCTGAAATTGGGCGACCGCTCCAGCCTGCTTGCGGAAAGCGGCTGGTCCGCGTTCCACCGGTACGATCTGCGCGTGGGGTTGCTGCTGGATTTCTGAGCCGCGCCGCCTGCCTGGGTGGTCATTCCCCTGATCGCCCCCACCTAGTACCTTGGACTGGAATCATGCCCATCTCCCGGATCATCGTGTTCCTTGTGGTCGTCCAGGGCCTCCTGCTCCTGGTTCACTGGTACGTGGGCGTCCGCATCGCCGCGGCCATCGGTGCCTCGGGAATGGGACAGACCGCCCTCTGGGCGGTGGTCGCGCTCCTGTATCTCTGTGTCCCCGCGGCCTTCCTTCTGGCGAGATCCACCCGCTTCGGAATGATGGGGGACGTCCTCACTTGGATCGGATACGCCTGGATGGGAGTGCTCTTCCTGCTCCTGGCAGGAGTTCTTCTCGGCGATGCGTCGGGCCTCCTGGTCCGGGCTTCCGGTTGGCTGGTGGGTCGGGATCTGTCCGCGACGGTCCGCGGAGTCCACATCGCGGGAATCGTGGCGGCGTTGGCGGCGGCGGGGTTCGGGATCCGCGAAGCCCTCCTGCCTCCGGAAATCCATTCGATCGAGGTGGACATTCCAGGGCTGCCCGAAGCCTTCGACGGCTACCGGATCGCACAAGTCACCGACACCCACATCGGACGGATCCTGGGTCGTTCCTGGGCCGCCGATCTGGCCAGGAGGGTCGATTCCGCCGCTCCGGACCTGGTGGTTCACACGGGAGACCTGGTTGACGGCACCGTGGAAGGAATGGGCCCGGCGGTCGAGCCGCTTTCCGGCATGCACGGCCGGGACGGGACCTATTTCGTCACCGGGAACCACGAAGCCTACTCGGGGATCGCGCCCTGGGTCCGCTTCGTGCAGAACATGGGCTGGACGGTGCTGTCCAACCGCCATGTCCTCATCCATCGGGGGGGATCGACCCTCTGCCTGGCCGGCGTGACCGACGCCCACGAAGGCGGTTCACCGGGGGGATCGGCCCCGGATCCGCGCGCCGCCTTGGCGGGTGTGCCCGCCGGGGTGCCCGTGGTGCTGCTCGCGCATCAACCGAGGCAAGCCCTGCAGGCCCAGCACATGGGGGTGTCGTTGCAGCTTTCCGGCCACACCCACGGTGGACAGCTCTGGCCCTTCCACTATCTGGTCCGGCTCCAACAGCCGATGGTCTCCGGGTTCGCGCTGGTCGGCGACGTTCCGGTCTTCACGAGCCGCGGAGCCGGATTCTGGGGGCCGCCCATGCGGCTTTTCGCGCCGCCCGAGGTGCCGATCCTGGTCCTGCGCCGACCGGCCTGAAGGCTTCGCCCGCCTTGGGCGCTAGTGCGCCGTTCCCCAGTTCTCGCCGATTCCCGTCTCCACGGACAGCGGCACGGAAAGGGTCATCGCGCCTTCCATGAGGGCCTTCACCCGGGCGGCGACTTCGGGTGCGGATCCGACGGGACATTCCAGCACGAGTTCGTCGTGGACCTGGAGCAGCATCGAGGCATCCAGGCGCCCGGCGCGGATCTCCCGATCCACCGCGAGCATCGCGAGCTTCACGAGGTCCGCCGCGCTGCCTTGGATGGGGGTGTTGACCGCTTCGCGCTCGGCCCGTTCCTTGAACACGCGGTTCTTCTCGTTGATCTCGCGGATCCAGCGCTTGCGGCCCAGGATGGTCTCCACGTAGCCGTTGGTGCGCGCTCCCTCCAGGATGCCCTCCATGTAGGGTTTCACCCCCGGGTAGGCCGAGAAGTAGCCTTCGATGAACTTCTTCGCGTCCGCGTAGGAAAGCTCGGTCTGGGCCGCCAGGGCGTGCGGGCCCATTCCGTAGACGACCCCGAAGTTCACCACCTTCGCCGCCCGCCTCTGGTCGGTGGTGACGGATTTCGGCTCCACCCCGTGCACGACGGCGGCGGTCCGGGCGTGGATGTCCTCGCCGGCGTCGTAGACCGCTCGCAGGGCGGCATCGCCCGAAAGGTGCGCCAGCAGGCGAAGTTCGATTTGGCTGTAATCCGCGGAGACCAGGACCTTCCCGGGTCCGGCCACGAACCCCTTGCGGAGCTGGCGTCCGATCTCGCCGCGCACGGGGATGTTCTGCAGGTTCGGATCCACGCTGGAGAGCCGGCCGGTCGCGGCCACGGTCTGCTGGAACAGGGTGTGGACCCGCCCGTTCGCGTCGGCCATCGTGGGAAGCGGATCCACGTAGGTTCCCAGCAGCTTGGCCAGTTCCCTGTGCTCCAGCACGATGCCCGGAAGGGGGTGCTGGTCCCGAAGTCCCTCCAGCGTGTCGGAATCCGTCGACCGCTGTCCGGTTTCCGTCTTCCGTCCCGCCTTCAAGCCCAGCCGGTCGAAGAGGATCTCGCCCAACTGGCGCGGCGATCCGACGTTGAATTCCACGCCCGCGGCCTCGGAGGCCTTGGCCTCGAGAGCGGCGATCTGGCTCGTCATCTCCGTGGACAGGTGCGCGAAAAGGTCCCGGTCCAGGGCGATCCCGTGGTCTTCCATCCTGCGCAGGACCTCGGACAGCGGCCTTTCCACCTCCGAATAGAGCCTGGAGAGATCCTGTTTTTCCAAGCCCTCCCGCAGCACCGTCCAGGCAGGGACGAGCGCTTCCGCGGCGGCGGCGGACCAGCCGCACATCTCCTCGGTGGGAACCGATTCCGGCTCGCGCCTGGCGCGCGCGGTTCCCAGCAGGTCTTCCCACCGGCGCAGCACCCTGCCCGACCGGAAATGGGCGATGCGATCGAGTTCCAGGTGGCGTTCGCCGGGTGCCAGGAGATAGGCCGCGATCTGGACCTCCTCCACGACCCCGTCCAGTCTCCAGCCCATCCGCTCCATGGACCGGCGCAGCGCCTTTCCGTCGAAGGCGATCCAGGTCCGTTCGGGATCCGACCAGAGGTCTCCCAGTGCATCGCGCACCGCGGAAGGAGGCAGTTGCCCTTCCTGTTCCCCGATCGGCAGATACCTCCCGATGCCCTCTCCCCAGCTCAGGCCGATCCCGATCAGGTCCTTGGAAGATCCCGGCACCGGGACCATCGCGACCGGATCCACCGCCCGCAGGATGCCCGCGAGGAACGCCAGGTCGTCGGTGTCGGAAACCACCTGCAGGTTGACGGCGGGGGCTGGGGCGTGGTCGGTCGGCGCCGATTCGAAGAGCCCGAGCCCCGACACGTCCGGGTGCGCCGGTTTGGGACTCGCACTTCCCCCCAGCTTGTCCGCGGCCGAAACCAGCGTGCGCATGCCAAGATCCGTCAGGAACCGCTTCACCCTGGGGAGGTCCAGTCCGCGGAATTCCAGGTCGCCCAGCGGAGGAAGGTCCAGGTCGTCGCGCAAGGTCACCAGGGTCCGCGAGAGCTCCATGAGGTCGCGGCCTTCCTCCAGGTTCCGTCGCACCGCCTTCTTGGTCTGTCCGATCTCCTCCAGGTGCGCGTAGATGGATTCGATGTCCGGATAGCGCGACAGGAGTTCGGCGGCCGTCTTCTCCCCCACCTTCGGAACTCCCGGGACGTTGTCCGAGGCGTCGCCGACCAGCGCCAGGTAGTCCCGCACCTGCGACGGCTCCACTCCGAACTTCGCCTTCACCCAGGCCGGATCGATCTCTTCGGGCCGCTCCGTCCCGCGACCCGGGTCGAACAGTCGGATTCCGTCACCGACCAGCGCCATCAGGTCCTTGTCCCGCGTCATGAGGTAGACGGGCAGCCCGGCCTCCTTGGCCAGGCGGGCGTAGGTGGCCATCACGTCGTCGGCCTCGAACTCGGGAAGGGAAACCATGGGCAGGCCGCAGGCCTCGGCGAGTTCGTCGACCATGGGGATCTGCACCCTCAGGTCGTCCGGCATCGGCTGCCTCTGCGCCTTGTAGGCGGGGTACAGGGCGTGCCGGAACGTGGGGCCGCTCAGGTCCCTGGCGATGGCCATGTGGCTGGGTCCGCGGCTTTCCACCACGCGCAGCAGCGCTTGGGCGAAACCGAAGACGGCCGAGGTGGGCCTGCCGTCCGGCGCCCGCATGTTGGTGCGAAGCAGGGCGAAGAAGGACCTGTAGGCCAGGGCCATGGCGTCGACGAGGTAGAGTCCGGACATTCCTGGCAAGATCTAAAACGGATCGGCCGCGCGCGGGCCGCTCCCGGTCATTCCAAGTTGGCCACCTGCTCCCGGATCGCCTCGAGCTCCTCCTTCATGGAGATGACCAGGGCGGTGATCCCCACGTCCTGGCACTTGGAGCCCGTGGTGTTGGTTTCCCGAAGCATCTCCTGGAGCAGGAATCCGATCCGCTTCCCCACGCTCCCTCCGTCCGCGAGGGTCTTCCGGAAGGCGGCGATGTGGGCCGCCAGACGGGTCATCTCCTCCTGCACGTCCAGCCTCTCGGACATGTGGCCGATCTCCTGGGCGACGCGCGCTCCGTCCACTTCCTTGCCGTCCAGGTATTCGCGGATGCGGGATTCCAGGATGTCCCGGGTCTTCTCGAGGTTGGCGCGCGACATCGCCGGAATCCGTCCAGTGGCCGCTTCGATCCTCCCGAGGCGTTGGAGCATGTCGGCTTCCAGGGATGCCCCTTCCCGCTGGCGGAAGACCTCGTGCTCCCTCAGGGCTTCGTCGGCTGCTTGGAACAACGCTTCCTTCAAGGCGGGGTCGGCGGATTCGGGAAGATCCTCGCCCTTGCGGGTCGCCGCCCAGCGGAGGAGATCCGTGAGGGCCAGTTCGCCCGCGATTCCGGCGGCCTTGCGGATATCCCTCAGCTCCTCGGCGATCTTCGTCCAGTCGAGCCCGCCGGCCTGGGAATCCCCGCCTTCTTCCAGCGAGGATTGGACCGTGACCGAGCCTCGTCCCACCCTTCCCTGGACGAGTTCGCGCAAGGCGAATTCGAAGGCCTGGAGCGGCCGAGGAAGGCGTATCTGAAGCTCCATGAATCTTCCGTTGACGGACCGGACCTCCACCCGGACCAGGCGGGATCCCGCCGCGCCGGACCCGGATCCAAATCCCGTCATGCTGCGAATGCTTGCCAATTGCGCCTCCCTCGACCGACCACCAAAGGCGGAGAAAGATACCAGACCCGCGGCGCAACCGACGCTCGTTTCGTTCCGGCCTTGTTCCCGACGCGCGAACCTGGCATAATGGATGGCAATGACGCTTCGCCAACTGGACCGCGACCTGCTCGTGCCCGGGAAGACCATCGGGTTCGACGTGGTGGACGCGTCCGGTCGGATCCTCCTTCCCATGGGAACCCCGCTGGCCGACGAGGCCCAGGCCAAGGTTCTCTGGACCAGGGGGTACCGGAAGGAAGAAGCTCCCGTCCCGATGCCCGCGGTCGCGGCCAGGCGAAACCCGTCCAGCCCCTGGCGCCAACGCCCCAAATCCACCGAAGGACTCTCCAACACCCCCAAGTTCTTCCAGCCCGTGGAACGCCTCTCCTTCCAGCTGGAGGAGGTCTTCTCCGATCTGCTCAACGGAAGCGGCGCGCGTCTGCCGGAACGGGTCCTGGAAGTGGCTCGCGCGGTCCAAGTGCAGATCGGTCGCGATCCGGACGCGCTCCTGGCCGCCATGGAACTCTCGTCCAACACGCGCTACGGCACCCTCCATGCGCTGCATTCCTCGGCCCTGTGCGACCTCGTGGCCGCTTCCCAGGGGATTCCCTCCGAAGATCGCCGCACCCTGATCGCCGCGGCCCTCACCCGCGATGTCGGATTCCTGGAACTGCAGGACGACCTGGACCTCCAGAGCGACCCTCTCTCCGCCCAGCAGCAGGACCTGGTCCGCATGCACCCGCTGGCCAGCGCCCAGATCCTTCGAGAGGCGGAGGTGCGCGACCCCGTCTGGCTTTCGGCGGTCGAACAGCACCACGAACGGCTCAATGGCAGCGGATACCCCCGGGGCATCGCGGCACCGGCGGTGGAATCCCAGGCCTGCCTCCTGGGAATCGCCGACATCTACTCGGCCATGACGAAACCCAGGGCCTACCGCGCCGCCATCCAAGGGCCCAACGCCATCCACAGCATCTTCCAGACCCGGGGATCGCTGGTGGACGAAGCCTGCACCCAGAGCTTCATCCGAACCTTGGGAGTCTATTCCCCCGGACTCCTGGTGCGCTTGGCCAGCCGGGAGATCGGCGTGGTGGTCCGTCGCACCGAGAATCTCAAGGTCCCCGAAATCCGCGTGGTCGCCGATCCCGATGGAAAGCTGTTGCAGATCTACCCGGCCCGCGACGTCTCCAATCCGGCCTTCACGATCGTGGAAGTGCTCGCCCGGGCCAATACCCTGCGCGAGAAGCTGAACCACCGGCAGCTTTGGGGCGAAAACCACCTGGCCCTGCGCCGATAGTTCCGCACCGAGGTCGAAGGCTGTCGCCGAGAGTAACTTGAGCGGTTCGATGCCCATCGACTTCACACAGGTTTCGGTCTACTTGGTCACGGACCCTGTTCTTTCCGAACGGCGATCGGAACTGGACGTGGTCCGGGCCGCCGCGGCGGGCGGAGTCCGCCTGGTCCAGTACCGGGACAAGCTCGCGGACTGCCCCACCTACCTGCAAAAGGCACGCGCGCTCTCCGTCCTGTGCCGCGAGCTCGGGGTTTGGCTCGTCCTGAACGACCGGGTGGACATCGCCGCCCTCGTCGACTGCGACGGAGTCCACCTGGGCCAGAACGACCTGCCCACGGCCGAGGCCAAGCGGATCCTGGGCCCCGGCAAGCTCGTGGGGCGCAGCACGCATTCGGCGGAGCAGGTGCTTCGCGCGTGCCGCGAGGGTGCGGACTATGTCAACATCGGGCCGGTCTTCCCCACCTCCACCAAGGCGGTTCCCGTGGCGCCCGTCGGACTGGACGGGGTGCGAGCCGCCGTCCTCGCCGCCACGGTTCCCGTCACCACCATGGGGGGCATTTGCCAGGGGAACGCCGCGCAGGTGATCCAGGCCGGTGCCGATCGGGTGGCCGTGGTCACGGCCATCACCCGCGCGCCCGACATCGCGCGCGCCTGCCGCGAACTCGTGGAACTGGTCGAACGGACCCGCAGCCAAAGGACTTGAGATGCTCCCTCCCTACATCCTTCTGCGGGTTCTCCTGGAATGGACGGCATCCTCGGGCTTCGCTCTGCTGGCCGGAGGCCTGATCGGCCGCGGGTTCTGCTTGCGCCGTCTTCTCACCGTGCGGGAAGCCCGCATGGTCCGCGCCTCCGACCGGCTCGTGTGGGTCGGCGCGTTCGTCCTTCTCGTGCCGCGGCTGGTCCTGGTCTTCTCGGATGCGGGGCTGGGGCGTTGGTTCTACCTCTCGAATCCGTTCCAGATCGCCCAGGCGCTGGGTCTGTTCCTGATCCTCGCCTTGGAGATCCGGCCTTCCATGAAGTTCCGCTCCTGGGCGCGCCACCTGGACCTGGACCAGGTTCCCTACCACACCGATCGAGACCAGGATCGCATGCGTCGAATCTGGTGGATCCAGCTCGCGGGGCTTCTGCTCCTGCCCCTGTTCGATCCCTTGGTCCGCCTGGGCTGCGGACTCGCGCGCTGATCAGGTCCTGGACAGGATCGCGATCAGCTGGAGCGCCGCGGCGACTCCCGGAACCATGGAAGCGAACCAGAGCGACTTCTTCTTGACCACCATGCACACGCCGCCCAGGGCGATGGCGATCTGGAACAGGGTGGTCGCCAAACCCATCTGCCGTGCGAGGTCCGCGCTGTGCGTGGAGCCGATCCGGGCCTGGTCGCGCTTGTCCTCGAAGGCCTTGGCCTGGTTCGAGATGTCCTTCTTGTCGGAATCGTACTTGCGCACCTTGGCGATCAAGGCGGAATCCGCGGGCGGGACCGAGCCTTTGCCGGCCTTCTCCAGGTCGCGTTCGTAGAGGCTCTGCTTGATTCCCTTGGCCTGGAAGAAGGACCACTGGTCCGAGGCCAGCGCCTGGTTGAACGTGGCCTCGTTGAGCTGCTTGATGGTGGCCGAGGAGAAGCCCGCACCCTTCTGGGTGGCGAAGGCCGCGCACACCGCCAGGATGATCATCCACAGCGAGACGTACTTGGTCCAGCTGTCGCGCTTCTCCTTGTCCTTCTGGGCTTGGTGGTCGGCCTTGATGGCCGCAACGAGGTCCTTCAGCTCCGCCAAATCGTCGATCATGGGCGCCAATAGTAGGATTTCCGGGGCGTTCCGGCGGGCGTCAAACGGGCGCCTTCACGCCCCGCATCGCCAGGATCCTCCGGCTGGATTCGGCGAGGGCTCCCAGCAGGTACGAACCCGCCTGGGCCTCTCCCGCCAGCAGGAGGACCATCGCGGCCGCCTGGGCCGACGAGATGCGCTCCGGGTCGTCGCTTTGGCGCACGCCCCAGGTGGAGCTGTTCCCCGCCGGCAGGATCCGCTGCGGGAGCGATTTCTTCCTGAGTTCGCTCGCGATCCGTCCCGCCTGGCTCCAGGTCCCGTCGGGGATCGCGAACGTGACGGGCCCGCCGTCCGCGTCCTGGGCGAGATCCGACAGTTCCCGGGCGGTCAGGGGTTCCGCCTGCGCCGAGGGGTACAGGAGGAAGGTTCCCGGGGGAAAGGTCGGGGGTTCGCCGCGGGACCAGGGAACGATGGAGGCTTCGAACAGGATCCGGCAAGCCAGGCGGGCGCTGTTGGTGGGCTTGCGCGCCTCCTGGGAATGCTGCACGAAGCGAAACCGGATGCGCGTTGCGAAGGTGGGGAACCCGGCGCAGAAGCACAGGTGGAGATGCACTCCGCAAACGGGGCATCGGGGAACCTCGCTGGCCGGAAAGACGCGCCTCATGGAAGGTCAAGGTAGATGGGAAGGGGCCCGTGCGGCCGAATTCTAGCTTGGACGACCTTTCCGCTCCCACCCTTCACCACCGAGACCGGCGCAGGAATGTCCTTCGCATCGCTCCAGTTTCCGTTCTTCTTCGCGGCCTGCCTGCTGGGTTGGTTCGTGTTGCCTCGCAAGGCGCGCATCGGATGGCTGCTGCTCTCCTCCTGCGCGTTCTACATGGCCTTCATCCCCTCCTACATCTTCATCCTCTTCTTCCTGGTGGGTGTGGACTACGCGGCGGGAATCTTCATCGAGCCGGCGGTCGGCCGCCGTCGCAAGCTGCTCCTGTGGATTTCGATCGCGGCCAACCTGGGCATCCTGGCCACCTTCAAGTACACGAACTTCGCGCTCCAGAACCTGGATGTCGTCGCTCGGCACTTCGGGATGGGGGTCGTGGCATGGCGATTCCCTCTGGTGCTCCCCATCGGGCTTTCCTTCCACACCTTCCAGTCCATGGCCTACACCATCGAGGTG
Source organism: Fibrobacteria bacterium (assembly GCA_035604215.1). Taxonomy (GTDB): domain Bacteria; phylum Fibrobacterota; class Fibrobacteria; order UBA5070; family UBA5070; genus UBA5070. Next base: position 37,426 of record DATNIW010000139.1, read on the forward strand.
TATTTCGGACGCCGGGCCGCCGAGAGGAACCTGCCCCGCTACGCTCTCTACGTCCTGTTCTGGCCCCAGATGGTGGCGGGCCCCATCGAACGGCCCCAGGGGCTGCTCGCCCAGATCGGAGAGAACCGGGGGAGCAGCTGGCCCAGGGCGATCTCCGGACTGGAACTTATGGCCTGGGGATTCTTCAAGAAGCTGGTGATCGCGGACCGGATCGCCGTTTCCGTGGACACCGCCTTCGCGGACCCTTTCCACCGCTCGGGTTGGCAACTGGCGCTGGGAAGTTTCCTGTTCGCCTTCCAGATCTACGGGGATTTTTCCGGCTACACGGACATCGCCCGCGGCGCGGCCCGCGTGATGGGTTTCGACCTCTGCAGGAATTTCGACCATCCGTACACCAGCCGATCTCCGGGGGAGTTCTGGCGGCGCTGGCACATGTCGCTCTCCACCTGGTTCCGGGACTACGTGTACATCCCCATCGGTGGAAATCGCCGAGGGACGACCCGGCTGGTGGTGGGTCTGGCCGCCGCGTTCCTGCTGTCCGGACTGTGGCACGGAGCGGCTTGGACCTTCGTCATCTGGGGGGCTTTGCACGGAGCCTACGTGATCGTCCAGAAGCTCGCCGAGCCCGCTCTCGAACGGAAGCCGTGGTGGAAGAAATGGACCTCGTCCCGGGTCGGCGCCATCGCCGCCGTGGTCGTCACGTTCCTCCTCGTGGACTTCGCCTGGATCTTCTTCCGCTCCCCCGATCTCGCCGTCGCGCTCCACGCCTGTGCCGCCTTCATCGCACCCGGATCATGGGTTTCCCTGGGCGATGCGCTGCGGGATGCCGACCTTCGCCTGGCGCTTCTCCTGGTGGCGGTCCTGGAGTCGCTCCAGTGGGCGCATCGGCGCGGAGCCACGGCGTGGTTTTCGGAAAAACCGTTCTGGGTCCGCTGGATCGGGATCTGGGCTCTCCTCCTCTCCATCGTCCTCTTGGGCAAATTCGGCCATGAACAGTTCCTCTACTTCCAGTTCTGAACGTCCGGTGGTGCGGTTCGGATTGGCGGCGGGCTTCGTCGCCGGATTCGTGGCGATCCTGGTGGCGGTCAATTCGTGGGTGCGTCCCCCGGAAGCGGTGCGCGACATCTGGTACGGACCCCTGATCGACGCCTACGCGAGCGGGTACAAGGCCAATTTCCTCTTCTTGGGCACATCCCGCACCCGCGCCGCCATCAACCCGGACGCATGGGACGGCGTGATGTCCCAGGTTCTCCACGCCCGCACGTCCACGGTGAACCTGGGAATGGGCTGGTGCACTCCCATGGAACACTGGTACGGGCTGCACAAGCTGCTCTCGGAATTTCCGGACGCCCTGCGCGGCACCGCCGTGCTCCTGGAAGCCGGAGACGGCATCGGCTATCCCGAGCGTTGGGACGGAAATTGGATCGTCGACGACCGTCGCGACCTGCTCGTTCCCTACATGGACCGCTCCGACCTGCCGCGCCTCTGGAAATCCTCCACGCCCCTGGAGGCCAAGCTTTCGATCGCCGTCGATCTCCTCGTGCCGGCCTTCGACCAGTTTCCCCGCCTCCGCCACGTGGTGCGGTCGAACCTGGACTCCGCGGGACAGGGTGTCGTGGACGGGATCTGGCGGAAGCCGACGGATTCCGCGGCGCCTTCGTCGGATCTCGTGTCGGCGGGAGGAATCCGGACCGACCTCAAGGGCGTGGAACTCGCGAGGCACCTCGCCGACAGCCTGTCCGCCTCCGACCTGAAGGACCAGAAGCCCTGGCGGGATTGGGATTCGACCGTCCAGGCCGACATCGTCCGGCTGGTGAAGGACGCCGGAGGAATTCCCATCTTCGTCCGGATCCCCTTCTCCCCGATCCAGACCCGGCCCCTTCGCACGCCACTTCGCGAAGCCGACCGGAAGCGCTTCCAGGCCTCCCTGGTCCGCTGGGGTCTTCCTCCGTTGGTGGAAGCGGAATTCGCCACCACGGCAGACGACTTTCCCGACGAATGGCATCTGCGCAAGACATTGTCGCCCGCCTTCACGCAGGCCCTCGCCCTGGCGTATCTCCAGGCCTTCGCCCCGGCCCGATCGAACAGCCCCCCAGACACGGGCGGAGACTCCAATCTCCGATGATCCCCGGTGGATTTATGATCTTTCTCGGGTCGAACCAGATTGCCAGTCCGAGGAACCATCCATGAAGCGTGTCGAGGCCTACATCAAGCCGTTCAAGATTTCCGACGTGCAGGAGGCCCTCCTGAAGGTCGGGGTGCAAGGCATGACCCTCGCCGAAGTGAAGGGTTTCGGTCGGCAGAAGGGCCACACCGAGCTGTACCGCGGTGCGGAATACCACATCGATTTCATCCCCAAGATCAAGCTGGAAGTCGCCGTCCCGGACGCGATGGTGGACAAGGTGGTGAAGACCATCATGGAATCCGCGCGGACGGGGAAGATCGGCGACGGGAAGATCATGGTGGTGAACCTGGACAACGCCTGGCGCATCAGGACAGGCGAAGCCGGCGAAGACATCCTCTGAGATCCGAGCGAGGGCGCGCATACTTCCCTCCACGCACCGCTCGCCGTCCCGGGGCGGACGGCTTCGGGGCCGTCTCGGGTCGTCTGCATCACCCTCGCTCGGATCTCCGCTCGATCCGGTGACCGGCGGCGAATCTCCCGCTCTCTATCCATCGTCCCGGGGCAAAGGCCTTCGGGTCCGTGTCGGGTTGTCTGCATCGCATTCGCGTGGATCTCCGCTCGGTCCGGTGACCGGCGGCGAATTTCCCGCTCTCCATCCACCGTCCCGGGGCAAAGGCCTTCGGGTCCGTGTCGGATCGTTCGCATCGCCCTCGCGCGGATCTCCGCTCGGACCGGCGTTTTTTGACCGAATGTCGGGAACGGGGGTGCCGCGTTTGGTTGCCTTGGTTCTTCTGGTCGCCTGTTGCGGGAGCGTTCCCTCCTTCGCCTCGGATCTGCCGGAGGTGGCGGCTTTCAAGTCGGCTTGGTCAAATGTCTCCAGCGCTCCCGCACGGTCCGTGAAGGAATTCCTGGCCTTGGCCCAAGCGGAACCCGGGCTCGCGGATCTCGCCGCCTGGGGAAGGAT
>DATNIW010000140.1:0-18156 GCA_035604215.1 Fibrobacteria bacterium
GCTCTCGGAGGCCTTGGGAACCCCTCCCGACCAGATGGTCTACGTCGGGAACGAAGAAAAGGACATCCTCGGCGCGAACTACGCGGGGTTCCAGGCTTCGGTGTTGATCCATCGCGCCGGTGACCCGACAAATTATGGCCAGACCCTCGCCTTCCCCGACCTTGAGCAGATGACCGCCCAATTTCTGGATTGCTGAAGGCAACAGCCATGCAACACATCTATGTTCGTCTGCTCGACGTGAACGACGACAACCCTGCCCCTTCGGGGCACCACCGGAGCGACCACCCCCCGCCTACGGCGTACCCCTCCAAAGGAGGGGAATTTAACGCAGGAATGCAGCGATTCCCCTCCGATGGAGGGGTGGCCGGCAAAGCCGGACGGGGTGGTCTTCTGACCCGCCGAGCGAGGCCCCGAAAGGGGCCAATGCGAGCCCGGCAAAAACCGGCGGGGGTCCCAAGGGGGGCGAAGTTATTCGGAGGGCGTCCTGCTGGCCATCGGCCCTTGTGGGCCGATGGATTCACACGGGAGGGACGCCCGGAGAGTTTCGCCCCCCTGGCACGCGGGATCCCCAAGGGTCCTCGTGCAAGGACCCTTGGGCCGCCGGGTACAGGGGCCGCGGCGAGGCCCCTGTAAACCAAGCGAAGCGCCTGGGCCGAAGGCTCCCGCGAAGCGTCACTGCCGAAGGCCCTCCTATTTTCTCCCACGAAGGAGGCACTCCTCATGCAGCACATCCACGTCCTTCTGTTCGACGAGTTCACGACGCTGGATGCGTTGGGGCCCACCGAGGTGTTTTCCAAGCTGGAGTCGCACTTCGGCATCTCGTACCATTCGCGAACCGGGGGGCCGGTGACCAGCTCCACGGGGGCCACGGTGGACACCCGGCCGGTGGAGGCCGTCCCGGAAAACGATATCCTGCTGGTGCCCGGAGGGTCCGGGACTAGAGGGCTTGTGGACGACGACGCCTTCCTGGATCTGCTGCGGCAGCTCGTGGGGACGGCGGGAACGGTCCTCAGCGTATGCACCGGGTCGGGGCTGCTGGCTCGGGCGGGAGTGCTGGACGGCCGCGAGGCGACCAGCAACAAGCTGGCGTGGGACTGGGTGGTGTCGCAGGGTCCAAATGTCCGCTGGATCCGCAAGGCGCGTTGGGTGGTGGACGAGAAGTTCTGGACGTCGTCCGGGATCACGGCCGGCATCGACATGGCCTTGGGGTTCGTGGCCGACACGATCCGACCGGAGGTCGCGCGCAAGATCGCGGTGGCACTGGAGCATGTCTGGAACGAGGACGGGACGGAGGATCCGTTCTGTTGAATGCGCTGACGCTTGGGGTCTTTCCGCTGCGCGGGGCGGTTATGCACCTGGCGGCGCAGGCTTCTTGTTTTGTGCCTGGCGGCACCGGCGGTTTACATGGGCCGCCGGGCCCCTGTACCCCGGCCAAGGGGCCGACCGCGTGGCCCCTTGGATCCCCCGCGCCGGGGGGATCGGACTCTCCGGATGGCCCATGAGGGGTTCACCCATCGGCCCTGATGGGCCGAGGGTCTGTGGGCAATCCAGAGACGAGCCGTCCCCCCGGACCCCTGCCGTCGTCTTGGGCGGCTCGCTTTCGCTCGCCGGCTGGGGGCGGCGGTGTAGCTTTTCCTGCGTGATTCCTTTGGCGGGAGAGGGCGCGATGGCGGGTGCGATCCGGCAGGCGGAATTCGGTGACCTGCCGGGGATCTTGGCTCTCTATTCCCAGCTCAATCCGGACGACGCCCCACTGGAAGCGGCGGCGGCTGCTGCCCTGTGGGACGAGATTCGCGGCAACCACAATCTCGTCTACTTGGTCGTGGATGGTCCTTTCGGCGTCGTCGGAACTTGCAACCTTTCCATCATCCCCAACTTGACAAGATCCGGACGTCCCTTCGGGGTGATCGAGAACGTGGTCGTCGCAGATGGATTTCGACGGCTCAAACTCGGAACACGCCTGATGGCCGAGGCCGTTTCCATCGCTAGGGCGCACAACTGCTACAAGGTGCTGCTCCAAAGCAGCAAGAAGCGATCGGAAGCCCACAAGTTCTACGAGGTGGCGGGCTTTGACCCCGACTCCAAGCACGGGTATGAAATCCGGCTTTGACCCTACAGGGCACCGTCTCGTCGACCGAGGCCCCCAAAGGGGCCAATGCGAGCCCGGCAGAGATCGGCAGGGGTCATAGGGGGTGAAGTTATTCGGAGGGCGTCCTGGCTGGCCATCGGCCCTTGTGGGCCGATGGAAGAATGCGGGAGGGACGCCCGTAGAGTCTGAACCCCCTGGCGCGCGGGATCCCCAAGGGTCCTCGCGCAAGGACCCTTGGGCCGCCGGGTACAGGGGCCGCGGCAGGCCCCTGTAAAAACCGAGCGCAGCGCAACAGCCGAAGGCTCCAGCGCAGCGCAAGGGCCGAAGGCCCAAGCCGCCAAGCGCTACCGCGCCGCGACCGCCCTCAATCCCTTGATCTCCGTCGCCCGGAACATGCCCCCGGCGTAGAGGCTGTCTCCCACTTTCAGGGAGTCCACCATGTCGGCGTCCTTGGAGAAAAGGACCTTCCCCGCGGAGTCCAGGGCCACGAGCTGGAAGAAGGTCCCGTCCGGGAGGGGGTGCTTTTCCGTGCCCGATACCTGCAGGTTGATGCGGAACTCGCCCTTGTGGAAGTCGGGGACCCCGATGGAGCCGTGGCCGAAGACCACGGGGAGGGTATCGGTGCAGGGACCCAGCGCCACCGGCAGGCGGTGGTACCTGCCGCCCAGGATCGCGTTGATCCGGTCCGTGGCGGTATCGATGATGGCCGTCTCCTCCTGGCCCAGCTTCACCATCTCGGAGAGGTCCTTGGAGGCCTCGCGCTTGGCGGCGTTGTCGGCCAGGTCCTTCTCCGCCTGGGCTCCGATCTCCAGGATCCGATCCACGGGGGTCCCCGTCTCCTTGGCCTTGCAGCCGGCCAGGACCAGCAGGGCCGCCAGGGTCAATCCGATCTTGCGCATTGGGTCTCTTCCCTTGTTCGGTGGATCTTCGGGCTGAACTCGGAAAATGGTAGTGATTCGGCGGGAGACGGAAGGAACGGACAGAGGCCAAATCGGCGCCGAAGCGGTAGAGTGGACGGGTGGTTCCTCTGGCGAGGATCTCCCCGGGCGGACCACGTGCGGAAGGGGCCGTGTCGGAGAATACGAACCACAGGCATGGGAAGACGTCCAGTTTCCCCTCGCTACCCATGATTCCGGGGGTCTCCGCGGGTCGCGGGGTTCCGGGTCTTTGCCAGCGCGGGCAAAATTGGGCACTATGGGTGCTCCAGTGATCCGCCAAGAGTTCTACTACTGCAAGCAATGCGGGAAGGAGCTGCCTCCGGAAGGGGTGTACTGCAAGCACTGCGGTCTGCCCCTGGGCGGGACGTTCCGGGAGGAGACGGGCGAGCGCCGCCGGGGCCGAAACCCCGTGCTCCTGTCGGGGCCCGAGCGCTATTCCGCCATCGAACGGCTCTGGACTTCCGACCACGCCACCGTGGACCTGGCCCGCGACCTGCGCCTGGGACGTCAGGTCCTCATCCGGCGACCGGGGAGGAGCATCCTCACCAGCCCGGACGGACTCTCCGCCTTCCTGCGCGCCCTGCGGACCTCGGCGCGATTGCGCCATCCCGGGATCGCCGCCGTGTTCGAGGAGGGATCGGACAAGGACGGCCCCTACGCCGTGATCGAATACGTGGAGGGCCGGAGCCTGCGCGACCGCCTGGGTACCGAAGGGCGCATCGGCCTCCAGGAAGCGATGCGGCTGGGCGTTGACCTCGCCGACTCCCTGATGTACGCCCACCAGCAGGGCGTGGTGCACGGGAACCTCACCACGGCGCGCGTCATGCTGGATGGGCAGGGCAGGCCCCGCCTGCATTCCTTCGTGCGCATCGAGGTCCCGGAACTTCCGCTGCGCCACACCGAGTTCGACGCGCCGGACCTGCAGCCCCTGACCCCGCAGATCGCCGACGACATCTACAGCCTGGGCATGCTCCTGCGCACCTGCCTTCTGGGACACCCCGGACCCGCCGACGATCCGGCCATCCCCGTCTCCCTGAGGGAGATCCTTTCCGGCGCGCTCGCCGCTTCCCACTCCGACCGTTGGCGGTCCATGGAGGAGATGCGCGACGCCTTGGCGGCGGTGGGGGGAAGACGCATCCGGGCGCGCGACGGGAGGTGCCCGGAATGCGGCGTCTTCGCCGCCGAAGACAACCCCTATTGCGGCAACTGCGGGTCCGACCTGCGCGACCTCTTCCGCACCTGCGACGCCTGCGGGAACCGCCAGCACCAGCGCCACGGGATGTGCGGGCGCTGCGGGGCGAACCTGGACGACCAGGGGAAGCTCGCCCTGGAGCAGGTGTTCCTGGCCCTGCTCGCGGGGAATTGGGATTCGGTGGCCCGCGAGATCCAGCGGTTGCGGCTTTTGGGGTCGGAATTCGAGGCCCAGGACGCCGAGCACGGAGCCGGTGTCCTCCTGAAGGTCAGCCACCTCCTGGAAGAGACCTGGCGCCAGGGCCGCTGGGAAACGGTCCAGATCGCCCTGCCCCTGGTGGGCGAAGTGGCGCGCGCCCTGGGCATCCTCACCCCCGCCGTCTACAAGCGCCTGGCCGAGAACCTGGGCGCCTGCACGCGACTGGTGGCCGAGGCCGCCGAACTGGCCCGGGAACGGAAATTGTCTTCCGCGCAGGACCGGGTGCGCCGGTGCCGGGAACTGGCCCCGGTGCTCCCGGCCTCGGCCGAGGACGTCGCCTCCTGGATCGAGGCCATGGTGGTCTGGTTCGAGGAGCGGCTCGCAGAGGCCAGGGTGCTGGCCGAACAGGACAACATCGGCGAGGCCCGGGACCGGGTCAAGCTCGCATTGGAACACATCCACAAGGACGACCCTCTCGCGGCCAGGGCGCAGGGCGTCTTCGTCCGGACCAAGAGATCCATCCAGGAGGCCGCCGCGTGAAAATGGTCTGCCCGTTCTGCCATCGCCGCATCGACGGCGATTCCGTGTACTGCATGTTCTGCGGGGAGCGGGTGTCCGGATCGCTCCAGCAGCTCGCCAACGCGGAGCCGCGCCAGGCTCCGGAGCTTCCGCCCGTCCCCCCCAAGCCGCGCAACGCCGACCGGTACAAGGACCTGGTCATGATCGGCAAGGGCGGCATGGGCGAGGTGTGGTCGGCGCGCGACAGCCGCCTGAACCGCAAGGTGGCCATCAAGCGGATCCTGTCCAAGTACATGAAGAGCACCACCGTGCTGCACCGGTTCCTGCGCGAGGCGCGCGCCATCGCCCAGTTGTCGCACTACAACATCGTGCAGATCTACGAGCTGGAGCAGGACGAGACGGGCATCTACATCGTGATGGAATACGTGGACGGGATCTCGGTCCTGGAGCGCCTGCGCCAAAAGGGTCCCTACACGGTGGCGGAGATCGTGCCCATCCTGTCCCAGATCTGCGACGCCCTGGCGCTGGCCCACGATCGGGGCATCATCCACCGCGACATCAAGCCGGCCAACATCCTGCTCACCCTGGGAGGGGTCCCCAAGCTGGTGGACTTCGGACTGGCCCACGAGCCGGAGAGCGACAGCACCGCGGTGGGATCGGTGCTGGGCACCGTGGACTTCATGGCCCCCGAGCAGCGGGTGTCGGCGACCAACGTGGACGGCAGGGCCGACGTCTTCGGGCTCGCCGCCACCGCCTACCAGATGCTCACCGGCGAACGTCCGCGCCACCTCTACCCGGAGCGCATCCCCATCGAGCTGCGCGCCACCATGCTGATGGCGCTGGAGGAACACCCGGACCGACGGATTCCGTCGGCGATCGAATTCAAGCGGCGACTGAACGCCCTGGATTCCGTCGCCGAGGCCAGTCCCGACAAGGTGAACTGCCCGCGCTGCGGCAAGCCCAACCCCCCCGCGTTCCACTACTGCGGTTCGTGCGGCCAGACCCTGGTGAATCGCATCCAGTCGGGAGCTTCCCACCTGCTGGAGGAGATCAACCTGGGCGCTTCCGCATCGGACAATCCCGGGGGCTGAGCCCTACTTCGCCTTTCCGGTGTCGGTCGGGCCCGGCGCGGAACCGGAATCCTTCAGCAGGGTCCGGATTCCGATGGCGGCCTCGCGTTCGCCGCGCAGGTCGTGCCAGATCGCCAGTTGGCGCAAGAGGTCCCGGGTGGACCGGTCTCCCAGTCTCCAGGCGCTGTCCAGGGCTTGCTGGGCGACTTCGGGCCGTTGGGCGCGCAACGCCGCCTGTCCCAGGGCCTTCCAGAGCCGGGGTTCCCGGCCCATCCGCCGGCACGCCTGCTCCATGACGGAGACGGCGGTGGCGTCCGATCCCGAACGCTGCAGGAGGCGCGCCAGGAGCAGCCATCCCTCCACGCTGGTGGAGTCCAGCGCGAGAGCCGACTCGCAGGCGCGACGGGATTCCTCCCAGTCCCCCGTCCGTTCCCACAGCAGGGCCCGCGTGAACAGGGGCCCGGCGGCGGTGTCCGGCGCGACGCTTGCCCAGCGGGACAATTCGAGCCTGGTCGTCAGGGTGTCTCCCGAGGCGAGCTCGGCCCGGACCAGCCCCTCGTGGCCGGATTCGTTGGTGGGGTCGGCCTCCAGGGCGCGCTGGAACCATTCGATCCCGCCCACCGGGTCCTTCTGGGAGAGGTGGATCTCGCCCAGTCGCAGGGCCGGAAGGGGATCCTTGGGGTCCAGGTCCCAGAGCCTGCCATATTCGGAAACGGCGGTTCCGATCTCCCCGTCCTCCTCGGAGAGGATGGCCAAATTCATCCGGGCCCGCTTGAAGCGGGGCGCCCATTCCAACGCCTTGGCCCAGGCCGCGGCGGCCTCGCCCCGGTGGCCCAGCTTGGCCTCGCAGTTGCCGTAGTTGAACCAGGCGATGGCCGGCTGCGTCCCGCGCCGACCGGCGTCGCGGTAGAGGGCCGCGGCGTCCTCGTAGTGCCCCGAATCGTAGGCGATGCCCGCCTTGGCGAACGGGTCGTCGGACCAGACCAGGAGCCGCAGGAAAAGGAGAAGCGCCGCCATGGGATCAGTTCAGGTGGAAGGAGTACGGCATCCGCACCCACTCGGGAACCGGCACCCCCCCCAGTTGGGCGGGTTCGAAGCGCCAATCGCGGCTCGCGCTCTCCAGGGCCGCCTCGAACCCGTAGCCGGGCGGCGCGCCCAGGACTTCGATCTTCTCCACGCGGCCGCGCTCGTCCACCAGGATCCGAAGCTCCAGGGCCGCCTCCACGCCGTCCTCCTTGGCGCGGCGCGGATAGGGAGGATCCGAGATCCGATCGGTGGCGGCGTCCTTGTCCACCTGGCCGATCTCGTAGACCATGCGTTGGGATCCGACCCCGTTGCCCGTGCCGGTCCCCGTTCCGTGGCCGGTTCCACCGCCTCCGGCGGCCACGGCCATGCCCGTGCCGGTTCCTTCCAGGCCCAGGTCCAGGCCGGGCATGCCGTTGCCGGAACCGCCCTGGGCGCCCGCGTCCACCAGGCCCACGGAGGGACTCGAAGGGACCATGGCCTGGGCGGCGGCGACGGAATTCGTCGGGACCGGTTCCCTGACCTCCTGGGCGGCCGGGGGTCGTGGCGGCACGGGGGAGATCTCCACCGACTGGATGTCGGAAACCGTTCGGGGCCGGGCCACTTCGGCGGGGGAGCCCGAAGGCAGCCGGACGATCCACCACGCCGCCAGCACCACCAGGCCGGCGGCGGCGAGCCAACCCGGATGCGTCGCGGTCCTCTCCCGGGCCCCAACGGGGACCGCCGGAAACACCGGTGCTAGGTCCCAGCGGGGGATCCGGCGCACCCGCAGCGGTCGTCGGCGCAGCATCGCCTATCGCCTTCCCGGATCCGGTCTCATGGGCCGGTTCCGGAACGGACCTTCAGCGCGTAGCGGTGCACACCCGCGCCGCGCACGTCGTCCAGGACCTGCATCACGCGGGCGTAGGGCAGCCTCTCGTCGGCCGCCAGCACCACCTCGAGGGCGGTGTCGACGCGGGTCCTGGAGGACAGGAAACGGCGCAGCCGGGGCCGGTCGAAGGCCCGCCCGTCCACGCGCAGGTTGCCGGTGGCGTCCAGGCTCACCAGCACCGCCTGGGGCGCGGAGCTCTCCGCCTGCGAGGCCACCGGGAGCTTCACGGGGACCGCCGAGGAATCCACCGCCTGGGTCACCAGGAGGAAGATGATGAGCAGGACCAGCATGATGTCCACCAGCGGGGTCATGTTGATGGCGGCGATGTGCCGACGCGGGGAACCGACGTCGCCGGCCATCTCAGGTCCTGCGGTCGGCGCCGCGCGCGGCGGCTTCCAGCGACGCGGCCACCATCATGGTGCGCAGCTCGCGGGCCCGGGCGCCCAGTTCCATGACGCGCGACTGCAGGGTGTTGTAGATCCAGATGGCGGGGATGGCCACGGCCAGGCCCACCGCGGTGGCCACCAGCGCTTCGGCGATGGCGGTCATGACCGCCTGGGGCCCCGCGCCTTCGCGACCCAGGGCGGCGAAGGCGTCCAGGATTCCGCAGACGGTCCCGAAGAGCCCGATGAACGGGGCGTTGGACCCGATGGTGCCCAGCTGGGCGAGACCCCTCTCGAGCCGGCGCTGGTCGGCGGATTCGGAGGCGGTGAGCAGCTGTTCCAGGGCCTCCGGCGACAGATTCCGTGAACGCAGGCCCAGGCGCGTCTGGCGTCCCGCCAGGGTGTCGGGGAGGGTCGCGGAGAACGTCTCGGCCTCGACGGCGTCGGCCATCGCCGGCATGATCCGGGCCTCGTAGTCGGTGGGATCGGCCTCTTCGCGGCGGTACCGGCGGTGGTTGGTCCAGCCCGACCAGAGCACGAGCGCGCCAAGGAACACCAGCAGGGCCATCACCGCGCGCGCCGCCCACAGTCCGGCCAGATGCAGCGGCCCTTCGCGGAAGTCGGCGAACTTGGCCAGGCGCTGCTTCCAGGACGTGCGCTCCCGCACCTGGAAGAAACCCGCGCCTTCCGGCAGTCCCATTTCGGGATCCATCGGGAGCAACGGAGCCGATCCGAGCGCCGCGACGGCGGCGGATGCGGAATCGGAGAGGTCTTCCCGCCATTCCCAGGTGGATCCGGGGCCGGACTTCAGGAGGGCGCCGCGGAGGGATCCGTCGGTGGACACGTACCAACCGCCCAGCGCCCCGTAGACCAGGATCCTGCCCTGGCGGGGTTCGCCTTCGGGACGGGGCAGGAGGCCGGTGGAGGAATCCAGTCTCCGGGAGCGGATCCATTCCGCCCTCCAGGCCTGGACCGCCCGGGCCAGGGCCGTCTCCACCGAGGGGACCTGGGCCACCAGGGTTCGGGCGGAATCGATCGCGGAGAGCCGCTCCGCCTTCTTCCAGGGGATGCCCTGGTCCACCCGCTCGCGCAGCGCCTGCAGGCGTCCGGACAGGTCGTGACGGATTCCGTCCAACGGGTCGCCGGGATTCGAGGGGAGGGAGGCAGGCGCGGAGTTCGAAGCCTCCTCCAGCAGGATCCGGCGCAGTTCCAGGTCCAGCTGCGACCGCTCCTGGCGCACCGCCTCCAGGCTGTCCCTGACCTGGTTGAATTCCTCCTGCCAGGAGTCGCGTTCCGCCAGTTCCTGTCTGCGGCTCTCCCAGTGGGCGGCCACCAGGCTGTCGCGGAGCCTCTGGAGCCGCGCCAGCTCGACCTTCTGCGACTTGGTCGCCTGGTTGGCGGCCGCATCGGGATTGGCGGAAACGACCAGCGCGAGCACCGCCGCCGCGATCACGGGCGCACCTCGGAGCGCACCGGAAGCTCGACCCAGGCGGGGTCGGCTCCCCCGGCGAGCACGGCGGCGGAGCGGGAAAGGGCGGCCGCCAGGGCCTTGTCCTCCACGTCGACGGTCTTGCCGTCGGGGCCCTTCACGCAGGCGGACCCGTCCTTCGCGGAGAACACCTGCAGCGATCCGCCCACGTCGATCCAAGTTCCTCGCAGCACGAGTCCCGATGGTTCCGTGCGCGAGCCGGGACGCGCTTGGATCCGGCCACCCAGGTCGATCCGTTCGGAGAGGTCGTCCAGGAACGTCCCCAGGGCATCGTCGGGGTCCTGGTTCCCGGCGCGAAGCCCCTTGGCCAGCGCGGTCCATCTTTCCCGAAGCTCCGGACTTCCCTCGAGTTCCATGGAAAGCAGCGGCAGGGTCCTTTCGATCTCGCCCGCCAAGGCTTCGGAGAACGCCTTCTTCCGCACGGTGGCGGGGGCCACGGGCGGCGGGGGCGGCGGCTTGGGACGGCTCTCCCGGTCCAGGGCGATGCGCAGGCTGTCGCGCTCGCGGGCGAGCCTGCGGGAATCCGACCGCATGGAGGCGAGCCTCTCCTTCGATTGGGAACGCCATTCCGCCTGGCTCGAGGAGTCGGTGGAGATCGCGCGCCTCTCGTCGTCGACCAGGGACTTCAGCCTCTGGGTCTCGTGGGCGACATCGTCCGCCGACTGCGACCAGGCGATGCCGAGGGCGGCGGTCAGGAACAGGATCGTAGGGCGGAACATGGAAGTTGGGGAATCTACCAAACCATTCAGACGTACTTGCGTTCCAATCGCCGACCCAGGTCGCAAAGGACCTCGTAGACGATGGTCCCCTGGTTCGAAGCGAGCCGTTCGGCGGAGAGACCCGGGCCCGGGCCGATCACCCGCGCGCTGTCGCCGAGACGGACTTCGGGGAGGTCGGTGACGTCGATCATCATCTGGTCCATGCAGATCCGTCCCACCTGGGGGCACATCCGGCCCCGGATCTCCACCGAGAGCTTGCCGGAATGTCCGCGCCAGAAACCGTCCCCGTATCCCAGGGGCAGCACGGCCAGGCGCGTGCGACGCCGCGCGGTCCAGGTGCCGCCGTAGCTCACGCTCTCCCCGGCCTCCTTCCAGGAAAGATGGCGCACCGTGGCGCGAAGCCCCAGGACCGGCTCCAAGCCCGTTTCCTCGGCGCCGGGAGGAGGGTATCCGTACACGGCGATTCCGGGGCGGACCATCTGGAGCCAAGTGGAGGGATGGCGGAAGATGGCCGCGGAATTGGCCGCGTGGGCGACGGGAGGGCGAAGTCCCCGCCGGTCCAGGTCCGCGAGGAGATCCTGGAACATCGCGAATTGGACCTCGGTGACCGTGGAATCGTCGTCGGCCTGGGCGAAATGGGTGAAGATCCCCTCCCAGTCCACCCCCGGGAGGGCCAGGATGGCGCGGATCTCGTCGCGTTCCCGGACCGAATGCAGACCCAGCCTTGCCATTCCCGTGTCCACCTTGACGTGGGCGGCGATCCTCCTGCCGGTGGAAAGGCCGTGCTGGGACAGGCACCTGGCCGCCTGGACGTCGCACACCGTGGCCACCAGCGCGTGTTCGTCGTATTCCGCGAGGTCGTCCGGGTGGAAGGGTTCCAGGACGTGGACGGTGGATCGGATGCCGCGCGCGCGCAGGTGGATGCCCTCGTGGAGCCTGGCGACGCCGACGCGGTCGGCTCCCGATTCCAGGACGCGGTTGGCGGTCTCCACGGCTCCGTGCCCGTAGCCGTCGGCCTTGACCAGCACCAGGACCAGGACATCCGGGCCCACCCGCGAACGGATCCTGCCCACGTTGCGTCCCAGGGCGCCGAGATCGACCTCGACCCAGGACCCGGGAGCGCTCACTCCGGTGTCCCGAGGTCGGCGGGGGGAACCAGCTTCGCGTGGTAGCGTTTGGAGATCCGCGATTCCGTGTGCAACACCAGTTTGCGCAACCGCTCCTCCGAACGGAGCACCTGCCGCAGGATCATCAGGAAGAAGGCGGCGGAAAGGAGAAGAGCTCCGAAAAGGATCCAGGCCATGGCGATCCTCAGGCGAAGAGGGTTTCGGCGATCTGGACCGCGTTCAGGGCCGCGCCCTTGCGGATCTGGTCGCCCACCACCCAGAAATCCAAGGTGTTGGGCCGCGACCGGTCCACCCGGACCCGTCCCACCAGGACGGGATCGCGTCCGGTGGCGTCCACGGGCATGGGCCAGCGGTTGGAGGCGGGATCCTCCAGCACCTCCACGCCGGGCGCCCCGCGCAGGACCGCGTAGGCCTCCTCCACGGAGACCTCGCGTTCGAACTCCACGTTCAGCGCCTCGGAATGGGCGCGGAGCACGGGCACGCGGACGCAGGTGGCGTGGACCTTGACGGAATCCGTCTCGAAGATCCTGGCCGTTTCGCGGACCATCTTGAGCTCTTCCTCGTTGCACCCCAGTTCGGGGATCCAGGGAGCGTTGTGCGGAAACACGTTGAAGGCGTACGGATGGGGGATCACCGTCCTGTGGAAGGGGCGTCCCTCGATGACGGCCTGGGTCTCCTGCTTCAGCTCCTCCATGGCCCGCGCCCCGGCGCCGGAGGCGGCCTGGTAGGTGGCCGCATGCACCCGACGGACCCCGAAGGCCTTGTGGAGGGGATACACCGGCAGGTTCATGATGATGGTGGAACAGTTGGGGTTGGCGATGATCCCGTGGTGGTCCCGGATCCTGTGGGCGTTGATCTCCGGCACCACCAGGGGGACGCCCTCGGTCATGCGGAACTTGGAGGTGTTGTCCACCACCACCGCCCCCGCCTTCACGGCGCTGGGTGCGAACTCGGCCGAGATGCTCCCACCCGCGGAGGCCAGCACGAGGTCCATCCCGGCGAAGCTTTGGTGGGTCAATTCCTCCACCACGAGCTTGGCGCCCTGGAATTCCAGGGAGGTGCCCGCCGACCTCTTGCTGGCCAAGAGGCGAAGTTCCGCGATCGGAAACTTCCGTTCGGCGAGAATGGAAAGAAGCTCGGCACCCACCGCCCCGGTGGCGCCCATGATGGCGACGCGTACGGACATCAGGCGCGAAAAGATACTCGCGGGGAGCCGACCTTCCCCACCCGGAAAAAGGCGCGGGACCCCGAACCTCGTAGGTTGGGGAAGGTGGCAGAGATCCAACTTCCGACGCGGCTCCAGCGCGAATGGGCCCTCGGAGAAGGGGCCGGGTTGGAGATGCTCGCCCGGGACGGGGATCTGGTGCTTTCCGGATCGAAGGTGGAAGAGGTGGACGTCCTTGCCGCGGGAGCCCTCCAACACCTCCGCAGGATTTCGCGCGAAAACGGCCACAAGATCTCCCTTCGCGCGCCTTCCCAGGTTCTTCTGGACCGGTTGGCGGCCCATGATCCGGGTCCCGACGCACCCCCCCCGGCAGCCACCGCACCCCGCACGGCGCTGGTACGCCTGGGGCAATCGGGCTGGGACGCCATCGCCCACGTTTCGGAAGCCTGGGCCTTCGGGGTGGCCATGGTGCTCGGGACCTGGAGTCTGGTTGCGCGCCGGGAGCACGCTTGGCCGGGAGCCACCTGGCGCCAGCTCTACGAACTCGGCGCCAGCGCACTGCCCGTGGTGGTGCTGCTGACCGGCCTCATCGGGCTCACCTTGGCCCTCCTGATGGGCCAGCAGCTCGCGATCTACGGCGAGTCCATCCACCTCGCCACCTTCATGGGGATCTCCTTCGTGCGCGAAGTCGGTCCCATGCTGACGGCGGTGATCATCGCGGGCCGCTCCGGCAGCGCGATCACGGCGGAGCTGGCGTCCATGTCCGTCCAGCAGGAGGTGGACGCCCTGCGGACGCTGGGCGCCCGCGAGGCATCGTTCCTCGTGGCACCGCGGCTGCTGGCGCTTCTGGTGGCCATGCCGTTCCTTTCGCTGTTCGCGAGCGCCTCGGGCATCCTGGCGGGCCTCGCGGTCGCGGTCTTCCAACTGGAGCTTTCCCCGGCGGTCTATTTCCAGATCCTGGTGCAGTCGATCCAGCTCAGGGACGTCTTCTACACCGTCCTGAAGAGCGCGGTCTTCGCCGCCATCATCGTGTTCATCGCCTGCCGCAACGGCCTGGCCACCCGCGGAGGCTCCGACGCCGTGGGTCGCGCCACCACGGACACGGTCGTGGCGGGCATCTTCTGGACCGTCGTCGCCGATTGCGTCTTCGCCCTCGTGCTGTACCTGTGAACACCGAGACGGTTCCCGGACGGAAAGCGTCCGAGAACGGACCTGTCCTCTACGTGGGGCACCTCCGTGCGGGGTACGGGACCCGGGAAATCCTCAAGGACGTCTCGGTGACGGTGGCCGCAGGGGAGATCCGGGCCATCCTGGGCGGATCGGGAAGCGGGAAATCCACCCTGCTGCGCAACGTGCTGGGACTGGAAAAGCCCTGGTCCGGAACCGTGAAGGTGCTCGGTTCCGACCTTTCCGAGCCGGGCCCCGAGGCGGACCTGGCGCTTTCCCAGTTGGGCGTGCTGTTCCAGGACGGAGCCCTGGTCACCAGTCTCACGGTGGGCCAGAACACCATGCTCCCGCTGGTCCTGGACGGAATCCCACCGACGGGCGCGGTCCAGGAGCTCGCCCGCGCGCGGCTTTCCCAGGTGGGGATGGCCGACGCCTGGAGTCGTTTCCCGGCCGAACTCTCCGGCGGGATGCGAAAGCGAGCCTCGCTGGCTCGGGCCCTGGTCCGCGAACCCCGCCTCCTGTTCTGCGACGAACCCTCCGCCGGGCTGGACCCTCTCACCGCGCGCGAACTGGACGACCTGCTCCTGGAGCTCCACGGGAGCCTGGGTCTGACCTTGGTGATGGTCAGCCACGAGATCGAATCCATCAAGCTCCTGGCACAGAAGATCGTTTACCTGCGGGAGGGCGCCGTGCTCTTCGACGGAACCATGCAGGACGCCTTGCAAAGCGGCCCCGACCGCGTCCGCGATTTCTTCGCGCGGTGCGTGGATCCCGGCGACCGACCCGAACCTTCCACCTGGGAGACCATCCCGTGATGCCACGCGACCGCTCGTGAACTCGACACCTTCCCAATTGCGATGGACGGGACTGTTCCTGGCCTGCGGCATCGGCCTGATGGCCCTGTCCGTGGCCGCCCTGCTGGGTTCCCGGTTCCTGCGCGACCGGATGTCGCTGGTCTGCGCACTCCAGGGCCGGTCGGTCTACGGCCTCTCCAGCGGAGCCAAGGTCCTTTTGCGCGGCATCGAGGTGGGGAGCATCACCGGCATGGCCTTCGACCCCAAGGACCCCGAACGGATCCTGGTGGACATCGAGGTCGACCGCTCCGCACCGGTTTACAAGGACGCGACGGCCACCCTGGAGATCTTCGGCATCACCGGCCTCAAGTACCTGGAGCTGGTGCCCGGAACTCCCGCCGCAGGACGCGCCACATCGGGCACGGTCCTGCTGATCAAGCCCAGCACCACCGACGCCATCGTGGACAAGCTCGATACCGTTGCCCGCACCAGCGCCCTGGTCCTGCAGAACCTGGACAACCTCACCGGCGCCAAGCGCCAGCTCCAGGTGGACTCCATCCTGCTGGACCTTCGCGGCACCTCCAAGGACCTGGCCTCCATGGCCGGTTCGTTTCGCGCCATGCACCTGGACCGCCAGGTCGCGGAAGTGATGGGCCATGTGGAGAGGACTTCGCGGAAGGTGGACAGCACGATGGCGGTCATCGATCCCGCGCGCACCATGGCCCGCATCGACACCGCGACGGGCGCGATCTCCGACGTGGCGCGCCGCGCCGACCTCATGCTGGGACGGTCCCAGGGCGACATCTACCGGACGTTGGAGGACCTGAGCATCACCATGCGGAACCTCTCCGATTTCAGCCAGAGCATCCGCGACAACCCCGCGGCGCTGCTGGGGTCCAGGCGAAAAAACCGTTCCGGAGAGGATGACCAACCGTGAAACGCAGCAGACCTGGAGCGATTCTCGTCTTCGCCGCGGCGGCCCTGTCGGGGTGCTTCTTCGGCAAGGTGGCCGACTACCGCTACTACGTCCTGGACTACGTTCCGGAAGGGTCCCTCCTGCACCAGGGCCGGAAACCATTTCCCGCGACCGTGTTGGTGAGGAATTTCCAGATCGGCGAGGCCTACCTCCGATCCGAGCTCGCCTACAGGACCTCCCCCGAGGAGATCCGCTACCGGCCCTACGACCGCTGGGCGGTCCGCCCGGACCATGTGGTCAGCGACATGGTCCGCAGGCACCTGGTGGAGGCGAACCTTTTCCGTTCGGTCCAGAGCCAGTACGAGGAGGACAGCCCGGACTACGAGCTCAAGGGCAGGGTGATCGCCCTGGAGGAACAGGTGGAGCCGCCGTTCCGGTACGCGCACATGGATCTGCGCATGGATTTCGTGCGCCTCTCCGACAACACCGTTCTCTGGGGCCGCGAGTTCGACCTGCGCCGAAGGGTCGAGGGGACGGACGAGCTGGTCCTGGTGCACACGCTTTCGGGGATGCTGGAATCGAGCATGGACACCGCGATCGCCGCGATGGATTCGGCCATGGGCAAGGAGAAGCCTGGAAAGTGAAGGGTTCCCGTTCCCCGGTCGCCGCCGGATCAGTTCCCGGGTGCCGCGCTCTGGATCAAGGGGCGGGCCGGGGACTCCAGCATCTGGAAATCCTCGTCGGTGTCCTCGTGGCTCGCCATGATGGCCTGGACCTCGGGGAGGCAGTCCATCAGGCAGTCCACCAGATCGGGGTCGAAGTGGCGACCCTTCTGTTCCTTCAGGAACTCGATCACCTTCTCCTGCGGCCACGGGTCCTTGTAGCACCTGCGGCTGGAGAGGGCGTCGAACACGTCCGCCAGGGCCACGATGCGGCCCTCCAGGGGAATGGCCGTGCCAGAGAGGCCCCTCGGGTAGCCCGTCCCGTCCCACTTCTCGTGGTGGGTGAGCGCCACCACCGCCGCGAGGCGCACCACCGGGACGTCGGAACCCTCCAGGATCCGTGAGCCGATGAGCGCGTGGGACTCCATGATCTTCCGCTCGGCGGGATCCAACCGACCCGGCTTGTGGAGGATCCGGTCGGGGATCCCGAGCTTCCCCACGTCGTGCATGGGGGCGGACTGGAAGATGCTCTCCACTTCGGCGCGGTCCAGCCCGATGCGCATCGCGATCAGTCGCGAGTAGTGGCTCATGCGCTTGATGTGGTTGGAGGTCTCGCGGTCGCGGTATTCGGCGGCCGACGAGAGGCGGAACAGCGTCTCCTGGTGCGACTTGCGAAGGAGGCCGTCGAGCTGGGCGTTCTGGATGGAGACGCCCGCCTGGGCCGCGAAGGCCTGCAGGAGCGCCTCGTCCTCCCCGTTGAACGGGCTCGGGGAGCTGTTCTCCATCGCATTGACCAGCTGCAGGACCCCCACGCAACGGCCGGAGCGGTCGTGCATGGGCACCGTGAGCTGGGAGCGCGTATCGTAGCTCGCCCGTTTGTCGAGGGCCTTGTTGTGGCGAAAACTCGTTCCCGGAGGGAGCTGGTCCATGTCCGGGAAGTTCAGGGTCTGCCCGGTGAGCGCGCAGAACCCGGCCATGCTGTCCCGCGAGATGGGAAGGACGAACTTCTCGTAGAGGTCGGTCATTCCGTCCTTGCCCAGTCGGGCTTCCAGGGTGCGGTTGCGGGTGATGTGGATGGCCAGGGAGTCCTGGCGCACCAGGTACAGCGTGCCGCCGTCGGCGGCGCACAGCTCCATGGCTTCGTCCACGACCATCTCCAGCAACGTGTCGAGTTCCCGGATGGAATTCAGGGCGATCCCGATCCGGACCAGGCCGGAGAGCTTCTCATGGAGCGGAAGGGCGCGCATCAATCTTCGATACTACACTCCGCAAGGGGATTCGCGGGAGGTATGCGTTGCACGCATGGGGATCATGTGAACGCCGCCGTTGCACATCCTCGTCCTTTCCCGTAGCTTGGATTCAGAGGACCGCGGCCAATGCCGGCGTTCGGTTCCAGGAGGCTGAAATGGGCAAGACCCTCTACGACAAGGTGTTCGACGCGCACGTGGTGCGGCAATTGGCCAGCGGCCAGACCCAGCTCTTCATCGGGCTGCACCTGATCCACGAGGTCACCAGCCCCCAGGCCTTCGAGATGCTGCGGGACCGCGACCTCTCCGTGCCCTATCCGGACCGGACCGTGGCCACCGTGGACCACATCGTGCCCACCGAGGACCAGAGCCGGCCCTACAAGGACGACCTGGCCGAGCAGATGATGCGCGCCATCGAAACCAACGCGAAACAATACGGCATCCGTCTGTACCAGCCCGGATCGGGCAAGCAGGGCGTGGTCCACATCGTGGCTCCGGAACTGGGCCTGACCCAGCCGGGCATGACCGTGGCCTGCGGCGACAGCCACACCGCCACCCACGGGGCCTTCGGCGCCATCGCCTTCGGC
>DATNIW010000141.1:0-22918 GCA_035604215.1 Fibrobacteria bacterium
CGCGATGGCGCGCAGGTTCACGCGGGCCGGGGCGAAGGGGGGCTGGCGGGCGGAAAGCCCCAGCAGGTCGTGGAGGACCAGGACCTGGCCTCCGCAACCGGGACCCGCACCGATCCCGATGGTGGGGATCCGGAGGGATTCCGTCACCAGTGTCCCCAGGTCGGAAGGAATGTGCTCCAGGACGATGGCGCAGCAGCCCGCCTCTTCCATGGTCTTGGCCTCGCGCAGGATGCGCTCGCGGTCTTCGTCCGTGCGTCCGGTCTGCTTGAAGGACGTGGCCGTCTGGGGCTGGAGTCCCAAGTGCCCCATGACGGCGATTCCCGCCGCGCGGATGGCCCGGACCTGGCGGGGCACGCAACCCTCCAGCTTGACGCCGTCGGCTCCGGCTTCCACCAGGAGACGGGAATTGGCGACGGCGGCTTCCGGATCCGAGTCCGCGCCGAAGGGAAGGTCGATCAGCACGCAGGCGCCGGGGGCGCCGCGGCGCACGGCTACGAGGTGGTGGAGCATCTCCTTCATCCCCACCTGCGCGGTCTTCCCCATCCCGAGCATGGTGTTGGCCAGCGAGTCGCCCACGAGGATGGCGTCCACGCCCGCCTGGACGACGATCGCCGCGAAGGTGGAATCGTAGGCGGTCACCATGGACAAAGGCCGCGGCGCGGGGCGGCGGAATCCATCGAAAAGTTCCTGGGCGTTCACGCAGGTGCTCCTGGGGCGAGGTCGGGACAAGCCAGGTCCCGGATTCCGGGCCTGGGAAGTCCCAGGGGAAGGAGTTCGGCGGGGCGCAACGGAGACCCGTCCAGCCCCTCGTCCGGAAACAGGATCGGCGCGAGCCGTCCCACGAGGAACCGCGAATCGAGGCCTGCTTGGCGCATCGCCGAAAGGGAACTCGAATCCGCCCTCTTGGCCAGCCGGTTCCCCTCGGCGTCGCCCAACAGGGGATGGTGCGCGAAGCGAGGAGGAGATCTGCCCAGCAGGCCGTGCAGTTGGATGTGCAGGTGGGAAAAGGGAAGCAGGTCGCGCCCTCGCACCACGAGATCCACGTCCTGGTCGGCATCGTCCACGCACGCCGCGAGATGGTAGGCGAAGATCCCGTCGCCACGCCGCAGGACCGGGTCCCCCAGCGCATCCAGGCTCGCCATCCTCTGGATTCCGCGCTGTTCGTCGAGGAATTCCGAGGGCACCGGCGGGAGGCGCATCCTCCAGGAATCCCGCGTTCCGGCATCCCCGGTCGAACGGTCTCGGCATCGTCCCGAATAGACGGTCCCGGCGGGAACATCCTCGCCGATGCTTTCCACCTGGGGCGCATCCGAACGCAGATCGGCCCGGGTGCAGCGGCAGGGGTAGAGGAAACCTCGGTCCATCCAATCGGCCCAGACGGCCCGGTAGCGCTCCTGCCTGTTTCGGGAGGATTGGCGGTAGGGGCTTTCCCCGTCTCCGGGGCCGGCGGGTCCCTCGTCCCAATCCAATCCCAACCATTCCAGGTCCGCGAAGATCGCGGCCACGAGGTCGGAGCGGGCGCGAGCGAGGTCCACGTCCTCGATGCGCAGCACCACGGAACCTCCCGCGGCGCGGGCGCGAAGCCATGCCGCCAGGAACGAGAACGCGTTCCCCGCGTGCAGGGCGCCGGAAGGCGTCGGGGCGAGCCGCGTCCGGGCGCCGGCCGTCACGGCCGCACCTCGGACAGAAATTGCCTGGTCTCCAGGCGCGGTCGCGACTGCGCGTGCCGGAGCAGGTGCTCGAACCAGAGGTCTTCCAGTCCGTCGCACTCGGCGCGCGTCCAGGGCTCCTGGTCGAAGGGAACGCCGCAGGCCGCCGCGCGCAGGGCGCCGCAGACGCGCAGGGGCAGCGGATGCTCGTGGGAACGCGGTCCGCAGGAACGGCAGAGGAACCCGCCTTGCGGGAGGGACAGGACGGGAGTCGGGGGGATCTCCTCCGATCCGCATTGGGCGCAGTGGTCCACCGCCAGGGCCCAGCCCATCTCCTCGCTGAAGCGCCCCAGGAACCGCCACAGCGGAGCCGGGGCGTATCCGGAGCGGTCCAGGCCGGAAATGGCCTCTTCCAGGGCGGCGAACACGCCCGGGTGTTCGCCGGGTTCGCGGACCAGGCGCAGGACGGTTTCCGCGCAGACCATGGCGGCGGCGGAAGCGGCGAGATCGGCGCGCAGGCCGTCGCGCGAATCCAGGGCCGACGCCTGCGACAGGGTCTGCAGGTCCCGACCCGGCTTGGCCACCACCTCCAGTTCGGAGAGGCCCAGGGGTTCGAGCGCCCCGGCGAACGGGGACTTCGGCCGACGCGCACCGCGCGCCATCAGGCCCACGGAGCCCTGCTCGCGCGAGAAGACGTGGAGGATCCAGGAGGTGTCGCCGTACGGGATCCGCCGGAGGACCACCGCGCGCAGCCGGAGCGTGGCCATGTCGGAACCTATCCCGGGGGCCACCCCATGCGGCGTCCGCCCAGGATGTGGAAGTGGAGGTGCGGCACGGTCTGACCGCCGTACCCGCCCGTGTTGGCCACCAGTCTCCATCCGTTTTCGAGTCCGTGCTCCTTCGCCAGGCGACGGGCGGCCATCAGGATGGCGGTCAGGATGGGTCCGTCCTCGGGCTCGGCGGCGGAGAGCGAAGGGATGGGCTTGATGGGGATGATCAGCGCGTGGAACGGCGCCTTCGGGTCGATGTCCTCGATGGCGAAGACGAGCTCCTCGCGCAGGAGGAACCGGGCCGGAATCGTTCCCTGGTGGATCTTCTCGAAAAGCGTTGGTTCGGACATGGAGCAAAGATACCGTGATCTTTCCCCGTCGAACCTGCCTACACCTTCTCCAGCGCGGCCACCATGCGGTCGCCCCACGCGAAGGGCGGCGTCTCCCACCAGCCGTCGAAGAGCTCTTCCTCGTCCTGCTCGTCCAGCAGGGAATCGGGTTCTTCGACGGCGGCGGGAACCACCGGATCCTCTCCGGCCTCCAGCAACGCTTCGGGCTCCTCGGATTCGGACGGAAAGATGTCCAGTTCCTCCGCTCCGAAGTCGTTGTCGGGATGGCATTCCGCCAGCTCGACGAACTCTCCCCCCTGTTCCCGCACCAGGCTCCAAGCGTATTCCTCCTCCTGGGTCTCCTTGTCGGTTTCGCCCAGAAGCACGAGGTAGAACTCCCCCGAGCGATGCCGCCAGGCCTGGGGTTGCTCGAACTCCACGGTGTCGCCGAACTTCTCCAAAGTCTCCGTGACGGAGATCCGGATCCAATCGGAATCCCCGGCGGCGAAGGTGTCCACCCATTCCGAAGGGAACAGCCCATCCCAGGAGATCTCCACGATCTCGCCGTCGATCTCCTCCACTCCGTAGTTCCGGGCCAATTCCACGCTCTCCCCGGATTCCGCCCTGCACAGGCTCCACCAGAGGGATTCCTCCCCGCTCTCGTCCAGCTCCCCGCGCAACACCACGTGGTGGCGCCCATCCGGCGCACGGAAGGCCAGGGGCTTTTCGTGGACGGTGGTGGTTCCGAACGACCTGCGGATCTCCACGGTGTCCAGCGGATTCCAGGTGACGAGGCTCATGGAGCCGAAGTGTAGAACCTCGATGAGGGCGACGGACGTCGCGATGGCTACTTTGAAGCGGCATGGCTGATCAACGCAACGACAACCGGGACCCCGACAGGGATCCCGACAAGGCTCCTTTCCGCTTCCCCCGAGGTACCGGAATCCTGCTCCTGGTGGTCCTCATGGGCTTCCTGGTCGCCCAGGTCCTGATGCCGCAGGGGGACCCGTCCGCGGAGCTCTCCTACAACCAGTTCCTGTCCCTGATGGCGGACTCGACCTTCCACATCCGCAGCCTGGTGATCGAGCAGAGCGCGGACGGCGTCGAGTTGCACGGCAAGCGCGACTTGACCCCCAAGGAGAAGGGGTCCCAGGTCGACCATGCCTTCCTGCGCAAGGCCGACTCGCGGGAGTTCGTGGTGCGGCTTCTGGGGGTGCAGGATTCCACGCTGCGCGACTGGGCCTCCCGCCGCGGCATCGAGGTCCGCGTCAAGGAACGCGGAAACGACTGGCTCGGGTACCTGGTCTACGTCTCTCCCGCCCTCGTGTTCGTGGTGCTCTGGATCTTCATGTTGCGCCAGGGGCAGAACGGACCC
This sequence comes from Fibrobacteria bacterium, assembly GCA_035604215.1. GTDB lineage: Bacteria > Fibrobacterota > Fibrobacteria > UBA5070 > UBA5070 > UBA5070. The sequence goes on from DATNIW010000141.1 coordinate 4,124, forward strand.
AAGGGTCTGTTCTCGTTCGGGAAGTCCAAGGCGCGAGTCACCGGTAAGGACGTTCCCCGGATCACCTTCGACGACGTGGCGGGCTGCGACGAAGCCAAGGCCGAACTCGTGGAGATCATCGAGTTCCTGAAGGATCCGGGTCGGTTCGACAGGCTGGGGGGAAAGATCCCCCGCGGCGTCCTGCTCATGGGCCCGCCGGGCACGGGCAAAACCCTCCTGGCCAAGGCCGTGGCCGGAGAGGCCAAGGTACCCTTCTTCAGCATGTCGGGAGCCTCCTTCGTGGAGATGTTCGTGGGCGTGGGCGCGAGCCGCGTGCGCGACCTCTTCGAGCAGGCGAAGAAGACGGCTCCTTGCCTGATCTTCATCGACGAGATCGACGCCGTCGGGCGCCAGCGCGGCGCGGGCCTGGGCGGCGGCCACGACGAACGGGAGCAGACCCTCAACCAGCTCCTCATCGAGATGGACGGATTTTCCGGCAACGAGGGGGTGATCGTGGTGGCCGCGACCAACCGACCCGACGTCCTGGATCCGGCCCTTCTGCGGCCCGGCCGCTTCGATCGACGCGTGGTGGTGGACGCCCCCGACGTCAAGGGGCGCCTGGAGATCCTGCGCGTGCACACCGGCACCAAGATCCCCCTGGACAAGGACGTGGACCTGGAGGTCATCGCCCGCGGCACACCGGGTTTTTCCGGCGCGGACCTCGCGAACCTCTGCAACGAAGCCGCTCTCCTGGCCGCCCGGATCGGGCGCGAGTCGGTGGCCATGGAGGACTTCGAGAAGTCCAAGGACAAGGTCCACATGGGGCCGGAACGCCGCTCCCGCGTGATCGCGGAATCCGACAAGAAAACCGTGGCCTGGCACGAGTCGGGCCACGCGGTCGTGGGCTGGTTCACGGAAGGAACCGACCCCGTGCACAAGGTGACCATCATCCCGCGCGGACGGGCCCTGGGGCTCACCTGGCAGTTGCCGGAAAACGACCGGTTCCTGGTGGCCAAGACCTTCCTGGAGGGCGAGATCGCCATCCTCATGGGCGGACGGCTGGCCGAAGAGGTCTACCTGGGACAGATGACCACCGGCGCCTCCAACGACATCCAGCGCGCCACCGAGCTCGCCCGCAGGATGGTCTGCGAATACGGGATGAGCCAGATGGGACCCCTGCACTTCAGCGAGGACCAGCACCAGCCGTTCCTGGGCCGGGACATCACCACGCAGAGGGCCACCTCCGAGGACACCTCCCGCGCCATCGACGCCGAGGTGCGCCGCATCGTCGAGGACGGCTACCGCAAGGCCCGCGAACTGCTCGTGGAACACAAGCGCGAGGTGGAACTTCTGGCCAACGCGCTCCTGGAGTACGAGAGCCTGGAGAAGCCCGACATCAAGGAGCTGTTCGAGACCGGCAAGATCGGACGGCCGACCCCGAGCCAGATCCTGGCCTCCGCCGCCGAACCCGCACCGGTCGCCGAACCCGCTCCCGCCCCCGAGGCCGCGGCCTGAGATGTTCCGGGGCTGGAGGGTGCGGGGAGGCGTCGTCGTTCCGCCCCTCGGCGAGGTCCGGCCCCTGGTGGTCGGGATCGTCAACGTCACCCCGGACTCCTTCTTCGACGGCGGACGCCATGCGACCTCGGATTCGGCGATCGAGCACGGCCTGAAGCTCCTGGCGCAGGGAGCCGACCTGCTGGATGTGGGGGGAGAATCCACCCGTCCGGGCGCGGCGCCGGTTTCCCCGCAGGAGGAGATCGATCGGACCGCGAAGGTCGTCGATGCGCTGGTGCACGCGGGGGCCAAGGTCGGCATCGACACCCGGCGACCCGCTGTGGCCGAAGTCGCCCTGGAGGTCGGCGCCTGCGCGGTCAACGACGTGGAAGGGCTTCGCGATCCGCGCATGCTGGATCTGTGCGCCCGATCCGGCGCCGGCGCCTGCGCCATGCACATGAAGGGAGAGCCCGGCACCATGCAGGTCTCGCCCACCTACGCGGATGTGGTCGAAGAGGTGGGACGCTTCCTCCTCGCGGCCGCGACCCGCTGGGAGGCGGCCGGGCTCCCGGCCGACGCCTTGGCGTTGGATCCCGGGGTCGGATTCGGGAAGCGGATTGGTCATAATCTGTCCTTGGTGGCGGGGACGTCGGCCTTCCGCGCGCGTTTTCCGGGTCATCCCTGGTACCTGGGGCTTTCCAGGAAAGGGTGGATCCGGGAACTCCCGAACGCCGTCCCCGCGAGCGACCGTCTCGCCGGCTCGTTGGGCGGGGCGCTGGCCGCCGCGAACGCCGGTTGCGACATCCTGCGCGTCCACGACGTGGCCGCGACCTTGGAAGCCTGGCGCGCGTTCCAGGCCTGCACGGAGGCGGCATGAACGGCCCGCCCGATCCCGCAGACGGCGGCGAGAAGAAGAAGGAGCGGAAGCTCTCTCGCTGGATCGTGCCCATCCTGCTTTTGTTGCTGCTGCTCCTCCTTTTGGTCCGCTGCGGGTTCCAAGGTTCCCGTGGCACATCCGACGCGGATCTCGCCCGTCGACGGCTCGACAGCCTGCGCCTTGCGGACTCCTTGGCACGGGCGGATTCCTCGCTTCGGACTCGGCTCCACCTGGACTCGTTGCGGTTGGATTCGCTGCGCCGACTGGACAGCCTCCGCCAAGCCGATTCGCTGCGGGCACTCCATTCCGTGCACAAATCGCGTTGGTCGGACTCCCTGTGGCGGGCGCGCCGCGACTCCCTGCGCCGCGCGGACAGCCTGCGCGTCGCCGATTCCCTCGCCAGGCTGGTCCACCCGCGTGCGGACACCACTCCGCCGCACATGTTCGCCGACCCCGCCGCGGGAGTCCACCCATCCCCGGTGGAAGTCGCAGTGCTTTCCGACGAGCCCAAGGTCACGCCCCTGTGCGGGCCGGATTCCACCCATCTCCATCTGTGCCGCGATCTGATCCGCATCGTGGACCATGCGACCCTCTGGATATCGGGCGAGGATTCGGTGGGGAACCGCGCCGTGCCCCAGCGACTGGATTACGTGATCGATGCCGATGCCTCGCGGTGCGGAAAACTTCACGTCTTGGTGTCCACCGACTCCGGCGAGTTCTGCATGGACGCCTTCGAATACCCGGACAATCCCAACGGGCTGCCCCGGACCAGCGTGAGCTGGGAAGAAGCGGACGCCCTGTGCGCCAAGGAGGGAAAGCGCCTGTGCAGCGTGGACGAGCTCACGGAAGCTTGTCGGGGCCCCAAGGACTGGACCTATCCCTACGGCGACACCTACATCCCCGGTCACTGCCAGGATTCGGAGGGTTCGCTGGTCCGGGGCCTGTCCAAGCCCGCCTGCCGCTCCTGGTTCGGCGCCTTCCACCTCACCGGGAACGCCTGGGAATGGTCCTCCACGCCGGTGGCCAGCACCCACTACGCCGTGGGCGGCACCTACGTGGACGGCCCCGAGAACAAATGCGGCCGCACCACCCGCAGCTTCTTCAGCCAAAACCGCTACGAAGCCGTGGGCTTCCGCTGCTGCGACAAGGCGCCGACGAGGTAGGAATCGAGGTCACCCCGGATTAGGAGGGTCACCACGAACAGGGGCCGGGACTCATGCACTATTCTTCCGCCTTCGAACAAAGTGCCGAGTGACTTGAATTCCCGTGAAAACAATACTTGCGACCCAGATACACACAACGATTACTCCAGCCGTCATGGCGTTCCCCGCGGGATCACTGTCAGAATTCATTCCTATTACTGACACCATTATAGTCGCAACAACGACACCCAGCCACAGCTTCCCAATTTGTTTTAGGTTCCCCCCTGTGGAGTTGCCTATTTCAATATTTTCTGCTGGGTGTGGTCTTTCGCACGTCTTATTGTCTTGTTTGGCATTTGTTGCTCCTCTCCGATTTATAGTGATAAATACTATCACAGCAATTATCCCAGCAACGAGAAATTCGATCATTACGCCGCCCCTTTGAAGTAGATTCTGCGTATAGGTTCTAATCCGCCAGAGTCATGAAGAAATGGCTCAATGTTGGTAATATAATTTTGGTTCGATCTGCTAATCAAACCAGCAAACGCATCCGGATCATTGCGTGCATTCCAAAGTTGGTGAAGTCGTGGATGAATTTTTAACCCGATCAAGGAGGCCCCAAGGTAACGATCCGGATATCCGGAAGAAATACTAAATGTGGTCCACCCTGATTCCGGCTCCTGTATGGAAGATTCCAGATTCAAAAGGTTTTCAACACTTGGGATACTAGCTGGCTCATTGATATTCGTAGCAATCCACGGAATTCCGGATCTCTCTGCAGCGTCATGCATCGCCCAAGCCGAAACCCTCGCCAAATAATCTGACTGTTTTGAACCTATCTCCACATCGGTTTCATCCCGACCGCCATTTGTGGATAATTTAGAGGAATTTTCCGGATGGTATTTCATATCCATATACCCTCCTCCCACGTCCGAATGGACTCCAGGAAAAATCCTTTCCTCCCAATTCGGGGGGAGTGGGGATCCCGGAACGGAATGGATGCTAGTCAGCGGGAATAATATACGCTTCTCATCACGCGACACGAAATGGGTTAGATGACTAATTCGTGAGGCGTGTATCGTAAGATCGTGGGCATCAAAGGTTTCTATTCCTGGCAATCCTATAGACCCTACAATATCGAACAAACCCAGGAATTTAACCTTCGGAAAAGGCAGTGGCAAATTTGCAAATTCTCTTCCCGAGAAGCCGACTCTATCTTTGCCAAACAGATTCCAATCAGAAAGCTGATTGATGAAGGAGAGTGCGGTCGCAGATCCGCGACTAAATCCAAAAACATGCAATTCAAGCTGTGCTCCATGATGTTTCCCTAGGACATCATCTAAATGCCTACATGTTCGCCAAATCCTATATGTAATTCCACGACCAGAAAATCCTCCTGTAATATAGTCAGATTCCAATATTGATCCTGTACCCACTCCTTCACAATAGAATTTATAGGAGGTCCTTTGATCTGCTTTATACAAATCGTACAGCTTGGCAATATTGGACATCCTTGTGCCAAGGTCATCCTGTCTATTGTTGTCCGTCCCGTCGAAGAAAATCCCCACCTGGATGCTTTGCCCGGCATTTTGGGCCAAGGGGACCAACGGCAGTTTCAGCTTCTTGAACTTGGTCTTGTCGTCCATGGGAAGCAAGGGCTTCGTTTGCCCTCTTCCCGCCCCGCCTCCACTCATGCCTGCCCCTCCTCGCCGGCATCGCTGTCCGCTGGAACATCGGTTCCTCCTCCACCTGCTCCCGAGGCCTCGAGCTTCGGCTCCATGTTCGACTCGTAGAAGTGAATTTCGGCATGACGGTCCGAAGCCTCGTCGTCCGGGGCCGCGAAGTCGCTGCCGCAGGCGTACACGCCTTGGCCGTCCTTGGTTCCCCACCGCACGTCGGGCCAGGAGGGATCCACACTTGGATCCTGCCCCAAGGTCTCGGCGACCAGGCCGCAAAGGGCCCGGTGCACCGCCTTCCAGGTCTGGGGGCCGCAGAGGCCGTCCTCATCCAACCCCAATGCGTAGCGCCGGTTGCATTCTCCCTGGAACGACTGCACCGCCGACTGGGTTTTCGGTCCATCCATTCCATCCACCTCCCCCGGATCGCAAGGCCACCCAGCGCCCTGGGACAGGCCTGAAAGGACCCCTTGGATGTCGGCGGTCGTGAAGTGGGCCGCCCCCAGATCGCTCCAGGCATCGGCGTCGCGATCCAGCAACGCATGGACGGCCTGCGCCCTCCACAGGGACAGCTCCCGGTCGTGGTCCGGCGTCCCCGACGACGAGGCGAAACCGAACACGATCACGGTCTGCGGCCCCATGGGTTGCGGCACCGAGAGTTGGTTCACCGCCGCCACGAGCGCCTGGATCAAGGTTGCGGATGCGTCCAGGGTCGGGCACGAGGAGTCGTTCGGGAACACGATTTCCGGTGCCCCGATATACCGGCACAGGTTGCGCAAGGGAACCGGAGTGCTGGGGCCTTCCGCGTCGGCGGCCGACTCGGTGTGGGAGGCCACCACCCGGAACTGGATGATGGTCCCCAGGTCCGGGGCGGGCATCGGGGAGTAAAGGGTGAGATCGGTCTGGACGGTCTGATCGGCGGGTTTGGTCTTGACTCCGGCCGTGCCGGACTCGTTGAGGTCCGTCCAAGGATCCGCGTCGGCCATCCGGTACTGGAGCCGGAACCGGATCTCGCGGGAGGTGGGGGGATTCAGGATCTTGGCATCGCAGGCCACGGTGCAGGATTCGTCGGTCACCAGGTCGTCCGGAGACAGGAACCGGCAATTGAAGATCGTGACGTTGTTCGTGTTCTTTTCGCCCGGGGTGGGCCAAGGGTCCTGTTCGCGCAACTGCTCCATGTACTTGCTGGAACCGGATGGCGCCTGGGCCGCCTTGGGAGCGATGGCGTCCCAGTCGATGTTGGCCGGAGCCTTGCGCAAGGGAGGCGCCAGGGACGTCTTGGTCTTCTTCCACGGGTCGGCGAAGGGGGAGGTGTTCATGGACGGGGCGGGTCTCGCGGTGTTGGTGGGTACGGGTAAGGATAGATAGAGGGCGAGAAGATCCATCTAGCCGAGTCGCGACACCCTTCCGCTTTCGTTCACAGCACCGGGTATTGGCGATGCAGGCAACGACTCAGCGCACTTGGCGTTCAAATGCTATTGGTTGTCGCTCCCATCGGAAACTTCTTCTGGATTCGGAACCCGCCGTACACTCCAGACCCCATCTAGCTTCTCCGCAGCTTGGAATCCGGGAGCGAAAAGTAGCCTGAAGGCCTAGATTCCGGCCTTCTGTCCACACTTTTTCGCCCCCGGGAAGGATCCATCTTCATGTTTCCGCGAACCTTTGCCAGCTTCATTCACCCCTGGACCCGCCTCCTGGCCAGGGTCGCCCTGTTGATGGCTCTGGGCTCCACCTGCTCCTTTGCCACCTGGAGCGCGTCCGGAACCGTGAAGAACGCCATAGGCAGCACTTTGTCGGGGGTCACCATTACCGTGCAGGACTCTTCCAGCAAGCTGACCACCACCACGGACAACAACGGGAATTTCACCATTGGTACCGCCACCGGTATCGTGGCCTCGTCGGTCCCCTCAGCGTTCTCCGTGCACCAGGAGGGCAACGAGTTGGTGGTCCAGTATCCTGCTGCCTCCGGTGATCTCCAACTGTCCCTGGTCGATGTTTCGGGATCCACCCTCTGGAAGGGCCAGTCTCCGCTGCTCGATGGGGAGGCTCGCCTTCCCTTCTCCGCTAGCTCACATCATGGTGCCGCCATCCTGCGCGTCCGTTGCGGGGATGCCAGCTTTTCGCAGCCTCTGACCCTGAACGGCTCCGCCATTGTCAGCTCATCAGCGAGCACCATCTCCGCGCGTGCTTTGGCCACCAATCCCACTCTGTTGGCGCACAAGGGAAATTCCGTCTACCATGACACCAGCTTCGCGATGAACAGCATGAACCAGAGCGGAATCAACATCGTGATGCGCGACACCACTCCAGTGGTGGTCATCAGCACCTGCACCTTGCCCAACTCTCCGGCCGCGAACGGTGGCGGCTCCTTCACCAACTATTCGTTCGGCCAGGGAACCTACCAGACCAACGGGTACTACCAGACTGCCTGTGGATACCACGGATACGAGCCCAGCGGTGCGAGTTCGGACAAGATGAACAACATCGCCAATCCGCAGTACTTCGTAGCCATTCCGGGCTCCAATGGCTTCAACACTGTTGGAATGTGCGGGGCATGCGTGCAACTGAACGGCCAGAATGGATCGCATATCATCGCCACGGTAACGGACGAATGCCCAACCGACAATGGACAGAATGCGCCGTGCAACTCCAGTTCACATCTGGATGTCGGCGTCCCTGGATTCAATACCCTTGGGTTTTCCGTGGGAAACCCTTCGGGCACATCTTGGAAGTACGTCCCCTGCCCCGTAACAGGCAACGTTGTGTTCCGGGTCAAGCCGGGCAATCCCAACGAATTCTTCATCGAGAACACCGTCTTGAACATCCAGGGCGTTTCCCGAAGCGGGACCGCCGCGAGCCGGATGTCCTACGGGGCTTGGCACTTCGCCACGAACCTGGAAGTGGGGAATTCCCTCACCATCACCGACTACTCGGGCCGCACCATCAACTACACGGTCACGAACACGGCTGCGGATCAGGACGTGAACACCGGCCTGCAGTTCCCCGCCTGTCAGTGATCTCCTAGGATCCTAGATCGCCACCTCCTGCCCGTCCTGGAAGACGTGCAGGGATTTGGGGGTGACCCACACCGGGTCGCCGGCGGCCAGGCCCAGGTTGCGGTGGCGGTCGCGGGTGAGTTCGGCTTCGATCATCTGGCCCGAATCGCGGTGACGCAGTTCCACCCGGACCTTGGGGCCAACCGCGTAGGCGTGCAGGACCACCGCCGGCACCGAAGTCGCCGTGGACGGGAAACGGTCCACCTCCAGGTCGTGGGGGCGCACGAAGGCCGTGGCCGTCGTGTCCCCTTCGGGGGAGTGCGGCTGGTGCAGGAAGGAACCGGAGGCCACGCGCCCGTGGAAGAGGTTCACGTTGCCCAGGAACTGGTAGACCTCGGGGCTGGCGGGACGGTCGTAGACCTCGTCCGGAGTTCCCGTCTGGGCCACGTTTCCGTCCATCATGACCACCACCCGGTCGGCCAGCTCCAAGGCTTCCTCCTGGTCGTGGGTCACGAAGATGGACGTCATCTTCAGCTCTTCGTGGAGCTGGCGCAGCCAGCGCCGCAGCTCCTTGCGCACCTTGGTGTCCAGGGCGCCGAACGGCTCGTCCAGGAGCAGGAAGGCGGGCTTGGGTGCCAGCGCGCGCGCCAGGGCAACCCGTTGGCGCTGCCCCCCGGAAAGCTCGTCGGGATACCGGCCGCTGATCCAATCCAACTGGACGAGGTGGAGAAGTTCCTCCACCGCCGCGCGGATCTTTTCCTCCGGCGGCCGTTGGGCGCGGGGCTTGACGCGCAGACCGAAGGCGATGTTCTCGAAGACGGTGAGGTGGCGGAACAGCGCGTAGTGCTGGAACACGAAGCCCACCCCGCGGTCCTGCGGACGCTGCCGGGTCGCGTCCACCCCGCGGAACAGGATCTGTCCCGAGTCGGGAACCTCCAGGCCGGCGATGGAGCGCAGGAGGGTGGTCTTCCCGCCTCCGGAAGGCCCCAGGAGCGCCACCAGTTCCCCGTCGGGGATGTCCAGGGACACGTTCTTCAGCACCTGGTGCTTTCCGTCGTAGGACTTCGAGAGGTCCTGGATGTGGATGCTCATCGCGCGATTCTCCTTTCCAGCCAGAGCTTGATCAACACCGTGGCGCCGGCCAGCAGGGTGAGCAGCGAGGCCACGGCGAAGGCGCCGGTGAAGTCGTATTCGTTGTAGAGGATCTCCGCGTGCAGCGGAAGCGTGTTGGTCTCGCCGCGGATGTGTCCCGACACCACCGACACCGCGCCGAACTCCCCCATGGCGCGGGCATTGCAAAGGATCACCCCGTAGAGCAGCCCCCAGCGGATTCCGGGAAGGGTGACCTTCCAGAACACGGTCCACCCTCCGGCGCCCAGCATGACCGCGGCCTCCTCGGGCTGCGTGCCCATCTCCTCCATCACCGGGATGAGCTCCCGCGCCACGAAGGGGAAGGTCACGAAGGCGGTGGCCAGGATCATGGCGGGCCACGCGAAGAGGATGTGGATGTCGTGGGCCAGGAGCCAGGGTCCGAAGGTCCCTTGGGCCCCGAACAGCAGCACGAACACCAGGCCCGCGATCACCGGCGAGACGGAAAACGGCAGGTCGATCAGGCTGACCAGCAGGTGCCTGCCCGGAAACCTGTGCTTGGTCACCAGCCACGCCGCGGCGATTCCGAAGGCGGTGTTCAGCGGCACCGCGCCCACGGCCGCCAGCAGGGTCATGCGGATGGCGGAAACCGTGTCGGGATCGGACACGGCCGCCCACCAACCGCCCAGACCCTTCGCGAAGGCCTGGACGAAAACCGACACCAGCGGCAGGAGCACGGCGAGGCCCAGGAACAGCAGGGTGAAGGAAATGGCCCCCGCGCGAAGCCACCAGGGATCCTTCCGGATCCGTTTCGCCCCTCCGTTCATCTCGTTCTCCCTCGCGCGAGCTTGGCCTGCATGCGGTTTCCCAGCAGGAGCAGCGCGAAGGACAAGAGCAGCATCGCGCTCGCGATCGCGGTTGCCTCGCCGTACTGGTATTCCTCCAGGTGGGTGATGATCAACAGCGGAAGGATCTCCGTCTTTCCCGGCATGTTGCCCGCGATGAAGACCACGCTCCCGTACTCGCCCACGCAGCGCGCGAAGGAAAGGAGCGCTCCGGTGAGGATGGCGGGAGCCAAGGAAGGCAGGATCACCTTCGCGATGGTCTGCAGGCGCGAGGCGCCCAGCAGGGCCGCCGCCTCTTCCGCTTCCGCGGGGAATTCTTCCAGGACGGGCTGCACGGTGCGGATCACGAAGGGAAGCCCCACGAAGACCAGGGCCACCACGATCCCCTTCAGCGTGTAGCTGACTTGGATGCCCAAGGGATCCAGCAGGCGTCCGACCCAGCCGTTGGTCGCGTAGAGCGTGGTGAGCGTGATTCCCGCCACCGCGGTGGGCAGGGCGAAGGGAATGTCGATGAGCGCATCCAGGAAGCGTCTTCCCGGAAAGTCGTACCGGACCAGGGTCCAAGCGACCACGGGACCGGCCAATGCGTTCACTCCCGCCGCCGCTGCCGCGCATCCGAAGCTGACCCGGAAGGCCGAGAGCGTGCGCGCCGAGGAGAGAATTTCCCAGATCCGGGACAAGGGCAGGCTGGAGGCGCGAAGGAACAATCCCGCCAGAGGGATCAGAACGATGAGGGAGAGCCAAGTCGCCACGATCCCGAACGTGAGCCGAAAACCGGGTAGGGGTCTGGGCATGCTGTCAGTGCACTCCTGGAAAAGGGACCGTGTGAGGGGGGAGGGTCCGTGGGGATCGCGCCCCCTGACCTCGCTTTAGTCGTCTGAACATATGGATATACTATGAATAAGCGTCCGATCGGTCAACAGGCGCGACCGATCTCCTTATCCCCATTGACGACAACGGCTTCTGCAGGTACATTCTCGCCCTTTGTAATACGATCATCCGTGGAGTTTTCGCCATGAAGCGTACCTTCCAGCCGCACAATCGCAAGCGCATCAACAAGCATGGCTTCCGCCTCCGCATGGCCACCAAGAACGGGCGCCGTGTGCTCGCTTCGCGCAGAGCCAAGGGACGGTGGAAGCTGACCGTCTCCGACGAAGCCTGATCCCAACGCCTGCAGGCACCTTCCCTCTTCGCGAAGTCCGGTTGCCGGATGCCGATGCATGGAAGCTCCTGCGCCAGACAAGATCGTGCATCCGCATCGGGGAGTTGGAATTGCGATGGGTCAGTCCCGCACCCGACGGCGCGCTGCGGATGGCCGTCACCGTCCGGAAAAAAAATGGGTCCGCGCCGTTGCGCAACCGGATACGGCGCCAATTGCGCGAATTGGTCCGCCACCGCAAGGAAGAGCTCGGCAAGGTCTGGATCCGTTGGTCGTTTCCGCCCCGCCGCCTGGTGTCCCCCACCCGCACCGTGCGCCAGAACGCCATGGACTCGCTCATCCAGGCCAAGCTGGTGAAGCCGTGAAGTACCTGGCCCTGATGCTGGTCCGAGCCTACCGATGGCTGCGCCCCGCCTTGGGCGGTCCGCGCTGCCGATTCTACCCGACCTGTTCCGCCTACGCCGAAGAATCGCTCCACCGCCACGGGCTCCTGCGCGGCGGTGGACTGGCTCTCTTCCGCCTGGCCAAATGCCACCCCTTCCACCCGGGCGGGATCGATCCCGTGCCGGAGCGTTGAGAGGATCCCATGGACCGCAAGACAATCATTTCGCTCCTGGTCGTGACGGGGGCATTCCTCCTGTTCACGTCCGACCCCTGGCACAAGATGGTCCGCAAGGCCTTCCACCTGCCCGACCCCCCGGCGGCGGCGGCCGGGATCGACTCCACCGGGAATTCCCCCAAGCGGTCCCTATCCGACACCACCACGCCCTCGATCGGGCCCTCCGTGGCCCCGTCTTCCGGGATCGCGGCCTCGACCGCGGTCCGGACCAAGGCCGACTCCTCCGCGACCAGCGCATCGGAGACCGATTCGCTCGCCCGTCTGGCCTCTCGCCTTGTCCTGGTCCGCACTCCGGACCTGCAGGTGGTGGTCTCCGGGAAAGGAGGCCGGATCGTGGCCTTGCAGTTGCGATCCGTGGAGCGCCGCGGTGGCGGACATCCCTGGATCCTTCCCGAAGACCGCGGGGGAGCCCTGGCCCTGCAGGTGGCCGACGAAGACCTCGCCGATGCGCCGTTTTCCGTCCAGGGAACCGACCGCGACACGGTGGACCTGGTGGGCAACGACTCCCTCGCACTCCACTTGACCTGGATCCGCGGCGGGCACGCGGTGCGCCGCACCTACGTGTTCCGGGCCAACCGGCCATCCATCGGCCTGCGCCTGGAGACGGTGGGATGGGACCACCCGGCCACGAAACTCTCGTGGAACGCGGGTCTTTTGCAGATCGACCCGCCCGCCGCCAAGATCCCCTTCGGACCCCAGCGCTACAACAACCTGGTCTGGAAGGATGCCGACGACGTCAATTCCCACACCGACGACAAGCCTCTCTCCGCTTCCGGGAGCCTTTCCTGGGTGGGGCTGCGATCCCAATACGCCCTGGCCGCCGTGGACTTTCCGGGAACCCCGCGCGAAGGAGACCTTTCCGCCGAGCGCCTGAAGGGCGTGGACGGTGGCACCGAAAACTCCTACAGCTGGAGCTTCCGCTGGCATCCCGATTCCGCCGAGCAGTTGGAACTGGCGGTGACGCCGCTGGACATCAAGACCCTGGAGACCTGGAACGTCGGGTTCGAGAAGGTGCTGTTCACCGGCTATGCCTGGTTCTTCCGCGCCGACATCTGGTTTCCCCACCTCTGCCTGTTCGTGCTGTGGCTGCTGCAGTTCCTGTACCGTCTGGTCCCCAACTACGGCGTGGCCATCATCCTTCTGACCCTGGTGGCGCGTTCCGCCGTGCTGCCCCTGACCCTGCGCCAGGTGCGCCAATCCAAGCGCATGGCGGAGATCATGCCCAAGCTCAAGCCGCAGATCGAAGCGGCCAAGGAGAAGTACAAGAACGACTCGCGCAAGGTGCAGGAAGAGACCATGCGCCTCTATGCCGAGCACGGCATCAACCCCATGGCCCAGATGGCCGGGTGCTTTCCGCTGGTCTTCCAGATGCCGGTGTTCATTTCGCTCTACCAGGTCCTGGGCAGGGCCATCGAGCTGCGCGGTCAGCCCTTCTTCGGATGGATCCACGACCTCTCGCGTCCCGACGTGGTGGCGGAATCGCTGAAGATCCCGTTCCTGTTCCCATCCGGGCTCACCATCCTGCCGATCGTCATGGGCGCCAGCCTGTTCGGCCTGAACAAGCTCACCATCAAGGACCCGCAGCAGGCGGCCATGGTCTGGGTCATGCCGGTGATGATGCTGGTCTTTTCCGGATCCATGCCATCCGGGCTCGTGCTCTACTGGACCGTGTCCAACCTCTTCTCCATGGGACAGACCTGGCTGGTCAATCCCTCCCCCGCACCGGCCGTCGCCGCCCCACCGGTGAACGGCAAGAAGAAAAAATGACCACGGTCTGCGCCCCGGCCACAGCGCCGGGTCGCGGAGCCCTCGCCGTGGTGCGCGTCACGGGTCCCGGCGTCCGGGACCTGCTGGAATCCAAACTGGGCCGGATCACCACCGACCGCCTCGCCACCTTGGTGGATTGGAAGGCCCGCACCGGCGAAACGCTGGACCGGGCCGTGGCCACATTCTTCCAAGGCCCCCGTTCCTACACCGGCGAAGATCTCCTGGAGCTGTCCCTGCACGGGAATCCGCTGCTGGTCCGCCAGGTCTTGGAGGATCTCCATCGCCATGGGATCGGACTGGCCGCTCCGGGCGAATTCACCCGCCGCGCGGTGGAGAACGGAAAGCTGGACCTGTCGCGGGCGGAGTCGGTGGGGGCCATCGTCGCGGCCGAGACCGAGGATGCCCTGGAAGCGTCCCGACGGATCCTGTCCGGTGGACTGCAGGCGAGGATCCGTCCTCTGCGGGCCGCCCTGGTGTCGCTTTCCGCCCGGCTCGAACTGGAGGTGGACTTCGCGGAGGAGGAAGCCGCCCCGGGAGGCGAAGACCTGCTCCCCTGGCTGGACCGGGCCCGCGAGGAGCTGTCCCGCATGCTCCAGGCCCAGGACCGGTTGCAGGCCCGCGGGCACGCTCCGCGCGCGGTGCTGGCGGGAGCCCCGAACGCCGGAAAGAGTTCCCTGGCCAACGCCCTCCTGGGCGAGGACCGGCTTTTGGTTTCACCGGTGGCCGGCACAACCAGGGACTGGGTGGAGGTTCCCGTCCACACCCGGCTGGGGACGGTGATCCTGGTGGACACCGCGGGCCTCGGACTGCCTTCGGACGGCCTGGACGCGATGGCCCAAATCCATACCCGTCGCGCCCTGGCCCAGGCGCGGCTGCGCGTCCTGGTGGTGGAGGCGGGACGGGATCTGTCACCGGAGGAGATCGCGCTTTCCGGGGACGGGCTCTCCGTGGTCGTGCGGACCAAGATGGACCTCTTCCGGAACTGGGCCCCGCGAGAAGGGGAATTCCCCGTATCGGCGACCGCTGCGGAGGGGCTGGAACCCCTGCGCGAACGTCTTTCCCAGCTTCTGGCCGGGGATCGCCTGGGACCCGAGGAGATCAGCCTCGTGGGCCAACGCCAACGCCAGGCGGCCCAATCCGCGCTGGGATCCCTGGCCCAAACTGCGGATCGGATCCTCGCCCAGGAGCCCGAGATCGCGGCCTGGCATGCGCGCCAGGCCCTGTCGGCCCTCGCGGACCTGGTGGGGGAGGTTCCTCCGGACGAAGTCCTGGGCGCGGTCTTTTCTTCCTTTTGCATCGGAAAATGAAACCCTACGAGGACACCTTTCCCGACCGGTTCCTGGCCGCGGTCCGGGACACGATCCCATCGGCCGAACTGCGCCACGAATCGCTCGCCCTGCTCGCGCAATTCTTCCGGTTGACTTCGCGGTGGGAGCCCCCGCCTTCCGCGGCTTGCACCCTGACCTTCCGGGACGGCTCCACGCCCCTCTCCCTGCGCACGCCCCTGGTCCTGGCCGCAGGCGCCTCCAAGCGGGCCTGGTTCCTGCCCGCCTTCGCGACGCTCGGGTTCGGGGCGGTGACGGTGGGGACGGCGACCTTGCGGCCACGCGCCGGCAATCCGCTCCATCCGCGGGTGCGGACCATCGAGGAGTTCGGAGCCATCCAGAACGCGATGGGCCTGAACAACCCCGGCATCCGGGAGTTGGCCAGACGCATTTCCGACCAGCGATCCGCCTGCGAAGAGCGCGGGCTGCTGGTGGGGATCTCCATCGCCGAAGACCCGGACCTTCTCGCGGGAGAAAGTCCCGACCGCAACGTCCTGGACTGCCTGGAAATCGCCTGGCCCGAGGCCGATTACGTGGAGATCAACATTTCGTGCCCCAACACCGGACACGAGCGCCTGGACCGCTCCTGGGACCGGATCCACCGGCTGCTGGAGGAAGTGCGCGATTTCCGCGAACGGCAGTCGGTGCGCAAGCCGATCTGGGTGAAGCTTTCTCCCGACCTCTCCGAAGACGCGTTCGCCATCGCCCTGGAGTCGGTTCGTTCCGCCGGCCTGACCGGCGCGGTCCTGTTCAACACCTGGCCCGCTTCCGGCGGGACCTGGCCCCAGGGCGAGCCCCTCCCCGATCTCCCGGAACTTGGGCGTCCCACCCTCAGAGGGGGCCTCTCGGGACGACCCCTGTTTCCCAGCACGTTGCGCGGAGTCCTGCAAGCCAGGCGATCGGAGCCGGGACTTTCCATCGTGGCTTGCGGAGGAGTGGAGGCGGGCAGTCAGATGCTGGCCTTGCGGGAAGCGGGGGCGGATCTCGTCCAGGTCTACACCGTTCTCGCCTTCCGGTGGTTGGCGGGAAGACGGATCCTCTCGGAGTCTTAGCTCGTCGCGCCCAGGAGGGCGGCCAATTCGCCGGGCGTGGAGCCCTCCGGAAGGTGGCGGAGCCAATCCGGCGCCTCGCCGTCCAAGCCTCCGCGCAAGGCCACTCCCAAGCCCCGGATCTGGCACCAGGATCGGATCTTGCGGAGGCGCTGGACGTTGTTGCTCCCGGGAAGGTCGAGCACCAGGAGGCCGGACTCGCCCTTGGCTCCCAATCCGGCGACCTGCGCCGCCACGTCGCCCAGGACCGACACCATGCGGGGGAGGCCCCGAGGCCAGCGCGGGTCCAACTCGTCGGTGAGGGCGATCAGGTCCAGGTCGGATTCGGAAAGGTCCAGCACGCAGTGGCGGGAGATCGGGAGATGGTCGTTCAGGATCCGTTCCACATCGGTGGCCAGGCCCTTCGAACGCGAGGCGCCGCGCGAGATCCATCGGGAAGTGGTGGTTCCCTCGGGAAGATGGAGTATGGACACCCCCGCGGATGGAGCGTCCCGTCCGGATCCCGTGCCCAAGAGGGCGTGGACCCGGATCCTCGGTCTCACCGCGCTCTCCTTTGACGGAAAATGTCGGAGACCGCGGGCGGCGTCACGCTTCCCAGGCCAGATGGATCTGCTCGGCGAGCAGGAGGGCGCCGGTGCCCGTGGGCATCGGGCCGGACGGGGAATCCTCCACGAGGGCCGCTGCGGTGTCGGGGTGGGATGCCTGCGACGCGAGGAAGGCGGCGGCCTCCGGTTCGGCGTCGACGAAGCGCCATCGGCCCCGCAGTCCGACCAGGCCGGATCGCAGATCCTCCACCCCGTCGCGCAGATCCAGCGGCCAGAGCGACGGCGTGGGCAAAAGCACCCACAGGTCCTTCGGACCCTTGTCCGCCAGCAGGTCCAGGCATTGCCGGATTCCGTCCAGGGTTTCCCGGGGGGAGAAGGACGGATCCGCCGCCTCCGCCGATCCCAGCGAAAGCAGCAGCCGACCGGCATCGAATCCGAGTGCGCGCCAGATGGCTTCCTGGAGGAGGGCGTGCGCCGTGGTGGTGGGTTCACCCAGGTGCCAGAACTTCCAGGGCCTTTGCGGCGCCCGGATCCGGGACAGGCGTTCCAGGGTCTCGGTCGCCCCGATTCGGCGCGTGGCGAGCACGTCGCCGACGCAGACGACCCGGTGTGGATCGCGATGGAGGGTTTCGGTCATTCGATCCGCAAAGGTATTTCCCCCCTCCCCTTTGGAAACGGGGTGGGAAGTGGATACGTTCAGCAGCGTGGAACCCAGGCACCTATTCCTTGTCCCCGGCCTCGCCTCGGTCGCCTGCGGTGGACCCTGCGACCGCTCGTTGCTTCCCTCGCGTCCCCGGCTCGTCGGATGATCCCGGTCTGCCTTGCGATCGGGGGCTCGGACCCCAGTGGAGGCGCCGGGATCCAGGCCGACCTGAAGACCTTCCATCGCCACGGAGTCTACGGAGCGGCGGCGCTCGCCCTCCTCACGGTGCAGGATACCAAGGGAGTCCGCGAAGTCCTTGTGCTGCCCCCGCGATTCCTGCAAGACCAGCTGCAGGCGGTGCTCGCGGATTTTCCGGTGGCCGCGGTGAAGACGGGCGCCCTGGGAAACGGAGAGAACGCGCGAGCCGTCGCCACCTGCCTGGAAGGGTGGCCGGGGTTTCTGGTCGTGGATCCCGTGGTGGCGCCCAAGCACGGACCGGCCCTGGCGGACACCTCCACCTTGGACGGATTCCGCCCGCTGTTCGGACGAGCCGACCTGGTCACCCCCAATCTCGACGAGGCGGCGCTCCTGCTGGGCCGTCGCATCTGCACCACCCAGGAGATGGAATCCGCCGCCGCCGAACTCCGGGTGCTTCTGGGCTCCACAGCCGTCCTCCTCAAGGGTGGACACCTGGGGGGGACGCAATCCCCGGACGTGCTGGCCGATGGCGACGGAATCCGTCTCTATCCATCGGTCCGGCTGGAATCCATGCACACCCACGGAACCGGTTGCGCCCTGGCCTCGGCCATCGCGGCCTTCCACGCGCGCGGGATGGAGCTCCGCGTGGCCGTCGGCGAAGCCAAGAACTGGCTCACCCAAGCCATCCAAACCGCACCCGGCCTGGGTTCGGGGAACGGCCCCCTCAACTTGCTGGCCTGACGACCCGCCCCCGAACAGCGGTCGTGCTACGTTTCCCTCTTCGCTCACAGGGCCTTTAGCTCAGTCGGTTAGAGCACGCGACTCATAATCGCTTGGTCCCCGGTTCAAGTCCGGGAAGGCCCATAGAACAGGAATTGGCGAGGATCCATACGGAAAAACAGGTGTTCTGCAGGGGAACCTGCGGACAGTCCCCCCATGTGGAACGACCCGATCATTTGAGGAACAGGATGATCGACACGATTCCCACAACCACCCCCGCAACCTCCAGGCCCGCCATGACGGTCAAGGCCGTGGCCGTCTGCCGGGACGATTCCGCCAATTTTTCCAGGGCGGCCGTTTGGCGTTCCTCCGTTCCGGGGCTTTTCATGTCCGACGGGGCGGGGTTCCGGTTCTGGAGGGAATCCACTGGCTCGATGATCAGTTTGCTCGGAGTCGCCTGCAATACCCTGAAGGAGTAGGGATGCCCGGCCTTGGTCTGGGAGATGCAGGTTTCCTGGTATTCGTCCGGCAACTTGATGCAATTGGAGGGATCGGCGATGGTTTGAATCTCCGCGGCCCCGGTCAGGGAGAGCAGGACAAGGCAAAAGGCGAGGGATTCTCTGAACATCGGTTTCTCCTGCGTGTTGAACGCTCGCTGTCCAAACGGAAAAG
>DATNIW010000142.1:0-4304 GCA_035604215.1 Fibrobacteria bacterium
TAGGTCCTTAATGCCGTTTTCCGTCAGGTACTTGTCCAAGCGTCCGGTCACTTCGCGCAAGCTCGGGAGGCTTTCCTCCAGGCTCGTGAACCCGTTCCCAAAGTATCCGTCGACGCGCTCCACGAAGGCCTGGCGGTCTCCTTCGCGGAGTCGGTGGATGAGCGCGAGGTTTTGCAACTGTTCTTCGGTGAACTCGCGGTGGGCGCGATCGATCTGTGTGAAAACGTTGCGGGCGTCGATGAACAGGATCTTGTCGTCCTTCTTCGCCTTGTCGAAGAACCAGAGGGTGGCCGGCAAGGTGACGGTGTAGAACATGTTCGAGGGTAGCGTGAGCATCCCCGAGATCAGTCCCGCATCGACCAGGTTCTTGCGGATGTCCGCCTCGCTGTGACGCGCATCGGAGGCGGAGTTGGCCATGACCAATCCGGCGCGGCCACCGGGCTTCAGGGAGGTGGCGAACAGATTGATCCACAGGTAGTTCGCGTTGGGAACCTCCACGGCGCCCTTGTCTTTGGCCTTGGCGTCTGTCTTGTTGCGCGGCACCCCGTACGTGTTGAAGCGCCGGTCCTTCTCGACCTTGGCAAGGAGCACACCGTCGCCATTGAAGGGCGGATTGGCCAGCACGTAGTCGAACCTCCCGAAGCTCCGGTGAGGGTCGTCGTAGTAGGAGTTGGCCTCCAAGACCTCCCCGCGCAACCCATTGACCGCGAGGTTCATCTTGGCGAGCTTCACGGTCTCCAGGGTCTTCTCGGCCCCGTACACGTAAAGACTGGCGTCGGGCTTCTGGGAGCGGTGCTCTTCCACGAACTGCGCCGACTGCACGAACATGCCCCCCGATCCACAGGCAGGGTCGAAGACAGTGCCGGCGTAGGGCTGGATCACTTCCACCATCAAACGTACCACAGAGCGCGGCGTAAAGAACTGTCCGCCTCCCTGGCCTTCGGCCAGTGCGAAATTGCTCAGGAAGTATTCGTAGATGAGGCCGAAAACGTCGCCCGATGCGTCTCGCGGGATGTTCGAGAAACTTTTGAGAAGCCCTGCCAACATGCCGTTGTCGATGACCTCGCGGCTCCCCACCTTCCTGCGGTTGAGCCGGAAGTACTCGTCTTTGGGGAGCACTCCTTGCAGGTCTTCCTTGAAGGTCTCGACCTGCTCCATGGCGTGCTTGATGGCCTCGGCGAGGTCGTCCTTCTCGGGGCGCTCCAGCAAGTAGCTGTACCGCGCGTCATAGGGCAGGAAGAATCCGCACTTGGCGATGGCGATGTCGAAGAGCTTCCGCTCGCGGCGAGTGCCCTTCAGGCTCTCGAATTCGGCTTGGATTTCCTTCTCGAAGGCGCTGTACTTGTTGTCGGCGAACTTGAGGAAGATCAACCCCAACACCGGGACGGAGTACTCCGAGGACTTCAGGCTGGAATTGGAGCGGAGCTGGTCGGCGGTCTGCCAAAGGGTCGCTTCCAGCCTCTTGAGTTCAGCGGTGATCATCGCGCCAACATCCTTGCTTTGTCTCCGGCTTGTGCCGCGAGCCTCGGACACGCCTCGCAGGACGGGCTCCGCGGTGTTCTCTCGCAACCTGGGCCTCCAGGGGTGGAACCCCCGAAACCGTCGCGGATCCGCCAAGCCAGGGCACCGGATCCGGACATGGGAAAAGGTAGGCCAACCTTCCCCGCTGCAGATGCACCAGAGGTGACCCGGGAATGGGATCGCAGGGGGTTCGGTTCCGAACTACCATTCCGGCGCATGCCAGTTTGGAGCCAAACCGTCCTGCTGCTCGTCGGTTCCAACGTCTTCATGACCTTCGCGTGGTACGCGCACCTGAAGAACCTGTCGGGGAAGCCTTGGTGGATCGCGGTGCTGGCGAGTTGGAGCCTCGCGTTGTTCGAATACATGCTGCAGGTTCCCGCCAATCGGATCGGGTACCGTCGATTCAGCCTGGCGCAATTGAAAATCCTCCAAGAGGTGATCACCCTCTCGGTCTTCGTTCCCTTCGCCGTGCTGTACATGGGCCAGACTCTTCGCTGGAACTACCTGGCGGCCGTCCTCTGCCTGGTGGGAGCCGTCTACTTCGTGTTTCGCTGAACCACGACGACGACGCCACCATCCCTAGAGGGCGGAGACGAGGACCTTCCGGGAAATTCCGCGTGCGGAGGCAGGGGTCGCCACGTAGATGCCGGGGTGGGAGACGCTCCGTCCCACGGCCGACTCCAGGGTCTGGTCCGCCTGGAGCTCGACCATGCCCAAATCGCGTCCCTGCAGGTCGCGAATGCGGTAGGAGTTGGAATTCGTCGCCGAACTGGTTCCGCCCAGGATCCCCGTGCTCGCGGGGGTCACGTAGAGGTGGTAGGCGTAGAGTTGGCTGGTCACGTTCACCGGAACAGAGAACGATCCGTTGGTCACCGTGTACTTGGTGGTGGAGACTGTCGTGGTTCCGGTCACTGGAGTGTCCTTGTCGGTCCAGGTCACGTACTCGAGCATGACGTTGACGCTCGAGCCCATCCAAGCCGGGACTCCGCTCACGGCCACGTTCACGGTCCCCACGCTGTTGCCGCCCAGCACGATGCTGGCGTTCTGCTTGGTCTTGTCCACGGAGGCGAAGGCGTCCACCCCGTCGCTGGCGTCGTTGGGGGGCGTGGTGTTGGCCATGTATCCGGTCATGTCGCCGTACCACTTGTACATGTACCAGCCTCCGCCCTTGGCGTTCCCCGAGGTGAGCAGGCTTCCCAACCGGCCGGGCAGGGCGGTGAACCACCAGGAGATCATGGCGCTCTCCACGTCGTTGCGTTCGAACTTCGCGATGAAGGGAACGGAGACGCCCGGGCATCCCTCGTAGGTGTGCGTGTTGGACGAATATTCGTTGATGCTGAGCTGGTGGTGCCCGATCCCGAGGCTGGATTCCAGGGTGCGGTAGCTCTGGACCGCTCCGGCGAATCCGTCCGATCCCCATTGGTGCCAGCTCACCAGGTCGGGGAGGCAGTTGTTGGCCTTGGCGTAGGTCAGGAAGGACGACATGCTGCTGTTGTTGTAGTACGAATAGGACGGCCCGATGATCTTGGCGGTAGGGTCCAGGGACCGGATGAGGGTGAATAGGGGTTTCCAACAGGTGGTGTTGAAGTCGCCATTGGCGGTCTTCCAGGTGCCGTCGGGTTCGTTCCAGATCTCGTAGCCGGAGTAGTTGGTGACGCCGGAGGCCAGCTTGTTGTTGATCACCGTCGTCACCAGGCTCTCGTAGTTGGACGTGCTGACCCAGTTGTAGGGCCAGCCCGGCAACACGTCGGCCAAGTCGAACTGGACCTTGCTCCGGGTGGAGGCGAGCCGTTTGGCCACGGCGATGCCGTCGCCCGAGGGCTGCTGGTGTCCGGAGCCGACCATGCCGGGCTGCCTGTAGGCGTAGGCGTTGAGCGGAGCCACCATGCCGGCGATGTCCGAAGGCAGCGTTTCCGTCATGCCGTAGAGGGATCCGCCGGCGCATTGGGTCACCGGGCGGAGGCTGTCGGACAGGTTCACGCCCAGGTTGAAGGAGGCACTCATGGCGGGGCTCGCCGACAATGCCGCCCAAAAAAAGCAACCGAGGATTCGACGCGTCGGATTCATCTTGTACCTCGCCATTGCGGCAATCGCACCCGTTTTGGATCGTGACTCGATCCTGAAAATAGGCTCGTCGGACCCTTACAGGGGGTCGTTTCCGGTGCGGACGCCTTCCCTTCCAGGCCTACCGAGGCGGCTCCAGCAGCACGGATTCCCCTCCGGGGGAGCGCAGGCGCAGGAGTCCCACGGCGTGGGGCGGGAGCGGAAGCAGGGAGCGACCGGCCGGGAAGGGGCGATCCGCCAGATTCGCCAGCACCCTCCCTTCCAGGTCGAGCTGGTCGATGCGGACCCGATCCGAGGAGGGAAGGTCCATCTCGAGGCTGTTCCCCACCAGGCGGAAGCTGCGGACATCGGAGGCGCGGGGACGGATGGCGGTGGCATCCGACCAGGCGTAGAGGTATTGGGTGGTGTCACCGATGTTACCGGATTGGATGTACCAGATCAGGCGGCCCTGGGCATCGTAGCGATAGGTGGCGGTTCCAGTGGCTTGCGCGACTCCGTGGTCGAAGTCGGTGGTCTCAGCGATTCGGCCCAGGGAATCGCGGCTCAAGGTCTCGAAGGTGCTGCCGTCGCCCCAGATCAGGGAATCGGGGCGGTTGGGATTTCCGGGAACGGTGAGCGAGTCCTCCAGGGTGAATTGGCCTTGGGCGGAATCGCGGGCGGTTTCCTGGACCGGGAGCGAGTCGGAAGCATTGGCGAACCAGGCGCGATAGATGAAGTAC
>DATNIW010000143.1:0-9274 GCA_035604215.1 Fibrobacteria bacterium
TGGATGGTGTCCACGACCACGCGACAATTCTCGCAGCCTTCCATGTGGTGCTGGAGTTCGGCGCACAGCTCCTTGGATGCCGTGCCGTCGATGTAGTCGGAAATTCCGGACAGAAGCTCTTCGCAATCCTTCATCGCAGACCCTCCGATGCGGCGGCCAAGCCGCCAAGTCCCGCCGGGATGCCGTGGACATGCGCCATCGCCTCGCCGCCGAAGGCTCGCGTCAATTCCTCCCGCAGCCGCAGCCGCGCGCGCAGGAGGCGCACCTTGACGTTCCCCGCCGTGATGCCCAGTTCTCGCGCGGTCTCCTCCGTGGAACGACCATCCACGTCCCGCAGCACGAACGTGGCGCGCAGCGTGTCGGGCAGCGTCGCGATCGCCCCGTCCAGGATGGCCTGCAGTTCGTGGCGTTCGATGGACCGCGAGGGATCCTCGCTCCAGTCCACCAGGAGTTCGGGCCGGGCGATGGGGTCGTCTTCGGACTCCGACGACAACTCGTCCAGGGAAAGCCCCTCCTTCCGTTTCCGCGAGCGGAGGGCGTCGAGACCGGTCCGGGTCACGATTTGTCCCACCCAGGTGCAGAACCGGGAATCGCCGCGGAAGGTCTCCAATGCCTCCATCGCCTTCAGGAAGGAGATCTGGACGACGTTCTCGACTTCTTCCTTTTCTCCCAGGAGCCTCCAGGCCACCGCCCAGGCGCGGCGTTCGCACCCGCGCACCAGTCGGTCGAAGGCGTCGAAGTCGCCGTTCCTCGCGCGCAGGACCAAGGCGCTTTCCTCGGCGACGTCCATGAGTCTGTCGTGGCTGGATCGGAGCATCCGGACCAGCAGTATAGGATTCTCCGCGGGGTTACATTTTCCCACGCCCTGTCCGAGACTCGAGCAACACCAAAGGTGGAAGTACGATGAAACGGAAGATCCTGGTCGCGTCCTTGGTCCTGCTGGGACTCTCCTCCTGCGCGATGCTGGGCCATGAGCTGTCCGGGGACATCAAGAAGCCCACCTTCCGGTACGTGACCTACGAGGTGGGCGAGATCACGCCCCACCACACCACCGTGAATTTCGTGTTGTCCTGCTACAACCCCAATTCCTTCGGGCTCGATGGCGTCACCTTGGGCTACGAGTTGTCCACGGAAAACCACAGGTTCCTCCAGGGCAAGGACATCCAGGTGGAGCTCAAGGCCAACGACACCACCCGGATCATTGTGCCCACCGAAGTCCCCTACGGCGACGCTCTGCGCGCGGCCGGAACCGTCGCCGCGAAGATCGCGATGAACAACAAGTCCCTTCCGGTGCGCATCGACGCGGTCCTCGCCTGCCACAAGCTGATCACCTTCTCCCTCAAGGTCAGCCAGACCGTGGATGTGCCCCTGGGAGAGGTGGAGGAAGAGTTGCAGAAGAAAGCCAGGAGCGTGATCCACAAGCTGCTCTGACCGGCGAGAGTGGGCACTCTGTCGGATCCATCGAGCGCTCACCTCAAGCCGTACCACACCCCCCGACCGCTGCCGTGCGGTTCCAGCCTCCCACGCTCCACCAATGCCCGGAAGTGCTGCTTGAGCGTGTTCCGGCTGGTGCCGGTCAGCCGGATGGCTTCGCCGATGGTGACCCGACCATGCTCGCGGGCGAACTCGACGATCCGAACCGACAGCTCGGGCAGCGACGCCAGCACGATCTTCTCGCGCTCGATCTTTTTCTCAAGCCGCCGCACCTGCTCGGCCAGGGACCCCAGGAAAAACTCCAGCCACGGCCGCCAGTCCGGTGTTTCCGTGCGAATCGTGCCCTGGGTCTGGCGCAACGCCAGGTAGTAGGCCTCCTTGTTCCGCTCGATCACGCTCTCCAGCGAACTGAAGGGTACATGGGCGTATCCGGCCTGCAGAAGCAGAAGCGTGGTCAACGCCCGGCTCAGCCGTCCGTTTCCATCCTGGAACGGATGGATCTCCAGGAACACCACCACGCAAAGGGCCACGACCAGCAGCGGATGCAGACGGCCGGTTTCCCGCTCCCGGTCCACCCATGCGACAAGTTCCGTCATCAACCGCGGCGTATCGAAGGGCGACGCGGTCCGGAACACGATCCCGATCTGGACACCCGTCTCGTCGAAGGCGGCGACGCTGTTCGAGGTGGTCTTGTAGTCGCCCCGATGCCAGGAGTCCTTCTCGCTGTGGCGCAACAGGATCTTGTGCAACTGCTTGATGTGGTTTTCGTCGAAGGGAATGTCCTGGAACGACTCGAGCACCAAGTCCATCAGCTCGGCATCGCCGGCCACTTCCTGCTCGTCTCGGCTGTCGAAGGACCGGACCTCCATGTTCGACAACAGCCGCTCGACTTCCCGATCGGTCAACTTGCTACCCTCGATGCGGGTCGACGAGCCGATGCTTTCGATGGTGGCCACCCGCCGCAACGCCGACAACCGATCCGGTGCCAAACTCCCCAAGGCGCGCCAAGCGCCCTTGAATTCGTCGATCCCAGCGATCTGCCTCAGGACTTCCGGAGTGATCTCGATCGCATCTGCCCATTGCATGAACCAAAACTACACCCAATTACACCCAATTTGGTCCCGCCTCCATTCCAACGCCCATTTCCATCCAATACGGCTCAGCCAGATCAGGGAGCTCCGTGAACACGGTCAGAAATCAACCTGGTGACCAACGTGCTAACATTTAGTGTTCTATATCTAGACTTTATTTGGCATTTAATATATCATATATAGATCACTATGAAAGAGCCCAAAACATCATTGCTCCCCAGCCAGGAGCGGATCTTGAGCACCCTGGGGGAAAACCTCCGGTTGGCACGCCTGCGGCGCGATCTCTCGTCGGCGCAAGTCGCAGAACGAGCGGGGGTGGCCCGTACCACCCTGGTGCGATTGGAACACGGCGACGACGGAGTCTCCCTGGCGAGCCTGATCAAAGTCCTGTTCGTTCTCGGTCTGGATGCCGATCTCGAATCGGTATCCCGGGACGATGCGATGGGACGGCGGCTCCAGGACCTGGGGCTGCTGGAACGCAAACGGTCCTCCAAGAAGAAGGCCTGACCGTGGATCGGAGCATCTTCGCCTTCTTCCAGACAGATCCTGGAACGGACATTCCGACCGGCACGCTGCGCTCCCGCGAGTTGCGCGGGAAAGAGGTGGACTTGTGCTGGGCTTCCTGCTCCAAGACCAGTTGGACTGAACGCGCGCGAACCTCACCTGAAAACTTGCTCACTCCCATGAAGACGCCCCCTTCTTAAGTGTAGGAGCCTCCTCAATTTCCGGGGCGATTCACCCGGAATCCAGCGTTGGGGTTACTTGAGGTTGATGATCGGAGTATTTCCACCCTGAACCTGAGGGAGATGCCCGTCCCATTTCTGGACGGTTTCCCATTGGATCAGCTCCGGTGTGATCGTGCGTTGCTTCAGCTCATTCGCCTGGGCTTGGCCCTGGGCTTCTGCGACAGCCGCCTTGGCTTTTCCTTCCGCTTCCGCGACGGTTTTCGCCGCTTCGGCCTGGGTCACGGCAAGCTCGTTCTGCGCCTGCAAGGCCTTCTGGTTGGCGGTGATCTTCTCGTCGATGGAGGCCTTCACGGAAGGGGGCAGACGAAATTCCCCCACGGTGAACAGCCGCAACCCCGTGAGTCCGATTTTCGACACGTCGGAAGCGACGACCATCTGCAAGGTGTCGAACAACTTCTGCTTCCCGGCTCCGAGGATTCCGGCCAATGAATCGTGGGCACCTAGCTTGTTCAAATCGTCCCGAACGATGTTCCGGAGAAATCCGTCCGTGATCTGCTCCGGGCCTTGCCTGAATTTTTGGAACAAATCGCCCACATGCTCCGGGTCGATCTGGTAGGCGACGCCGACATCGGTATTGATGGAAACACCTTCCGCCGTCTGGAAGGTGAACGATTCGTCGATGGCCTTGCCTTCGTTCGAAGATGCCGTCCACGTGTACTGCTGCTGGGAGGTGGGGAACAGCGCCAAGTCCTCGTTCCACCCGATCCAGTACCGGCCGACACCAAGAACTTCGTGATCAACGCCCTTGTTTCCGCCTAGCTTGTAGATCTTGACTCCGACGCTCCCGGCGGGAACGTCCTGCCAACATCCCGTCAAGGCTGTCATGACTCCGAAGGCCAACAGTGGGCCGAGGATTCTCCGCTTCATTCCGACTCTCCTATGCGATGGATGGATACCTTGGAGGAAATCAGCTTGTGCACGAGCAGGCTGATTCCTGCTGCAACGACCAGTGCGGTCAGAACGACCCAACCCACGATCAGTTCGATCTTCGTGGACGAAACGCAATACGGCCCTGCGAATCCGAACCACCAGAAAGCGAATCCGGCTGCCAGGGCCACGATGAGCAACCGTCTGAAAAGGCGCATTTCGATCTCTCCTCCGGAATCCGTCCGACCTGGTAAGGTTGGCGGGCACATCCAACGGAAATGGTTGTGTGTAGTTTTCGGGAAACTCCTGGTCACTCGGAAAAATAGGTCTCATTGTCCTCCTTTGGCTGGACGTCTGCGAATCTGCCGTGCATCCAAGTACTCAAGAGGTGACGATCCCGTCCGAAGTCGTCCCCACTCTCCTCAAGCAAGTGCCAACCAACGTAGCCCAGTGTGCTCCGAGCAGGGTTCAACGTTCCGATCCACGTTCACCTAAACTCGTCGGACCAATCGGCCTATCTCTACTACCAGCCTCTCGATTCTACGGGAGATGCCTGCACCTTACCGTCGGATCCCGGTTCGATTCCCCCCCCCTCTTGGCGCTCTCGAACCTCCCCGAAGCTCCCCAACTCTCTCGACCCTTCGCCAACGCCCCCCCAGCCCGCAGCGAAGCGCCACAGGCGCCAGCCCAACCGACGCCACCCAATTTTCCTCAAACCTCCCCAACGCACGACGTAGCGAAGCGCCAAAGGCGCCAGCCCAGTATGAAGCACGAGCTTCCGAGGCCGCTATCGAGGATGCAGCCGAAGGGAAACGACCCCGACGGCGTCCGTATCGGGGGACGCCGAGGGGTCGATGACCGAGGATGCGCCTCGAGAGCGCCCTCGGAAGTGGAGGCGGGGGGAATCGAACCCCCGTCCAAAGAAAGTCACTTGCCAGCCTCTACACGCTTAGTCGACTATTTGATCTCGCTCTCCCCGCCGCCAATCGACGCGCTTCGAGAAGAACCAGTCCAGTGAATCTCGGTCGTGCGCCCCGGACATGCGCTCGACCCAGCCCCCTGAGGTTCGACTTGCAGGCCCGGAGACATGGCCTGTTCGTCGCTGCTTTGTAAGGGTTAGTTACGCGGCAAGAGCGTAAGAGTAGGACTCTTCGCCTGGTATTGGTTTCCAGGTTTTTTGAGAGGCCACCTGGACCCTCTGCGTGCCACTGCCAAACTTCTCACTCTGTCGAAACCTGTGCGCCCCCCTATTCGACGGACGATGCCGCCGAGCCCACAAGATACCTTCCCCGATCCCCGTCACGATGAACAATCGCTTCCGGACACGGATGCGATGCGACGCGATGCCTACTGGTCCGCCATCGTGATGGCGATTCCGCAGCCCATCATCACGACCCCTCCCACCACCAGGATGACCCCGGCGGCGTTGTTGGTTGGTTCGGGCGCTCCGACATCGTTCCATCCCTGACGTGGTTGGGTCGCGAGAAGTGCGGCGCCGATCCCGGTCATGACAGCCCCTCCCACGATCAATCCCGGACCAGAAAGCCTCCTTCGCCGGTAGCCGTAGTCGCCGCCATAGCGTCCTCCGTAACCGTAGCGCTGCTCCCCCGCCGAGGCATCCGCGCCTCCCATCGAGAGGGAGGTGGTGGCGGAAGTCGGGCTTTCCCAGGTCGGGTTGGGTACATCCATCCCACCCGAAGGAGCGGCGCTGAGCAATTGTGCCATCAGACCGAATAGGACGAACATGGGTGCCTCCTGGCTGGGTCGGGCACATGGCACCAACCCTCTCCAATATCCCAAGACGCGGCAGGTCCGGCATCGGTTCCCATCCCTGGTTCGGATGGACAACGGAATCGCCTGTCCGAATCTCGGGTTTTCGCCTATTGTGAAGTATGTGGAGACGATAGTGACGAGCCTGAACCGGGTTCGCAGGTTCGTCAACCGTGAATCTCGGTGCAAGGAGGAAAACAGGATGGGGAGACGGCACAGCACGATCGCGGCAGCGGTTCTCGGGCTATGCCCGGTCGTCTTCCCCGCCACCGGGACGTTGACCGGCGTCGTGGAGGACGCCAAGACGGCAAAGCCCATCGCCAGCGCTGTCGTCCGCATGCTGGAGAAGGGATTGACGGACACCAGCGACAGCAACGGCAGGTTCTCCTTCTCCTTCCCCACCTCCCTGCTGCCCGGGAGTCCGGCCATGGCGGCGCACTACAGCGCGGAAGGCGGAATCCTGTTCACCAATCCCGCCGCCGGGCATGTGCGGGTGGACGTGCTCGACCTCTCCGGCAGGGAGGTCGCCAATCTCCAGAACGGCTACATGGACCCGGGAATCTGGTCCATCCCCGTGCGAAACCCGCCGGATGGACTCCATCTGTGCCGCATCGCGACCCCGACCGGCACCAGCTCCTTCCGCTTCGTCTTCACCGGGAGTCACGGCCCGACAGGTGCGCCCAGCCGGGTCACCTCCGCGGACGGGTATTCGGCCAGGAACTTGGCCGCCTCCAGCACCAACACCATCGTCACCACCATCTCGGGGTATCTGGCGGACACGGTGGCTTGGGACGAGACCTCCCCGGACAGCCTCGTCATCCTGCTGCAGGACACCGGCTCTTCCACCCCCACGACCTCGGCCCGGGCGACGATTCCCTTGGACACGAATTGGCTGTTCGACGACGGCGATGCGACCGGCGCGAACCAGACCGCCTTCGCGGACGGTTCCTGGCGGAAATTGAACGTGCCGCACGATTGGAGCATCGAGGGCCCCTACGACCAGAACGCGACCACCACCGGCTACGGCGGCTACCTGCCGGAAGGCATCGGCTGGTACCGCAAGCATTTCCCGTTACCCGCCAGCGCCTCGGGGCAACGAATCTTCGTCGATTTCGACGGGGTGATGGCCAACAGCACCGTCTACATCAACGGAACTTCGCTGGGGACACGGCCCAACGGGTACGTGTCGTTCCGCTACGAGATCACCTCCCAGGCCAAGACCGGAGGCGCGGACAACGTGATCGCCGTGAAGGTGGACAATTCGGTGCAACCGGCCTCCCGCTGGTACTCGGGCGGCGGCATCAACCGCCACGTCCGACTCCTGATCGAGAATCCGGTCCACATCGGCAAGTGGTCCACGGTGGTGACCACTCCGACCACGTCGTCGGTCCACATCCAGACCTGGGTGGTCAATCAAGGCACCGCGGCCAAGAGCGTTTCGGTGCAGGCGACGTTGTCCGATCCGAGCGGCACGGCGCTTTCCCCGGTCGCGACGGCGGCGCAGAACGTGGGGGCCGGAGATTCCACCAGTTTCTCCTTGGACATGCCGGTGGCGAACGCCAAACTCTGGAGTCCCTCCACGCCCAACATGTACCAGGTCGTGACGGCGGTCCGATCGGGTGGCACCACCTTGGACGACGAGACCACCCCCTTCGGGATCCGGACCATCGTGTTCAATCCCGAAACAGGCCTCCTGGTGAACGGACAGAACGTCAAGGTCAAGGGCGTCTGCCTGCACGACGACATCGGCGGCCTGGGCACCGCCGCTCCGCTGCGCGCCTGGCAACGCCGCCTCGCGGTGCTCAAGTCCATTGGAGTGAACGCGATCCGGACCTCCCACAATCCCAAGAATCCGGAGGTTCTGGATCTCATGGACCGGATGGGGTTCCTGGTGCTGGACGAATTCTTCGACGTCTGGACCAGCCACAAGTACAGCATGCCCGGCGACTACGCCACCTACTTCAAGACCTGGTACCAGACGGATCTGGCGGACGCCGTGAAGCGGGATCGGAACCACCCGTCCATCATCGCCTACAGCATCGGGAACGAGATCCGCGACGCGATCGCGACCCGGATCCCGTACACCCAGGACATGGTGAACATCTGCCACGCCAACGACGCCACGCGCCCGGTCACGCAGGCGCTGTTCCAACCCAGCGCCAGCGGCGACTACCCGGGCTCCACCGGTGCCAACCCCTCCTACCCCAACGGGGTCCTGGACATCCTGGACGTGTTCGGGGTCAACTACCACAACACGGAACTTCTGACCGCCATCACCGCGAACACGCCGCACCACTCCGGGATCGCCACCGAGATGGGCATGACGCCCAGCCTGTGGACCAGCTTCTTCGTTCCCAATCCCCAGATCGTCGGCGAGTTCATCTGGACCGGTGCCGAATACCTGGGCGAGGCCAACGCGGCCTGGCCCACCGTGGTCGGGACCGATGGAACCCAGATCTTCGGGCTGATCGATCGCATGGACAGGATCAAGTCCATCGGGTACCAGTTCTCCGCGGTCTGGGGCGGAACCGCCACCACGGCCCCCAAGACGTCGACCAGTGCCGCCGCCAAGGTGCTTCTCACCGTGGACCACCCCAGCATCGCCACGGACTTGGACGACGTCGCCTACGTAAAGGCCAGCATCGTCGACGCCAGCGGAGTCCAGGTGGCTGCGGCCACCAACTCCGTGACCTTCTCGGTCGCGGGGACGGCCGGGAGCATCGTCGCCGTGGACAACGCGGACACCACCGGAGCCTCCTACCGAGGCAACGTCCGGAAGGCGTTCAACGGCGAGTGCTACGCGATCGTCCAAATGTCGTCGCCGGGATCCATCACGATCACCGCAACCGCGGGCGGCCTGATCGGATCTTCCGTCGCGGTGACCGGCACGAACGGACCCTTCGTCCCCTGCTCCGGGACCTGCGACTAGGGGGCAGGCATCCGGATTTCGGTTCGCAGCCCCCGTCCCGCCTCGGTCGAGCAGGCCAGGGAGCATCCCGCGGACTCCGCCGCGAGGTTCGCGAAGAACATCCCGAATCCCGGATTGAGGTCCTGGTTTCTCAGGGTGGTCACGGGCCATCCCAGAAGGGTGATGTCCTCGGGGAGGACTCCGGGACCGTCGTCGACGCAGCAGAGGGTGGTTCCTCCCGCTCCGAGGTGCCAGAAGATGTCCACGCGGCAGGGACGGTCGGGAGTCGCCATGCGGATGTGCACCAGCAGGTTCAGCAGGATCTGCCGGAGGGTCTGGATCCCGACTCCCACCAGGGCGGGAGGTCCCGCGACGGAGACCCGGATCCGGTCGGAAAGGAATCCGGAGGCCTCGGCGACGATTTCCGGCACCACCTTCGCGAGATCGCATCTGCCGCT
>DATNIW010000144.1:0-17016 GCA_035604215.1 Fibrobacteria bacterium
CCCGTGGTTCCTGGCCCACATCCAGCAGATCGTCCAATTCGAGATCGCGGAACTGAAGGGACGGAAACTGTCGGATCTGTCCGCCACGACCCTGCGCCAGGCCAAGGAGTGGGGCTTCTCCGACCAGCAGATCGCCTTCCAGACCGGCGCCAAGGAGGCGGAGGTGCGCCTGGCGCGCCAGAAGCTGGGCGTGGACGCGGTGTTCAAGACCGTGGACACCTGCGCCGCCGAGTTCGAAGCGCACACCCCCTACCACTACTCCACCTACGAGGAGGAGAACGAGTCGGTCCGCACCGACCGGAAGAAGGTGGTCATCCTGGGCGGCGGGCCCAACCGCATCGGCCAGGGCATCGAGTTCGACTACTGCTGCTGCCACGCCTCCTACGCGCTCAAGGAGGAGGGCGTGGAGTCCATCATGGTGAACTCCAACCCCGAGACCGTCAGCACGGACTACGACACCTCCGACAAGCTCTACTTCGAGCCGCTGAACCGCGAGGAGCTGTTCAACATCCTGGAGCACGAGAAACCGGACGGCGTCATCCTCCAGTTCGGAGGGCAGACCCCGCTGAAGCTCGCCAAGGACCTGGAGGACTCGGGGGTCCGGATCCTGGGGACTTCCCCCAGGTCCATCTGGCTGGCCGAGGACCGCAAGCTCTTCAACGCCCTGATGGAAAAGCTGGGGATCGCGCAACCCGCCGGCGCCACCGCGACCGACGCCGCGGAAGCGCAGGCGGTGGTGGACCGCATCGGGTTTCCGGTGCTCGCGCGGCCTTCCTTCGTGCTGGGCGGTCGGGCGATGAAGATCCTCTACAGCGACGGGGAGCTCGCCACCTACATGCGCGAGACGGTGCATCCCACGCCGGAGCATCCCATCCTCATCGACCAGTACCTTGAGAACGCCACGGAAGTGGACGTGGACTGCATCCGCGACATGCACGGAACCGCCATCGTGGCCGGCATCATGCAGCACATCGAGGAGGCCGGCATCCACTCGGGGGACAGCGCCTGCGTCCTCCCCACCACCAGTCTGTCGGATTCCGTCCTGGCCGCCATGCGGGAACAGACCGTGCGGATCAGCCACGCCCTGGAAGTCGTGGGTCTGATGAACATCCAATTCGCGGTCAAGGACGAAAAGGTCTACGTGCTGGAGGTCAATCCAAGGGCCTCCCGCACCGTGCCCTTCGTGGCCAAGGCCACCGGCATCCCCTTCGCCAAGCTCGCCACCAAGGCCATGCTGGGGAAGTCGCTCGCCGAGCTCGGGTACGTGGCCGAGAAGATCCCCTCCCACTTCAGCGTCAAGGAGTCGGTGTTCCCGTTCGCCAAGTTCCACGGCTCCGACACCGTGCTGGGCCCGGAGATGAAGTCCACGGGCGAGGTGATGGGCATCGACAGCACCTTCGGGGCCGCCTTCGCCAAGAGCCAGATCGGAGCGAGCTGCCGCCTTCCCTTGAAGGGGACGGTCTTCGTGAGCGTCAACGACCGGGACAAGCCCGCGGTGGTGGAGGTCGCGCGCCGCATCTCGGGCTTGGGACTCAAGTTGGTGGCGACATCGGGGACGGCGGCCTTCCTTCGGGAGCGGGGCATCGAGGTGGAGACGGTGAAGAAGGTCTCCGAGGGTGCCGGCAACATCGTGGATCAGCTGTTGGAGAAGAAGATCGCCCTCCTCATCAACACCCCCATGGGATCGGATGCCAAGGGCGACGACGCCGTGATCCGTCAGGCCGCCCTGCGCGCCGGGGTGCCGTACACGACCACGCTGTCGGCGGCCAGCGCGGCGGCGGAGGCGATCGCGACGCTGCGCAGTTCGGATCTCGGGGTGAAGTGCCTGCAGGACTGGTATTCCTGAGGCGCTGGAGGCGCATTCTCGCTCATTCGAGGCTTGGCGTAGGTCACTCTACGCCTTCACCTCGGTTTCGCATCGACTGCATCCCTCCCTCGCCTCGGGCCTTGGGCTGCACGAACTTCGCTCAGAATTGAAGGCCAGCGAGGACTTCGGGCATTAACTCCGCCCCGTAATAGGAGCGGTAGGGATACCCCAGGGCCAGGACGAAGCCCGCGTATTGGAAGCGCACTTCGGGTCCTACGGTGTAGCACAGGCCGTGGTCGTGGGGCATCCTAAGCTCGCCCAGGGCAGCCTCGCCGTATAGAGCCACGTAGGAATGCGGACGACCCGCCGACAATGCGAGCACTTCCGCTTCCAGGCTGGTCTGGTCTCCGCTGAATCGGAGGCCGCCCCCGAATCGTCCCCTGTCCCAGACGATTCGACCCTCGGAATAGAGAGGATTGAAAAAGACGGAAAGCCCGTTCGCGATGTCCGATTTTGGCAGGAGGGGTCGTTCCTGCGCGGCCGCATCCACCACCGACTTTCCAGGCCACAAGGAGAACAGGCCCAACCTCTTCCGCTCCACGCCCTGGGCGACATAGCGCTGCAGCGAGTCGTCCCAGAGGCCGTGCCGGAAGCAAAGCCCGTCTACCCAACCAGAACTTGAACTCATGTGGCCGTTGCCCAGGTAAAGAGTCGTCGATTGGAACTGCGTCCCCACCCAGGCGGGGCCCCAGATCCAGTGGAAGCGAACGGAGCTGTCCAGGCAGGATTCGACGGGCCGGGGCATTTCCGAGGGGTTCGACGAGTCTCGGGCCGTCAAACACGCGGACCCGCGTTTGTCGATGACCACTGCGCGGTCGATGGAAGAAGCGGAGGGGTTGCGTGCCAGAGATTCGATCTGTTGGAACGACGAATCGGTGGGTTTCTCCTTCGAAGACGAGATGTATGCGTCCGTCCCCACGAGGACTCCGATCTTCGCATCCCGGGGGAGTTCCGATCGGGGATCGTCCCAGTGGTAGTCCTTGTTGACCGCGGAGCAGCCGGAGAAGAAGATCGCGGAGAGGCAGGCGATGGCGGAGGAATTTCTCATGCTTTGAAAGCTAGGAGCGGCCGGAAGAAGGTCAAGGCCCCGGATCCGGGTCGCTGCGCAAAGAAGGAATTCCGGCCGGTGTGACAGGTTGGGAAAGAGCTTCGCGATCCCCCAAGGAGCCGGAAATCGGGTGTTGGTGCTGTGGACGACAGGGTAAAGCGATTAGTCAGGAGTAATAGATCCTCTTATATTAAAGGCATGACCCAAACCTCGCTTCCGTCTCGACGGTCCCTGGGATTCTGCCTGGGTGCCTCATCCATCCAGGCCGCCGAACTGCTGGAAACCCCCGGCAAGCCCGTGGAGGTCGTCCGAACCCAGGTCCAGGTCCACGAGGGAGACCCGCGGCGGATCCTGGAAAGCCTGCTTTCCGAGTGGGATGCGCAGGGGGCCGACGCGGTGCTGTTCACCGGGCGCAAGCTTCGCCGCAGGCTCTCGGCGGAGTCGATCTCCGAACCCGAGGCCTTGGAATGGGGGCTCTCCTACCTGCGGGCGGAGCTGGGTTGGACAAATCCCGTCACAGCCGTCGCCTCGCTGGGCGCGGAGAATTTCGTGGTCTATCGGCTGGACGGCGCCGACCACGTCAGCACCGTGGAAACCGGGTCCAAGTGCGCCTCCGGCACCGGGGAATTCTTCCTGCAACAGGTGGGCCGCATGGCGGTGACCCCCGCCCAAGCCGTGACCCAGGCGCTCGGCGAGGAACCCTACAAGGTGTCGGGCCGCTGCACGGTCTTCTGCAAGAGCGACTGCACGCACGCCTTGAACAAGGGGATCCCGGTGGGGCAGGTTTCGGCGGGATTGTGCCGGATGATGGCCGACAAGGTCCTGCAGCTTTTGGAGAAGGCCGACGCCACCAGCGTCCTGGCGGTGGGAGGCGTCACCGAGAACGCGGTGATCCTGGGTCACCTGGAGAAGGACCTGCCCGGTCTGTCCGCGGCACCCCACGCCGCCTGCTTCGAGGCCCTGGGCGCGGCCTACCGTGCCCTGCGGGTGGGGACCGAGCGAACCTTCGCGCTGAAGGACCTGTTCGAAGCCGGGAAGACGTCCTTCGAGTTCCTGCCGCCGGTCTCCTCCGGAACCGACCTCGTCCGCTTCGCAGAAAGCACCGACGGGTTGCTCGTGGACGGGGACGAATGCGTGGTTGGATTGGACGTTGGCTCCACCACCACCAAGGCCGTGGTCCTGCGACTATCCGACGATGCCGTCCTCGCCTCCGTCTACCTGCGCACCAACGGCGACCCGGTGGGGGCCTCCCGCCGCTGCTACCAGGCCCTGCACGAACAAGTCGCGGGCCGCGCGTCCATCCTGGCCATCTCCACCACAGGCTCGGGCAGGCACATCGCGGGTCTGCACGCGGGGACCCACGCGGTCATCAACGAGATCGTGGCCCACGCCACCGGTGCGGCGCACTTCGATCCCGAGGTGGACACCATCTTCGAGATCGGCGGCCAGGACGCCAAGTACACCCACCTGACGGGTGGCGTGCCTTCCGACTATGCGATGAACGAGGCCTGCAGCGCCGGTACGGGATCTTTCCTGGAGGAAGCCGCGCACGAGAGTCTGCGCATCGCCACGGAGGACATCGCACCCATCGCCCTTTCCGCCGCGCGCTCTCCGAACTTCTCCGACCAGTGCGCCGCGTTCATCGGCTCCGACATCAAGACGGCCTGCCAGGAGGGGCTCACCCGCGAGGAGATCGCGGCGGGACTCGTCTATTCCATCTGCCAGAACTATGTGAACCGGGTGAAAGGACAGCGCGCCGTGGGCCGCAAGGTCTTCATGCAAGGCGGGGTCTGCTACAACAAGGCGGTCCCGCTGGCCATGGCCAACCTCTTGGGTGTCGAGATCGTGGTGCCGCCCAGCCCCGGACTGATGGGCGCCTTCGGAGTGGCCCTGGAAGCCAAGGACAGATTGCGTCGCGGCGTCCTGGAGCGCGGAGATTTCGATTTGGCGGAACTGGCGGCTCGGGAAGTGGATCGGCTCAAGCCGTTCATCTGCCGCGGCGGCGCGGAGAAATGCGACCGTGGCTGCGAGATCGCCATGCTGGGGATCAACGGGAAGAAAATCCCCTTCGGAGGCGCCTGCTACAAGTACTACGACCAGGGCCGCACCGCGAAATCCGACCGTTCCGAGCACGATTTCTCCGCCAAGAGGCAGGAACTGGTCTTCGCGCCGCAGGCGGTCGCCCCCGAGTTCGCGGATAGACCGCGCGTGGGGGTTCCCCGGACCTTCCTGGTCAACCAGCTCCATCCCTTGTGGGCGGCGTACTTCGGGGCCCTGGGTTGCGAAATGGTCCTCTCCGACGAAGTCGACCAGGAGGGCATGCGCCGAAAGCACGCCGACTTCTGCTACCCGGCGGAAATCGCCCACGGAGCCATCGCGAATCTCCTGAAGAAGCCTATGGACTTCGTTTTCCTCCCCAAGCTCTTTTCGCTTCCGGTGCCCGGGGGCAGCGGGGAACGCGCCTGGCAATCGACTTGCCTGCTCCTCATGAGCGAGTCGTACTGGATCCAGCAAACCTTTCGGCGGGATCTGGGCGAGACCCGGGTCCTGGCACCGGAGTTCGACTTCTCCAAGGGATTCGACACCCAGTCGGCCGTGTTGGAGACGTTGGCCGTCCAGTTGGGAAGGACCAAGAACCAGGGCCGAAAGGCGGCGCTAGCGGCCGCCCGTGCCCAGGCGGATTTCCAGGAAGCGCTGCGGCAGGAAGGGCGGCGCGCCCTGGAGCGGCTGGAGGCGCATCCCGAGAGGATGGCGGTGGTGCTGTTCGGACGCCCCTACAACGCCTTCGCCAAGGAAGCCAACATGGGCATTCCCGCCAAGTTCGCCTCGCGCGGCGTGGACGTGATCCCCTGGGACGCGCTGGACTGGCACCTGGAGGACGTGGACCCGGACATCAACTGGGCCATCGGACAGAATCTGTTGCGCGCGGCCCGCGTGGTGGAAAGGCATCCGCAACTGTTCGGGACCTGGGTCACCAATTTCTCGTGCGGACCGGATTCCTTCCTGGTGGGGTACTTCCGGGAACTCCAGGGAGAGAAGCCCTCGCTCACGCTGGAGCTGGACAGCCACACCGCGGACGCGGGCGTCAACACGCGAATCGAGGCCTTCCTCGACGTCGTGGAGAAGTACCGGCAGGTCCACGAGCCCTTGGTTTCGCCGGGACCGTTCCGCCCCGCCGAGGTGCGGATCCGCGACGGAAAGGGGTGGTTCGTGTCCTCGGACGGGGCCGAGACCTCCATGAAGGACGATCCCAAGGTCCACGTGGTGTTCCCGTCCATGGGCCAGCTGGGAACCGAAGGCCTGGCCGCCATCTTCAACGGGATCGGGTTCCGGGCGACGCCGCTGCCGATGCCGGATGTGGATGCGCTTCGCCTGGGACGCGGCCACAGTTCGTGCAAGGAGTGCCTGCCGCTGCAGCTGGTCTGCGGGAGCCTCCTGCGCTACCTGCGCGACCGAGCCCATGCAGGCGAGCACCTGGTCTTCTTCATGCCCACCTCCGCGGGCGGTTGCCGACTCACCCAGTACAGCGTCTACCTGCGCAAGCTGGTGGAAAAGCACCGGATCCCCAACGTGGCGTTCCTCTCCCTCACGAACACCAACGGCTACGGTGGATTGGAGACCTCGGACGTCCTGAACGCGTTGAAATCCATCATCCTTTCCGACGTGATGGAGGACGTCGGCGCGGCCATCGACGTGATCGCGGCGGACCCCGTCCAAGCGCGAGCGGTGTTCCGGGAGCAGTGGGAGCGCCTGCTCCTGTGCTTTCGACAGAAGCGTGGGAAGGGGCTGTTCCGGCTTCTGGAGGACGTCGCCCTGGTCCTCTCCCGCATTCCGCGGGCGAAGGAGCTGGCGGACGTCCCCAAGGTCTCCCTCACGGGCGAGATGTACGTTCGCCGCGACGAATTTTCCTGTCAGGACCTGTCGGCCAGGTTCGCCCGGCGCGGGATCCTGGCCAAGCGCGCCCACGTCTACGAATACCTGGCCTACTCCGATTGGAACGTGGACCAGAACCTCTGGCAGAACAAGCTCGGCCTGAAGAAGCGCGCGGTCCACAAGATCAAGATGCACCTGCAGCACGGATACGAATCGAAGATCAAGAAGGCCCTCTCGAGATCGGGATTCTACGAGCTGGAGATGCTCGACATCCCGGCCATCGTGGAGTACGCCAAGGAGTATTTCGACGTGCGCTTCACGGGGGAATCCATCCTCGTGGTGGGATCGTTCTGGAAGGAGCTCCCCATGCACGCCCAGGGACTGGTTTCCATCGGACCCTTCGCCTGCATGCCCACCCGCATCATCGAATCCGTGGTGTCTTCGGACACTTCGGCGGCCACGAAGCGGAAGTTGGACATCCGGACGGGACTCGGAAACGCCGTCCTTCCCGACGAAGTCCTGCACCTTCCGTTCCTGTCCATCGAGTCGGACGGGAACCCCTTCCCCCAGATCGTGGACACCAGGGTGGAGGCCTTCTGCCTGCAGGTGGAGCGCCTCCACCGGACCCTGCGGGAATCCGGCGCGGCGCACCGCTAGGCGGAAGCGGTCAGGCCCGTTCCCCGGCCTTGGCCCGGTCCCACAGCGCGTCCTGCGCGCCCAGGTCCAGAATGGACAATTTGCGTCCTTCCGCCTCCGCGAAGGACTCCATGGCCCGGAAACGCCGGTCGAACTTGGCGTTGGCGCGCTGCAAGGCGATCTCGGGATCCACTCCGAGCTTGCGCGCGAGGTTCACGGCCACGAACAGAAGATCGCCCACCTCCTCTTCCAGGTGGTCCGCGTCGTTTTCGTCGATGGCTTCGCGCACTTCCCGGATCTCCTCGTCCAGCTTCTCCCAGACCGGATCCGCCGAGGGCCAGTCGAAGCCGTCCTTGGCCGCGCGCACCTGGAGCTTCTTGGCCCGCAGCAGGGCGGGGAAGGTCGTGGGGATGCCATCCAGACGGCTCTTGCGCTCTTCCTTGCCGGCCTCGGTGTTCTTGATGGCTTCCCAGTTCGCGACCACCTGCTCGGAACCCGCGACCTCCAGGTCCCCGAAGACGTGCGGATGGCGTCGCACGAGCTTCTCCGACAATTCCTGGATCACCGCGTCCAGGTCGAAGGAATTCCTCTCGGCGCCCATCTGGGCGTGGAAGACCACCTGGAGGAGGAGATCGCCCAGCTCCTCGCGCATGTGGAGGTCGTCGCCGCTCTCGACCGCCTCCAGGAACTCGTAGGTTTCCTCCAGCAGGCATTCCTTGATGCTCTGGTGCGTCTGTTCGCGGTCCCAGGGACATCCGTCCGGGGCGCGAAGCCGCGCCATGATCCGCCGCAGGTCGTCGAAGTCGTAGGTCTTCCCGGTCATGTCCCCAAAACTAGCCGGAGCGAGGCCGGGGCGTCGGTGGGGGAAACACCCGGAACGCTTCAGGCCATGGCCGCTTCGCGCCGCCTCCTGGGCGCCGACTCGGTGCGCACAGGGAGCGAACTGCGGCTGGCGTCGGCGAACCGGGAACCCATGATGGACGCGGAAATCTGGCCGCGGAAGGCATCCAGCAGCATTCCCTTCCGGTTGACCAGCTCGAGCAGGATGAATCCCAACTGGACGTCCCCGAAGAAAAGGGGCTCCACCACCAAGGCGGATCGGATGGGCGAACGCCGCCGGATCCTGCGGAACAGCCGATCCAGGCTGAACATCCTTCCGCCCGGGGGAAGATGCGCCCGGATGCCGTGGTGGACGGAAAGGGCAAGGCGCATTTCTCCTTGGCAGGCCATCGGGTCCTGGAGGAGGAGGTGGAGGCTCGAGATCTGCAGGATCTTCAGGTCCCTGGCCAGGGTTTCGACCAGATCGGGCAACTCGAAGCTGTTGATCAGCTCGCACCCGGTCTCCTGGAGGCTTCGCGCCCAACGCTGCAACTGCACGGAGCGATAGGCCGCGGATTGCACGGCGCGCTCGTGCACCACCACCCGCATCTGGTGCAGCAGGCCTTCGAAGGCCGTGCAGGAAGCGGCGTCGTCGGCGAAGAAGGGGAGGGAGGCCGAGCGGAGCCTGGAAAGGAAGATCTGCCAGCGGTCCTGGTCTTCGTCGGGCCTGGTGGAGGTCTCGAGGAGGAACAGGAAGGCCCCCAGGGATTCCTGCGTGCCTCCGTTCTGCGCTTCCCGGGCCATGGCCTCGACGAGATTCCCGAGGGGACCGTCCACCCGGGTTCCGTTTTCCGTGAAGGCGCACGCCTTTTGGACCGCTTCCAGATGCTCGGGTCCGCCGGGGTTTCCTCGGAACCCGGTCGGGAGCGCGACCGACCCGGTCCGGATTTCTTCCTGGGATACCGAAAGGCAGCCACAGGATCCTCGACGCACCAGATGGGCCGATTGGAGGGTGGCCGGTGGAACGCGGACGCCGTCGATCCGATCCAGGGCCAGCCGGAGGCAGGCCTCGCCCTGT
This sequence comes from Fibrobacteria bacterium, assembly GCA_035604215.1. GTDB lineage: Bacteria > Fibrobacterota > Fibrobacteria > UBA5070 > UBA5070 > UBA5070. The sequence goes on from DATNIW010000144.1 coordinate 9,322, forward strand.
TCGAACACGGGTTGGTGGGCCGTGGTCAGGGCAGGGGTCGAGCACAGGCCATCCTCGATGTCGTCGAAGCCGGTGACGACGACGTCGTCGGGGATGCGCCGTCCCCGCTCCCGCAAGGCCTCCATCGCCCCGAGCGCCATTTCGTCGTTGGCGGCCACGAGCACGTCGAAGGAGGCGCCCTCGTCGAGCAGGGCCCTGACCCTGTCCCTGGCGATCCCGAAGTCGAACTCCCCCGGGATGTCCAGGGCAGGGTCCAGCGGCAGTCCCAGCCGTTCCAGGGACCGTTGGAACGCGAGGTGCCGAAGGGAGGCGTCGGGATTGAGCAAGGGGCCGCCCACGAAGGCGAAGCGGGTGCGTCCGTGGACCTTGGCGATGTGCTCCACCAGGCTTTCCATCCCCGCGGCGTTGTCGACCTGGACGGAGGGGTGGCCTGGAAAGACCATCCCCACCATCACCACCGGAATGGGGGCCAGCGCCTGGATGAACGCCTCGATTTCGTCCATCCCCGTCGAGTTGGCGACGACCGGGGCCATCAGGACCAAGGCGTCCGGTTTGGCATGCCGCACGAGGTCGAAAGCGACGTTGCGCATGGATTTGGTCCGGTCCGGGGATCCGATTTCCCCGCCGTTGAAACTCACCAGGTCACAGTCCTCCGCCCGCGCCGCCGCCTTCATCCCGGCCCAGAGGGCGTACTGGTAGGAACCCACGAGGTCGTTGGTCAGAAGCCCGATGAGATTCCGCTTTTCCATCACCCAGACCGTACCATCCGCGGAGGGTCCGGGTCAAGCGGCATGCACCTCCATCGACGGCGCGAGGGAAGCGGCGGATCGCCTTCGCCGATCAGCGCATGGACAGAATCTGCTCCCTGCGGAAGCACGAGGCCACGTGGTCGTTCACCATCCCCGTGGCCTGCATGTGGGCGTAGCAGACGGTGGAGCCCAGGAACTTGAAGCCGCGCCGCTTCAGGTCCTTGCTCAGGGCGTCGGACTCGGGGCTGGTGGCCCGGAAGTCCCCGATCCCCCCGACCTCGTTCACCTGCGGCTTTCCACCCACGAAGCCCCAGACGTAGGCGTCGAAGCTGCCGAACTCCCGCTGCACATCCAGGAATTTCCGTGCGTTGAGGATGGCGGACTTGATCTTGGCCCGGTTGCGGACGATTCCGGGATTGGCGAGGAGTTCGGCTTCCTTCGTCTCGTCGTAGCGGGCGACCTTGGCCGGATCGAAGTCGTCGAAGGCCGCCCGGTAGTTCTCGCGCTTTCGCAGGATGGTGTACCAGCTCAGTCCCGCCTGCGCGGCTTCCAGGGTCAGGAACTCGAACAGGAGACGGTCTTCGTGGACGGGTACGCCCCACTCCCGGTCGTGGTATTCCACGTAGTCCGGTTTCCCCAGGTCGACCCAGGGACAGCGGTGAGGAGTGGATTCCGGGGACATCGATGCCTCAAAAACGCAGGGTGAGCTGTCCGGAAGGAGCGAATCCGAGGGCGGCGTGCCAACCAAGCCCCGCGTCGATGCCCCAGGAATCGCCCAGGTATCCCAGCCCGAAGGAGGGCATGGCCTCGGGCCTGCCCACGGGAAAGCCGGTGCGCAGGGAGATGCCGTTCCAGCGGGCCTCCAAGGCGAGCGGGACCACCGGAGTCTCGTCCGCCACCAGGCGCAGGTCGGCCATGGGGATCACGGCCCAGTCCCCCCAACGCTGCGTCCACGACACGCCCGCCTGGACGACTGCGGGCAATCTCTCGCGGTATTGGCCGGAACGCGTACCCATCCCCAGGTTCTGGATTTCGATTCCCGCGGCCCAAGGGTGTTCGGCTGGAGCCCAGCGCAATCCCCCGGAGATCCACCCCCCCCAGGAGGTGGCGTCGGACACGGCGTCCATTCCCGCGCCCACGAGGAATCCGGCGCGGAAGCCTTCCCAGGGGAGCGGTGCCGAGGCTCCGCCTTCCAGGGACCAGGTGGAAGCCGCGTAGTTTCCGGTGACCTGGTCCTGGTCGTCGCGACCGGGAAGGTTCGAGAATCCCTGGTAGCGCAAGAGTCCTTCGGCGGTCCAGGCCCCGTAGGGGATCTCCCAGCGCGCGTCCTGCTGGGATCCGCCCAACTGGCCGTAATCCTCGATCCATCCCGCGGAAATCGTGGTGTGGTCAACGGAATCCGTCGCGGGATTGGCCGAGGTCTCGATGCCCGGTCCGCCGGCGCCGGCGCCGGAAAGGGCCTGGTCGCGGGGCGATGCCGATGCCTTGAGCAACTTGAATCCGGAGCCGCCCAGGGGGAGATCGAAGGGATTGTCCGCAGCCAAGGCGGAGGTCGCGGCGATCAGGGCGAAGAGGGGACGGATCATCCTTGGAAGTTCGTGAATTGGAGGTCCACCGACCAGTCGCCCCGGCGCAGGAACTGGATGGCGTCCTGCAGGTCGTCCTTGGACTTCCCGACCACCCTCAAGTGGTCTCCCAAGATGGAGACCTGGACCTTCAGCTTGGCCTCCTTGATGGTGGCGGCGATCTTCTTGGCATCGGGTTGCGGCACGCCAGCCTTGAGGGTCGCCTCCTGGCGCACGGTCATGTGTCCGGCCGCCTGCACCTTGCCCCAGTCGATCCCCTTGGTGCTGACGCCGCGCTTGATCAGCTTGGTGTCCAGCACGTCCTTGACCTGTTCGAGCTTGGGCTCGTCGTCGCCGACCAGCTTGAGCTTCTCGCCGTCGAAGTCCACCTCGCACTTGCTTCCCTTGAAGTCGAACCGGGACCCGATCTCGCGACGCGCCTGGTCCACCGCGTTGCGGACTTCCTGGGGATCGATCTTGGAGACGATGTCGAAGGAGCAATCCTTGGCCATAGGGTCTGCAAGTTACCTACTTGCCTTCCGACAAGCGCCGAAGGGTGTCGATGTCGGGCCCTTTCAACTTGCGCTTGGCGCAGAGCCAGACCAGGTCGGAGAGTTCGCGGTTCTCGCCGCGGGAGAACTGGTATCGTCCCGCGAGCAGGAGGAGCCTGGGCTCCGCCTCGATCCCCTTGAGCGCAGTCGCGGCCAGGCCCCTGCGAAGCTCCACCGGATCGTCGGACAGGGCGAGTCGCCAGTAGGTGGCGACGGGGGAAGCGGCCGGTTGGAGGTCCGCGCAGCGCCGCCGCGCGGAGGCCAGATCCCCGCGCGAGAAATCCTTGGTGCAGGTCCTGTCGGCGGCGAGGAGGGCCGCCGCCGCGAATTTGGCCTTCCCCGACTTGGTTTTCCCGGCATCGGCGGTGTGGACCGCCAGCCCACAGGCGAGGAGCGCGGTGCCGATCGATGAACGGAGAGTCCGCGCGTTCACCGGCCCACCCGGACGATGCGCCGACCGAAGGCGTCGATGGAGACCTGGAGGGTGGGTGTGCGGACCAGTTCCAGGTTGGAAGGCGGAACTTCGAGTCGGGACAGGGAATCGCCCAGGGCTTCGAAATGCAGACCCGGGAGGGTCCGACCGAACCAGGCCGAAACGGGGAAGTTCAGGACCGGCTCGATGGGCCCCAGTAGATTGCGGACCGAAACGTCGGCATCGGCACCGAGCCACTCCGAAAGGGTATTGGCGAATTCACGACGGTTCGCGACGCGCAGGGAATCCCAATTCCACTGTGGCGACCACCAGGGCCCGGCCTGCAACGTGGCCTCCACTGCGGACCATGGAGATTCGCCGGACGCCCTCCGGAACGTCCATCTCTGGCCCTTCGGGCCGGAAAACTCCAACGCGCATTCGCCCTTTCCGTCGCGACAGGGGGTGGTGGACTCCAGTCCCAGCCCATGGTCGCTGGCGAGGGACCGCAGGCCTTTCGCCGTGACCTTCGACGCCAGCCCGGGCTGGGGAGGGGGACCCTTGGGCGCATCGGTGCGCCCCGTGCGCAACCGGGTGGATCCGCTGCTCACCCAGGTCGCCGCCGCCAAGGGGGGCGTGCAGGATCGGCAGAGGAACCCCTGGGCGGGCTTCCCCGGCATGGTGGCCAGGAATTCCGCGGGGAGAGCGTCGGGATCGGACTCCGTCCATTCCGATCCGGCGGAAAGACCGTCCAGGATGTTCCAGAAGACGTCGTCGGGCAGATCCCTTTCTCGACCAGCGCGCTCGGCCCACCAGTCCGCCCCTTCGAGCGCGCCGTCGCGGAGCGAATCGGGGCGCACCATGATCCTGGCCGTGTCCGCGGAGAGGAGGGTGGCGGTCCAGACCCCGCGCCGCGAGCTGGAAACCGATGACAATCCCCAGCCATGACGGAATCCGTCCATGGTGGAGGGCCAGCCTCCGGCGATGGCCCCGGCACCGAAGGCCGCGAGCGCGGGAACGATCCTCATGCCCCTTCTTCCGGCAACCGTCCGATGAACGGCAGGTTCCGGAACCGTTCGGCGTGGTCCAGTCCGAACCCCACCACGAACACGTCGGGAACCTCGAACCCGAAGAAATCGGGCTTCATGGGCGCGATCCGGCGCGCGGGCTTGTCGAGAAGGAAGCAGCCGCGCACCGAAAGGGCCTCGTTCTCCAGGAGCCAGTCCTTGAGGGCGAGAAATGTGGAGCCGGTGTCCAGGATGTCGTCGACCACCAGGACGTGCTTGTCCGCGATCCGTTTCGGGTCGGGAACCACCAGCCGCGGCGATCCGTCCGGCGCGGTGGAATCGCCGTAGGATCGGGACCGGGCGAATTCCAGCTCGAAGGGGTTGCGCAGCTGCCGCATCAGGTCGGAGGCGAAGACGACCGCGCCCTTGAGGACCACCAGGAGGATGAAGGTCTCCCCGTCGTAGTGGCGGTCGACCTCGCGGGCGATCTGGGCGATCCGCGCCTCGATCTGTCGGGCCGTGAGCAGCGGAACGGGCGAAGTCATTTGGTGGAGTCTCCCCAGCGGGCCGCTTCGCGTTCCACCGTCATGTCGAAGTTGAGTCGTTCCAGGACCGCGATCCAGATCAGGGCGGCGGCCTTCTCCTGCGCGTCGATCCTGACCTTGCGCAGGAGCGGCCTGAGCTTGCGCTCGCGCAGCACCAGCCCCGCGTTCTCCAGAGGAGCCTTGGAGATCTGGAGGTGGGCGGCGTCGGCGAGATCAAGCAGGATGGAGAGGGCGTCCGCTTCCAGGGGATCGGCCCGCGTGGACAAGGCCCGCATCCGGGCCTGCAGGGAGGCGTCGAGCGCACCGTCGGGAAGCAAGGTGGAAAGCGCGATGCGTTGGGCCTTCGCCTCCTCCAGGGCCTCCACCACTTCCGCCACGATGGCCCGGTCGGGGGCTTCGAGGGTGGATCGGACCGCGTCCCGCAGCCTGTGTTCCAAAAGGACCTGCCGGGGGTAGAGAAGGAAGGGCGGAGCCGGGATCCCCAGGTGGACCAGATCGTCGCGCGCGTCCTGGGACGCCCTGTCCAGTCCCTCGTGGAGTGGACGCAGATCGTCGAGCGCGCGACGGATCCGGCGGTTTGCCAGATCCTGTCGACGGTCCAGGAGAAGGTCCGTCAGGCGGAACGACCGGCACGCCCAGCCGCTCTCCACGGCGGAACGGATCCGCGCGGAGGGGAGGGACCAGTCGACCTCCGGGAGGTCGCCGTCCTCGAGGATCCTCACCTCGGGCGAATTCCTCGCGTCCTGCCACGCCAGGAGGCGCAGGGTGGTGGTCTCGCGGAGGGAGTCGTCGCGGACCACGACCTTGCCTTGCCAGACACCCGTCGCCGGGCTCGACAAGCGCAATTGCGAGGTCTGGTGGAACATGGCGAGGGGCGCCTCGTTTTCCGGGGTCTCCACCAGGAGCTCGAAGGCCGCGTGTGCCGCCACCAGATGGGCGATCGGCCAGGCGGGGCGCACCCAATGCTCCCAGATCCACCGGCCGGTGCGGGCCTCCACGTTGGAGATGGCGGTTTCCAGGACGAGCAGGATCCGCCGTTCCGGCGAAGGGCGTCCCAGGGATTCCACCAGCTCGCAGGCACGGCGGGCGTAGCGCAGGTTCTGGACGGGTTCCAATCCCCCCAGGTCGTCGAAGAACCAACCGCAGCTGGTCAGGCAGAATTGTCCCATCAGAACCAGCTCCGCCAGACGCAGAGCGGTTCCCGCGGACGCCTCGGGAAGTCCCGGGAGGAGATGCGCAAAGAGCCATTCCTCGCGGGTGCCTCCGCCGTTTCGCGTGGACACCCAATCCAGCCGAGCCTCCCAGGGGTCCCGGAAGAGTCCCGGGGAGATCGCGTCCCAGGCGAGTTCCGCCTCGTCGCGGCACAGCGACATCGCCTGGCGCAGCGGCGCGCGCCATGCCTGGTTCCAGCCGTCGGGGCCACCCGTGTGGCAGCCGCAGTCGCGCTGCCACCGTCCGGTCCCGTGCGAGCAGGACCATGCGGTCCCCTCGCCGTGGGCGTTCTTGAGGCGGACCTCGTGTTCGGGGGGGCGGATGGACAGGAAATGTCCAAAATTCGTGGGAATGGCGCCCTGCTCGGGGCAGAGGCTTTCGTAGAGATAGGCCAGGGCCATGTCGCCGAAGGGTTCGTGGTGGCCGTAGGATTCGCCGTCCGTCGCGACGGAGACCAGGCGCGGCAGGACGGAATCCGGAACCCATGCCGACTTCAGCCGGTCGAAGTAGCCCCTGGCGTCGCGGAGGAGGTGCTCGAACCCCACCGCCGCGGAGACGGGACCGTCGTAGAAGAACACGTCCAGGTGGCCGCCGCACAGGGGTTCGCCGTGTTCGTCCAGCGGGTAGATCCGGTACGCCTGTCCGGGATCGATGGAGCCCTCGGAAACGTCCGTCCATTCGTCGGTTCGCAACGGCCGCACCCGTTCCGCCTGGGTGGGCGCGAGGACGGTGAACTTCACTCCGGCCTCGATGAGGTCCACCACGGTCGGCATGTCGATGGCGGTCTCAGCGAGCCACATGCCCTCGGCCTGCCGACCGAACCGGCGCTGGAAATCGCGCAACCCCCATTGGATCTGGGTTCGCCGGTCGCGCTTGGTGCCCAGCGGGAGGATGGCGTGGTTGTAGACCTGGGCGATGGCGTTCCCGTGTCCGTCCTGGTCCTGCATGCTCTGCCGATCGGCCTCGAGGATCCTCGCCAGGGTTTCGGGATCGTTGTCCGCGATCCAATCCAGGAGGGTGGGCCCGAAGTTGAAGGAGAGCCAGCGGTAGTTGTTGGAAATGGCCCGGATGCGACCCCAACCGTCCAGCAACCGCGACGCCCCGTTGGGAGCGTAGCATTCGCGGGCGATGCGGGCGTTCCAGTCGTGGTGGGGAAAGGCGCTCTCCTGCGCTTCGATTCGACCAGTCCAGGGATTCTCGCGTGGAGGCTGGTAGAAATGGCCGTGGATGCACAGCCGCATCGGGTTTTCGGTGGTGCTCATCGGTTTGCTGGGAGTGTAGCAAATCCGGCCTGTCCCTACCCGCCTCCCGAGCGCGTGGCGTGGTCGATGTTCGCATCGCTCGATCTGGCGTAGATCGCTCGGATGCCGCGCAGAAAAATTTCCGGCAAGTGGCCGCGGACGATGCTGCTGCGGGCGGCTCTTCCCATCGCTCCCCGGTCGAAGCCTTTGGTCAACCCGACCAGCAGCCCCGCCCACGCTTCCACGGAACCGCGTTCGACGAGGAATCCGTTCACACCCGGATCGATCAGGTCCGGATAGCCACCCACGTCCGAGGCCGCCACCGGGCATCCCTCCCGCATGGCTTCCAGCACGAAGAGGGGGGCGTTCTCCACCCACAGGCTCGGAAGCACCGCCAGATGGGCCTGGCCGCATTC
>DATNIW010000145.1:0-4656 GCA_035604215.1 Fibrobacteria bacterium
ATTGGCTCGATCGACTCCGGTCGGGATCGGAAAGGAAAACCCCGACCCGTCGATCCATCCCCGCGGCAGGGTCCGGAAGGCCCGCACCACCCGGGTGTGGTGGAGTGTCCGGGTGGCGTTCTCGCCTGCCGTGGGGATGGACCCCAACCCGTCCTCCACCAGAGCCACTTGCAGTTGGGCATCCTTCGGCGAACCCGTCAAAGACGGGTAGAGTGTGCAGTTGGATGCGCCGGGTCCGGGCAGCGCGCGCAGGGAGACCTGCACGAGGGCGGGTTTTTCCAACAGCCTTCCGACAACACCCCGAATTTCGGACAGGTTCCAGGCGTGGTCAGGAAACACGGCGCCATTCAAGACGGCTTGGGGGGTGAAGATCCCCGAGGATCGCCTCTTCGCGTAATCCTCCTGCCTCTGGGTGGCCTGCGCGAGATCGAAGGGATCCTTCCAACCCAGATGATCCCAGTAGTCCACGTGCCATTCCATGGCGTAAACGGGAAGATGTTCCGCGCGGGACTCCTCCACCAGGCTGGCCAGCATGGCCTCCGCCGGAGGACAACTGGAACAGCCTTCGGACGTGAAGAGCTCCACCACGGCGAAGCCGGGAGGACTCGCATTCCCAGGATTCCTCGCTCCGGCAAGGAGCAGCGCCACCATGGCGTACGTCTTTGCGCGCATCGTCGTTCCCTTCTCCAGGATACCGGATCGCCTTCCACCGAGCCCTCGATCCCTCCGACAACCTACGGATTCGAAGGAGCCAGCGACGAATCGAGATCCCGAGGGGTCCGTACTCGCCGGGTGTCCAGAGTCTGGAACGTGCGGAATGTTCCGGAGCCTTCGGAATCTTTCCTGGATAGATTCCTACTTGGGAAACGTTCCCCCAAGGAGGTCCACATGCTCGCATCCCTTCTGCTTCTGACGTCTTTGCCAAGCGTCGCCACCACGACCGCCGTGCAGATCCCGCGGATCCAGGACGCCGTGGACATCCACACGGCCACGCGCGAATACCTGGAATTCGACATCGCGCCTCTGGGGTCGTGCGAGGTCCCCGTGATCGACAGCCTGATCTATCGCGACGACACCGCCCGAGTCTGGAGACACAACGCCGTCTCCACGGACTCGAACGGCGTCTGCACCTCCATTCCGCGGGCGAATGTCCTGGAGCCCTTCCCCCTTTCCGTCGGCGGGGCGAATGGATCCATTTCCATCGCCGCCGTGGTGGACATGGCCACCGGCATGGTCGTGTCGCAGGTCGGAACCGTGCAGAACGACCCACGTACGATCGCCTGTCCCCTGTACGCCTGCGTGTTCCTGGATTCGGCCTCGGCCTTCAAGACGGTCCAGACCCGGATCCAGTCCTCCTCCTTCCTCGCGGTGTTCGGTTCCTATCCCCTCCTGACCACGGTTCAGACCTCGCCTTGGAGCTACACCTCGGGACTGGAGAACGATCCCCAGGTCGCGGTGCCGCTTCCGGGGAACGCATGGAACTGGATCGACGTGGATTCCCGGAGATTCAAGATGGACTCCCTGATCCGCGGCAGCATCGCACTGCCCTGCCTGACGGGCAACGTCTGTCCGGATCTGGTGATCCTCCCCACCGTCGCCGTGCCCACGGGACCCGTCCAATACTTCTACCAGCAGGAAACGGACCCGTCCTTGGGCGACACCACCCTCCGCGTCCCGAGCTTCGACCAGGACACCATCCTGAAGATCGGAACCCGATTGCACCTCTCCGGAAACATCCGCAACAACCTGTGTTCCGGGCCACTGGTGGATTCCGCCCTGTACCAGGATTCGCTCTGGTTGGTGGCCACCAACAGTCCGACATCGGACTCCTTGGCGGCGGCCTTCGCGCTTCCCGGCTTCTGCAACCTGTCTCGGCCGGGGGCGTGGCCCTATCGCGACGGGATGGTGGAGATCACCACGACGGGAATCTGGGTGTCCTTGGCCGAGCTTCTCCAAACCACCGCCATCCAGGCGCAGCCGAAGGTCCTTCCCGCCCGGGCTTCCCTGCGGCGCCTGGGTGGAACGGTAGTCCTGGATCTGTCCGCACCCGCCACCGTTCGCGCCATCGATCTTTCCGGTCGTCAGGTCCTGTCGGCAACCGCGTTCCCGGCGGGACGACACGCCCTGAATCTTCCCGCCGACGGCTCCATGCTCTTCGTGCAGGTGCGGTCGGGGCCCTCCACCACGACGCTCCCGTTGGAGCCCATGCACTAAGCCCTGCGGCACTCAAGGCTGGGACTCCGCCCTTCCCACCACGCCGGCGAGGATCTCCAGCGCCTTGTCCGCCTTCTCTGCAGAACAGTGGCTGAAATTCAGGCGCGCCCAGCCCGGCTCCGCTTCCCCGGGATGGCAGTGTTCCCCGGGGAGGAAGGCCACCCCCGCATCCAGCGCGGGCCGGAAGACGTCGCGGAGATCCAGGTGTCGGGAGAGCCTCGCCCAGAAGAAGAGGCCTCCGTCGGGTCGGCGCCAAGTGGAAGACGGAAAATGTCTGCGCAGGGAGGCATCGAAGGCGTCGCGCCGCGAACGGTATTCGGAACGCAGTCCGCCCATCCGCGTTGGGCGCGCGGGATCGCGCAGATCCCGGAGCACCAGCGCCTGGGACAAGCGGTTCGAGTGCAGGTCCGCCGCCTGCTTGAGCCGTTCGAGATGCGGGACCAGGTCGGGGCTCGCGGCCAGGAATCCCAGGCGCAACCCCGGGACGAACGACTTCGAGAAGGAACCCAGGTACATCCACGACGAGCGCCGGATCCGGGAACAGATGGGCGGTGGGGGTGTCGGGCCGAATCCGATCTCGGCGTAGGGGTCGTCTTCCAGAACCGCGACACCTTTATCGTCGGCGCACCTCGCCATGGCCTCGCGCGCCGCCTCCGACCAGACCGCGCCGGTCGGATTCTGGTAGGTGGGCACCAGATAGGCCAGTCGGGGGGAGGAGTTCCGGACGGCGATCGCAATCGCGTCCGGGTCCGGTCCATCGGGCCCGATGGGAACTCCGTGGAGTTCCGCCCCGAACAGCCGGAACACCTGCAAGGCCGCGAGATAGGTGGGCGATTCGCAGAGGACGGAGGTTCCCCGATCCACGAAAAGCTTGGCGGCCAGGTCCAGTCCCTGCTGCGAACCGTTCAGCACCAGGATCCGCTCGGGAGGGCATTCCAGTCCCCTCCCGGAGAGGAGCACGGAGATCTCCTCGCGCAAGGGAAGCTCCCCCTCCGTGGTTCCATACTGGGTCCACCCGTCGGGAAGCCCGGGGAAGTCCGGGAATGTCTCCTCCGCCGGGAGTCCGCCCGCGAGGCTCAGGAGATCACCGCCGCCTGCCGCGCGCAGGATCTCCCGCACCGGAGACGACTGGAGCCGCGAAATCCGCTCCGACAGAACCGATGGCATCGCCCACCTCCCTGTAAAAGTCAAGTGTGTTGACCTATAATACGAGGCATGGCCAACAAAGTCAATAGCATTGACCCATTGCGCGAATCCGAGCTGAACGCGGCGCTCGAACTGATGCACTTCGCCTACCGCTCCTTCACCGCAGGCCCCGATCGCATCCTGGAGGGTCGGGGGCTCCAGCGCGTGCACCACCGCATCCTCTACTTCGTGGGACGCCACCCGGGGATTTCCGTGAACGGTCTGCTTGCCATCCTCGCCGTCAGCAAGCAGGCTCTCAACGCCCCGCTGCGGCAATTGCAGGAGATGCGCCTGGTGGATTCCCGTTCGGCGGCGGGTGACCGACGGGTTCGGGAATTGCGCCTGACCCACGAAGGAGCCCAGCTGGAAGCGAGCTTGTCGGGTCTGCAGCGGCGAGAAATGGACAAGGTGTTCCACGACGCCGGAGAACCGGCGGAGCACCTCTGGCGGGATGTGATGGCGAGGATCGCCGGAGACGTGCCAGGTCTCGGAAACTTGGAGTGATCGAGCCTCCGCCCCAAATTGGTACGCTTTCCCGAAGTCCGAAACCGACGCCGATCCGATCTCCCGGGTGGAAACCATGCGCAAGGCCCTTCCGATCCTCTCCCTGCTGGCAGCCGTCTCCTCTTGGGCCGCCTACCCTGGCGACGATCTTTTGCCGAACTACTCGGTCCGGGATTCCGTCTCCGTCCGCGAATGGGGCTTCGGCGAACCAGGCACGATCTCGCGGGAGGACTTCTTCGTGCGCGGTCGGGACGGCGCCGGGCACATCACCCGATTGGACGAGGTCGAACCCTCGAACTCCGGGACGGATTCCACGGTCCTCGAGTTCGACTGGACCGTGTCCATCCCTTCCATCTACACCGACTTCCCCGGTGTGTTCGATGGAACCCCCACGAGGATCGCCCGCGAGTTCCGCCACGCCGGAGTCTTGACTCTCATGGACACCACGTGGAGTTCGTGGGACGACACCCGGAAAGTCCTGGTGATGACCACCTCGAACCAGTTCAGCGGATGCCGATGGAGCGACTCCTCGTCCTTCGATGTCTACAATCGCCTGGTGTTCCAGGAGGACTGCAACGAGGACAGCGTGGACTTCTCCACGCCGATCCCCTTGTACTTCATCTATCGCGCCTGGTTCGCCAATGCTTCCGACTCGCTCCCGGTCCAGGAAACCGCCCGCGATTCCGCCCAAGGCCAATTCACCCTGGAGGACTCGCTCACCGTTCCCGGAAATCCCAACCGCCCCGATTCCCT
>DATNIW010000146.1:0-4698 GCA_035604215.1 Fibrobacteria bacterium
CCGCGAACGGTTGCGAACGCCCATCGCTCCGGATACGGGGTCTTCCGGGGGAGGGACGTTCTAGATTCCTGCGATGCGTCCAGTCTTCCGCTTCGCCTCCCTGCTCATCCCCCTGTGCCTGTGGTCCTGCAAATCCAAGCCGGTGACCCGGTACTGGACAGCCATGGATTGCAACTTCGACGCCACCGTCCACGGTCCGGGAGAGGGCCTGTCGGCATCCAAGGCCCTGGACGTGGAGGTCGCGGAAAGTCACCGTCTGGACCACCTCTTCACCGACTACGACGCGAGCTCGCCCCTGCACGTCCTGCGCGGTCGCAAAGGAGACACCGTGGTGGTTGGGCCCGAGATCGCCCTGGTGCTGCGCAAGGTGCTGGTCTCCATGCGCGTTTCGAACAACGCCTTCGATCCGGGGATGCACGATCTCAAGCAGTTGTGGGGGGTCGGGACCGAGAGAGGCCACGTGCCCCCGCAGGATTCCATCGACCTCTTCCTGAAACGGCGGTTCGGCTTCCTGCCCAAGCCCGACGATACGCTTCCGGTTCCGTTCAAGGTGCTGCCGGACGACCGCGTCGTGCTGCTCACCGACAGTCTTCCCATCGACCTGGGGGGCATCGCCAAAGGGTATTCGGTGGATCGCCTTTCGAGGGTGCTGGATTCCACGGGGTGGCCTCGGCACCTGATCCAGGGAGGGGGAGAGATCATCGCCGCCGGTCGCAAGGCGAGCGGACCCTGGCACATCGGGATCAAGAACCCGCGGCGCAACGACACGATCGTGGGGATCATCCGCTGCGACTCCACCTGCGCGGTCTCCACCTCGGGCGACTACGAGCGATACTTCATCCAGGACGGCATCCGCTACCACCACATCTTCGATCCGCCCACGGGTCATCCCGCCTTGGGCGGAACCATCTCCGTCACGGTCCTCTGTCCCACCAGCCTGGATTGCGACGCCTTCACCAAGCCGCTGTTCGTGATGGGTCCCGCGCGCTCCCGGCACTTGGCCGATTCCCTCGGACTCCAGGCCTACTGGATCCGCGAAACCCCCGAAGGAATGTGCTCGCGCCAGAGCGATGGATGGGGCGACCGCCTCCAGGCGGGTCTCCCGACTTGCCCGGCCGACTGGTGAGGAACCTTCCCCGCCTCGCCGCCCCCGCCGACGTCCTGGTGCTGATGGCGGTCCTGGCGGCGGCCGGGTGGTCGTGGTTTTCCTCGCCGGGTTCGGACGGCTCCAAGGCCGCGGTGTACGTGGACGGAAAACGAATGGCCTGGTGGAACCTGGAAGGCCCGCGTGCGGTGGATACCGTGGAAGGCGCCTTGGGCCCGGTGGTGGTGGAACACGGGCAAGGCTCGGCCAGGATCCTGTGGGCTCCGTGCCCGCACCATCTGTGCATGAGGGCGGGGAGCATCCATCGCACCGGTGCGGAACTCGCCTGCGTTCCATCCCACCTGGTGGTGGTGGTGGAGGGAACGGATGGAAGGGAGAACGGTGTCGACGCCGTCCCCTGAGGCGCGGGACAGGATCCGCGCCGGGGCGCTTCTCCTGGCATCGGGACTCCAGATCGCGGAATCCCTGGTGCCGCGGGTGCCGCTCTTCCCCTGGCTGCGCCTGGGTCTGTCCTGGGCGGTGATCCTGCCCTTCCTTTCGGCGTTCGGGACCCTGCCGGCGGTGGGACTGTTCCTGTCCCGGAACATCCTCGCCGTGGCCTTCGGAGGCCAGCCGCCCACCACGTTCCTGATCTCCTCGGCCTCCGGTGCCGCGGCGATCCTGCTCCTGGGGGGGTCCATCCGAGTGGCTCTTGCGCGAGGTTGGATCGGTTGGATGGGAGCCGGCATCCTGCAGGCCACCGCCTTCAACATGCTCCAACTGTTCCTGGTCACCTGGCTGCTGGTGGGTCATGGCGGCTACCTGTTCCAGATGGGACCCATCCTCGCGTGGTCCGTCGTCTCGGGAGCGGTCGTGGCGTGGATGGCCTCCAGGTGGTTTCCTCCCGAAGCCTGGGAGGAGTTGACGGCGTCCTGCCCGATGGCGGCGCATGTGGCAATCGTGCCCACCGCCTGGCGCCTGGAAGCGATGCTGTGGGCCGCGGTCTGCCTCTCACCGGTGTTCCTGGACAAGCCGGGACCCGTGCTTTCCCTCCTGGCCGGTTGCGGCGTGTTCGCGCTGTTCGGAAAACGCAGCGCGGACCTGAAACTGCTCCTGCAGGCATGGCCGTACTTCTTCTTCCTGGCCTGGTTCCACCTCCTGGACACGCCCGGACACCTGACGGGGTTCGGCGGCGTCACCCGGGAAGGAGTGGATTCCTTCCTGGTCCACGCCGGACGCCTGGGCGTGTTTCTGCTGGCCGGACGGAATCTGTTTCGCGTCCTGCCCTGGAATTCGTTCCTGTCCAGGAGCCCCTGGGCGCGGGCCGTCTCCATCGCCCTGCCGATGCTCCCCGGGCTGTTCCAGGCCTCCACCGCGGCGGCGCGCGAAGCCTGGGCTTCCCGCCGGGATCCGGATTCCCCGAGCTACCCCGAGCGGCTGCTTTCCCGTCTCGGTGCCGGTCGAGTCAGCGCAGTCCGGCCAGTTGGCGTCGGAGCTCGGCGAGGTTCGCCTCCTTGCCCGCCTGCCTCTCGCGGCGTTGGGTCGGCGTGAACCATTCCTGCTGGGACACGAACAGGATCTGCCGCGCCAGCCACTGCAACTCCGTGAAATCGCGCCCCTGGTTCGACAATTCCTGCCTCAAGGATTCCGATACCGCGAAGAAGTCGTCGCGACCCAGGTTGTCGAGGTCGGCGTCGCAGAGGATGCCCGCGAGGGGATCGCTTCCGGGAACCTGCCTCCAGACCCCGTCCACCTCCTTCATCGCGGTGGTCAGGATCAAGGTCTGCACGCGGGATGCTTCGCGGGGGGAGAACCCGAAACCCGGAAGGGTCTCCCCGGCGAGGCGGGCGCCGACGGGTTCGTTCCCGTCGTAGGTTTCCAGGAATCCGAGGTCGTGGAACAGGGCCGCGGCCAGGACCAGGTCGCGATCGTCCGGGGCGACGGCCTCGCCTTGGCACAGCCGGTCGGCGGCGGGAAACACGTCGAGAAGGGTGTGGTGGGCCCCATGGTAGAGCAGGTGGGGCGGAAGCTTGGCGAGGAAGACCTGCTCCACGTGCATCGCGAGCGTCCGAATCCGGTCCCGATCCCCGGTTGCACCGATGGCGGGAGTGGATCCAACCTCTCCAGGTCGATCCTGGATGGTCGGCGATGGGGCGGTCGCTTCCCGCTTGGGCATCGGCATCTGGATTTGGATCATAGCTCTTTCCGGACCGGGGCGCAGGTCGTTGGGGACGAGGGGCGCGGAGGTGTGATGGAGGTCACACCGATGGACGCGACCGGTTAGATTTCACCCCCTCATGTTCGAACAACTCGGCAGGCGCCTGGAAGAGGCCATGAAGAAGCTGCGCGGGGAAGCGCGGCTGACCGAAGAGAACATCGCCGATTCCCTCCGGGACGTGCGACGCGCCCTGCTGGAAGCGGACGTGGAACTGGACGTCGCCAAGGGCTTCGTGGCGCGGGTGAAGGAGCGCGCCCTGGGCGTCCAGGTCACCCTCTCCGTGACGCCCGGCGAACAGATGGTCAAGGTGCTCCACGATTGCCTGGTGGAGACGTTGGGCGGAGAAGCCGTCGAACCCGCCTTTCCGGGAAGCCCAACGCTGGTGCTGATGGTGGGGTTGCAGGGTTCGGGCAAGACCACATCCGCCGCCAAGCTCGCCCTGCACCTCAAGGAAAAGCGGGGACGGCGGCCCATGCTGGTGGCCTGCGACGTTTACCGACCGGCGGCGGTGGAACAGCTCCAGGTGCTGGGGAAGAAGATCGGCGTTCCGGTCCACGCGGAGCCCGGGGTGACGGACGTCCTGGCCATCGCCCGGCGCGGCCGGCAAGCGGCGCGGGATCAGGCCTGCGACCTGGTGGTGTTCGACACGGCGGGACGACTCCAGATCGACGAAACGCTCATGGACGAACTGAGCCGGCTCAAGAAGGAGCTGCAGCCGCAGGAGATCGTCTTTGTGGCGGACGCCATGACCGGTCAGGAAGCGGTCCGGGTGGCGAAGTCCTTCCACGACAAGCTGTCCATTTCGGGCGTGATCCTCACCAAGACCGACGGCGATGCCCGCGGCGGTGCGGCGCTGTCCCTGCGCGACGCCACCAAGGCCCGCCTCCTCTACGTGGGCACCGGCGAGGCCGTGGGCGCCTTCGAGGTCTTCGATCCGGCTCGGATGGCAGGACGGATCCTGGGCATGGGGGACGTGGTCGGGCTGGTGGAGCGCGCCCAGGAGCGGCTGGACCAGGGCGAGGTCGAACGCCTGGGCAAGAAGATGTCCAGGAACCAGTTCGACCTGGAAGACATGCTCTCGCAGATCCGCCAGGTGAAGAAGCTGGGGAGCGTGATGGACATCATCGGCATGATTCCGGGGGCGGGGAAGCTCAAGGAGAAGGCAGGGGAGATCGACGAGAAGGTGATCGGGAGGACCGAGGCTGTGCTTTCTTCCATGACCCGCCAGGAGCGCAAAAGCCCCAAGATCATCGACGGCCGCCGCCGCCTGCGCATCGCCAAGGGGTCCGGTACCGACCTCCAGCAGGTCAACCAGGTGCTGAAGCAGTACGAGCAGATGAAGCAGATGATGACCCAGTTCGGCAAGATGGGCGGCAAGATGAAGCACCTCCAGAAA
>DATNIW010000147.1:0-23233 GCA_035604215.1 Fibrobacteria bacterium
GTACACGGCGAGATTCTCCAGGGAAGACAGCCAATT
The DNA here is from genome assembly GCA_035604215.1 of Fibrobacteria bacterium. Classification (GTDB taxonomy): domain Bacteria; phylum Fibrobacterota; class Fibrobacteria; order UBA5070; family UBA5070; genus UBA5070. Next base: position 37 of record DATNIW010000147.1, read on the forward strand.
TTCTTCCTCGGGATGCAGTTCATTCTTCCCGTAGATCACGTCGACTTCGATTCCTGTCTGGTTAGCATCTTCGATCAGCTTCCTGATTCGAGTATTGATTCGAAGGAACGGGCTGATTAGGGTCAGCCTTTGTCGTGTTCCCTTGATCAATTCCTCTAGGAAGAAAGTGGTTCCGCTCGTGTTCAGGAATTTCGCCATAGTCGAGCCCGATTATACCATATGGGCTAGGTGTACCCATTGACAGTCTGGTCGATCGGAGACATGACCGACCCCCTCCCCCTCACCGCCCGCTCCACCCTCATGTCCCGCATCCGCGGCGCGGGCACCAAGCCCGAGATCATTGTCCGCTCCCTCCTGCACCGCATGGGCTACCGCTTCCGCCTCCACCGCCGCGACCTTCCCGGCACCCCGGACATCGTGCTGCCCAGGCACGCCACCGTCGTCTTCGTCCACGGCTGTTTCTGGCACCGTCACCCCGGCTGCAAGGGCGCGACCACCCCGAAGACCCGCCGCAAGTTCTGGCGCGACAAGTTCGAGGCCAACGTCGAGCGCGACGCCCGCAACCGCCGCGACCTGGGCAAGCTGGGCTTGCGCGCCCTCGTCGTCTGGGAATGCGAACTGCGCAAGCCGGACAAGCTGGAACGCCGCCTGGGCCGCCTGCTCCAAAATTCGTCTTGACCTTCGGATTCTATCCGCCGCGGGCGGAAGCCGTCAGGTCGGAGGTCGGAAGTACCCCAGGATCCCGGACAGGTCCCGGACACAAATTTGGATGTGGGTGCGCTCGCGGAAGCCCGCCCCGGGGTAGAGTTCACCACCTTCGAAGAAGACGCCTCGAACAGTCTCGTAGGCCGTCGGCCGCTCTGGCCTGATGCAGGAATTCGATGACCGCGCAGTCGAGATCCCGCTTGATCCATTCGCCCCCGTCGCCTTTCACGCTGTTGCGGGGCATGGGGGTTCCTTGCGATGCGTTCGTCTGCGCAAGCAGTTCGTAGTAGGGCTTCAGGATGCACGAGGAGTCGCCGGAAGTCAGGTCCAGGCATCTGCCGAGTCCGATCACCGCCCCCACGACGAACGGATCGTCCGCATGCTCCCTGGCCCACCTCCTGGCGCGTTCCAGATCGCTTTCCCAGAAGTAGGCACCATGACCAAGCCAATCGTGGGAATTTTCGCTGGGCCGGATCGATGTCGACCCTGCCAACAGTGCCTCTCCTACTTTCCGCTCACACCCGTGGTAACCGATGGCGACCTAATGGGCGGGAACGATCATTTCCGACGGGAATGTCCGGAATACGGGGCAGCCAAGTTTCCGCCCCGGGTCAGGATCTTCGCGTCGATCAGGACGCGTTTGACGGCGTCCTTGTCCGTTTTTGCGCGTTCCTTCAACCGTTCGAGCACATCGAGGTTCTCGCGCACGGTCTCGGACATGCCCGCATACTTCCTAGTGGTGGTCGCGCTGGTCATGGACCCAAAACTACCATCCCGCGCCGATGAATCCAAACACCTTCACCTCCCGATCTACCTTCCCTCCGCCATGAACCACTACGCCTTGATCTTCCGCATGGACATCCTCACCGCCTCGGCCCAGCCCAGCCCGGAAGAGATGCGGAGATACATGGAGAGCTGGATGCGCTGGACCGACTCCATCGATGCCGAAGGACGCCTGGAAGGCGGCAACCACTTCTCTCCGAGCGGCTGGGTCCTTCGGCAGGGAGGTGCGCGCTCCGACTTGCCCTACGCTGCCCAGAACGAATCGGTCGCGGGCTACCTCCTGATCCGCGCCCCCAACGACTCCGAAGCCCTCCGCATCGCCCAAGCCTGCCCCATCCTCGAAGGCCAAGGCACGAGCGTGGAAGTCCGAGAACTCGCCTCGCCAAGGTGACCGAGGTTCCGCCTCCAAGTATCGACTCCCGAGGTCGCGGGTGTTAGCTTGCCCCCGTGGCCATCGCGATCCGGGACACGGCCCCAATCCAGGGTGAGCAGGCGGAAGATCTGTTCGACCTCTTCTACGGAGAGGATGCCGCCAAAGGCAAGATCCGCTTGGATCGACTGGATGCGACGCTCTTGCCAGAAGCGCTCGAAGCGATCCGCCGATTGAAAACACAGGATCGTTGGTTCTCGTTTCGACGATTTTCCCCCGCGATGCCCCGCAACATCTTCGCCTGGAACGACTTGGTGATCCATCACCCCGACCAGACGGCACCACACCCCGCTAGCCGCGGCGTGAGCCGCCCGAAGCGGCAGGGGTCCAGGGGTCGAAGCGATTCGGAGGGCGTCCTGCTGGCCAGCGGCCCTTGTGGGCCGATGGGTGAACCCGGAAGGGAGGCCCGGAGAGCCTGAGACCCCTGGTGCGCAGGAGTCCAGAGGGTTCGCGCACACGGACCCTCTGGCCGCCGGGTTCACAGGGGCCGCGGCAGGCCCCTGTGCATCGCGGCAGCGCCGCCACCCCAGGCGCAGCCTACCGCGCCGCCTCGATCCGATAGAACACGTACGGGATGGACTTCCCCTGGAATTCCTTCATCGCCTCGTGGCTGAAGACGCCGCCGATCTTCTCCATGGCGCGACGCGAGCGCAGGTTGGTCTTGGCCACGTGGAACCACACCGTGGGCACCCATTGGAACGCGTGCGCGAGCATGAGCGCCTTCATCTGGGTGTTGGCGCCGGCGCCCCAAAGGTCGCGGGACACGAAGGAGTACCCGATGGCGATGTCAGGGACGTCCGGATTCCATTCGTAGAAGCGCGAGGACCCGACCACCCGTCCCCCGTCGTTTTCCACCGCGACCAAGGCCCCGCCCGAGGCCAAGGACGACTGGAAGAACGTCTCGAACCCGGCGCGCTCGGCGCGCTCGGGCTGCGGGTGCTGCTCCCAAAGCAGCGGATCGCGGGCCACCTCGTAGAGAGGCTCGAGATCCTCCAAAGCCAAAGGACGAAGGGTCAGGGTCTCCCCCACCAGGGTAGGCTGAAGCTGGAACGGCGTCGAGAGGAACATCCCGTGCAATCTAAACGGGCTCATGTAGCACCGGGGAGTCCGGTAAATCTTGCCGTTGTCGGAGTGTCGGCCCGCCCTTCGATACATTCCGCCGTTGCCTGAGTGGCCCGTAGGGCTGTATCGAAGGCATCGGCGAAACACTCAGGGAACGGGCTGATGAATCGAAGCCAACGGGGGCCGCGCCACAGGCGCAGAAAAAGAAAACCTGCCGACTTACACCGGGCTATTTCTTTGATCCTCTCCATCGAAAGATTGGCCGTGCCGATCGATTCGAGGTTCCCGCTCGAGGCAGGCATCCTCTAGCCGACCGGGTCCAGGCCGGACGAAAAGGGTATCAGGTCAAAGCACAAGATCCCGGAAGCGGACAGGTTACAGGAAGGAAGATACCACCTCTCTGGCGCGAAGGGAAGCGGCATGGTAGGATCGGGCCCTATGCCGGAAACCTCGCTGGAGGCGCCACTCGACATCCTGGTCGTGGACGATTCGCCCACATACCGCATGATCCTCTCGCGCGTGCTGCGCGGCTGGCCCAAGGCCAACCTGGTGGGCACCGCGGGCGACGGCATGGCCGCGCTCTCCGCCATCCAGGAGAAGCGCCCGCAACTGGTGCTCCTGGACGTCTCCATGCCGGTGTTGGACGGGATCGAAACCCTTCGGCGGATCCGCAAGACCTACGCCGACGTGGACGTGATCATGCTGTCGAGCCTGGACCCGAGCCAGACCGGTCTCACCATGCAGGCGCTGTCCCTGGGCGCCCTGGACTTCGTCCCCAAGCCCCAGGGCGACAATCCCGCCGAGAGCTTCACCGCCTTGTCCGCGGGACTCTTCCCCCTGCTGGAACTCGCCTCCGCCCGCCACCGTCGCCGCTTGGCTCGGCAGGAGGCGGCGCAGACCTCCGCTTCCCAGGCACCCCGCAGGACCAGACCCGATCCCGGCCCACCGAACCCCACCAACATCCTCCCGCCGCCTCGCACTCTCCCGCCCGCGACGGGGATCGTCCAAGCGCCTCCCGAGCCGACCGTCCGGTCCATCCCACGCCCGGGACCAGGGCCGACCAAGCCCGCGGCGGGATCCGGCAGGAGACTTCCGAACCACCCGGAGCTCGTGGCCATCGGCGTGAGCACGGGAGGCCCCAACGCCCTGCACGTGCTGGTTCCCGCCCTCCCGGCGAACTTCCCGCTGCCCATCGTCTGCGTGCAGCACATGCCGCCGCTGTTCACGGCATCGCTGGCCGAACGCCTGGACCGGGACTCCGCGCTCAAGGTGCTGGAAGGATCCGAAGGCGCCTTCCTGGAACCCGGCACGCTCCACATCGCCCCGGGCGGTTCCCACATGGTGGTCGTGCGCGGCGCGGACGGCCGGCTGCGGCTTTCCCTGCGCTCCGATCCTCCACTCCATTCCTGCAGGCCTTCCGTGGACGTGCTCTTCCGGTCCGTATCCGAAATCTGTCCCGGGCCCGTGGTCTCCGTGGTGCTCACGGGCATGGGATCCGACGGCGCGGACGGGGTCGCCCTCCTGCGCGCCAAGGGCTCGTGGTCCATCGTGCAGGACGAGGCCACTTCAGTGGTGTGGGGCATGCCCGGCGCCGTGCACGCCGCAGGCAACGCCGACGAAACCCTTCCCCTGGAATCCATCGCGCGCCGCCTGGTGGACATCGCGGCCGGAAAGGGGGCCCGTCCATGAAGCTCGCCGGAACGGAATTCGACCTCCTCAAGGGCTTCGTCGAGAAGAACTGCGGGATCCACCTGGAACCGGGCAAGGAGTACCTCATCGAGACCCGCCTCACGGACATCGCCGTGGACCAGGGCTGCCGGAGCTTCCAGGAGTTCCACCAGAAGGCCCTGGCGGACACTTCGGGGAAGCTGCGCAACCGCATCGTGGACGCGATGACCACCAACGAGACCTATTTCTTCCGCGACGACAACCTCTGGAACTACCTGCGCGAGGTGGCCGCGCCGGAGATCGTCCGCAAGGCCGCCCAGGGTCCCGTGCGCATCTGGTCGGCGGCCTCCAGCACGGGACAGGAGGCCTATTCCCTGGCCATGCTCCTGGACGAGACCGCGCGCGCGCAGGGAACTCCCGGCGTCCTGCGCAACGTGGAGATCGTTGGCACGGACATCAGCTCGGCCGCGCTGTTCCTGGCCATCGCGGGCCGGTACGATTCGCTCGCCATCCGGCGCGGCCTCTCCGACGAACGCCGGACCCGCTACTTCCGCGAGGACGGTTCGGTCTGGGTGCTCTCCGACGAGATCAAGGCGCGCGCCAAATTCCGTCGCTTCAACCTGATGGACCCCCTGGGGCCCCTGGGCCAGTTCGATCTCGTGCTCTGCCGGTACGTGGCGATCTACTTCCAGGAGGACTTCAAGAGGGACCTGTTCCAGCGCATCGCCGGCGTCCTGAAGCCCGGGAACCCCCTGCTGCTGGGCGCGACCGAGACTTTGCGGGGACTCTCCGACGAGTACGACATCCAGATCCACAAGAACTGCACGGCATTCGTGCGCAAGGCGAGGAGGTGACCATGCGAATCCTCTCGATCGACGATTCCAACTCCATCCGGCACGCGGTCCACAAGATGCTCGACGTGATCGGGGCGGAATTCTTCGAGGCCTCCGACGGACAGGACGGCCTGGAGAAGCTCGAGCAGATCGGCCCGGTGGACCTGATCCTCCTGGACATGGAGATGCCGCGCCTGGACGGCATCGGCTTCCTGGAGGCCGTGAAGAAGGACCCGCGCTGGAAGGACATACCGGTGATCGTGGTGAGCTCCATCGCGCAGCGGGAACGGATGATCAAGGCCATCCAGGAAGGCGCCAAGCAGTACCTGACCAAGCCGTTCACCTCCGAACAGCTCCTGACGAAGGTCGTGGACGCCCTCGGCCTGGACGGGGACCTGTGATGGAACGGGAAGAGGTCTTCCGCCTGCTCCTGCGGGAGGACGTGGGGCTTCCCGCGCTTCCCGAGGTGCTGACCCGCCTGGACCGGCTCCTGCGGGTGCCCGACGTGGATCTCCGCACCGTGGCCGACATCGCCTCGTCGGACGCCGTGCTCGCCGGACAGATCGTGCGCATGGCCAATTCCGCCTACTACTCGCGCGGTTCCAGCCACGTGTCCGGGCTCGCCGCCGCCATCCACCGGATGGGGCTGCGCGCCCTGCGCGGACTGGTCTACGCCCTCACCCTTCCCCGCTCCTTCCGCCGCGACGGCGGCTTCCCCTCGCGCCTCCTGTGGCGCCATTCCCTGGCGGTGGCGGCGCTCTCGTCGGAGATCGCCGGATTCCTGGGGCTGGAACAGACCCTGCGCGAGGAGGCGTGGCTGAGCGGGCTGGTGCACGACATCGGGGCCCTGGCCCTCTCCACGGTGGCGCCCGAGCAGTACTCGGAACTCATGCGCGAAGCGGCGGCGGCGGCCAGGTCGGACACCTGGACGGAATACGACTTCGTGGAGCTGGAGCGCGGCCGGTTCGGGACGGACCACGCCGAAGTCGGGTGCGTGTTCCTGCGGGAGAGGTGGCGGCTTCCCAGTCCCATGCCCGAGGTGGCGGCGCGGCACCACGACCTCGCCTTCTCCCCGGACTTGCCAGAAGGCGTGGAGCGAAGCACCATCCATCTGGTGCACGTGGCCAACGGGATCTGTTCCGGATTCGGGGTGGACTGGAATCCATGCGAGTCGGGAAGGAACGCCTTCCGGGAATCCGCCTGGGACGCCCTGGGATTGGATCTTGGCAAGGTCGAGGAACTGGTGGCGCGCGCGAAGACAAGCGTGGATCTTGCCGAGGAAATGCTTTCCGGAGGAGGATGAGTTGGATCTGCCCGTTTTGGACAAGGAGGCGTCGCTGGTCCGGCTCGACGGCGACACCGAGCTGTGGAACGAGATCCGGGACATCTGGATGGAGGACATCCAGAACCTGATCGCCGCCGTGAGGACCGCGCTCGAAGCCCAGTCCCCGGACGGATTGCGCCGCGCCGCGCACGCCATCAAGGGCGCCTCCGCCAACGTCGGGGCCGTCCGGGTGGCCGCCGTGGCCCGCGACATGGAGCACGCGGCTCCCGATGCCGACTGGGACGCGCTGGGAACGGCCATGCGGACCTTGTCCGACGAAACGGAGTCCGCCAGAGAGGCGCTTTCGGCGCGATGACGGTCTTCCACCAATCCCGCGTGCTGGTGGTGGACGACGAACGGACCAACCTCCGCCTCCTCTCCATGGTCCTGCGCCAGGAAGGCCATCTCGTGGATTCGGCCGCGGACGGTCCCTCCGCGCTCGAGGCCGCGGCCATGAACATCCCCGATCTGGTCCTGATGGACATCATGATGCCGGGGATGGACGGATTCGAGACCTTGCGACGCCTCCACGAACTGGAAGGATGCCGTGGAATCCCCGTGATCTTCCTCACCGGCATGGAGGACCTCGAATCCAAGCTGCGCGGCTTCGCCCTGGGCGCCGTGGACTACGTGGTGAAGCCCTTCCACCTGGAGGAGATCCGGGCTCGGGTGCGCATCCATCTGCAACTGCGGATCGCCAACCGGGAGCTCGCCGAGGAACGGGGCAAGAGGCTCCGATCCCTGGGGCAGGCCCAGAGGGAGATGATGATCCGGCCCGAGGACCTTCCCGACGCGAAGTTCGCCGTCCACTACAGCCCGGCCCAGGAAGCCGGAGGCGACCTCTACGACGTGCTGCCGCTGGGCGCGGGGATCCATGGATATCTGGTGGCGGACGTCTCGGGACACGACGTGGGCACGAGCCTGGTTGCCACGGCGGCCAAGGCGCTCCTCCACCAGTTCGCGGGACCGGTCTATTCTCCCGAGGAGACCATGCGCCTGGTGAACGGTGCCCTCCACGGCTGGTTGCAGCCGGGACGGTTCCTGACCGCGAGCTTCGTGCGCCTCAACCGCAACACGCGCACGGTCCGCGCGGTGTCGGCGGGCCACCCCGCGCCCCTGGTGCTGGAGGCGGACACCGGCAGGGTGGTCCCCCTGGCCTGCGAGGGGGATGTCCTGGGGGCCTTCCCCGACGCGAGGTTCGGGATGGTCGAGCGGGCGCTCCGCACCGGCGATCGGGTGGTGCTCTACACCGACGGGCTCGTGGAGGGCCGGGGTCGCGGGCCCGGTGGCCCCGAAGCGGACCTGGAGACCGCCCTCGCCGAGATCGGCGCGTGCGCCCTGGCGGAGCTGCCGGCGCGGCTGGCGGACAGGCTCGCGGGAACTTCCCGGGAGGACGACGTCCTGGTGCTTGCATTCGAGGCCTGATGTAAGGGAAACTGTTGGATTCCAGGAGGAAGCGATGATCCGAACATCGGCCGCGGGAGACGGGACCAAGGTGGTCCTGGAGGGGAATGTCGGTGTCGAGGAGATCGCCGACCTGCTGAAGGCATTGGACGCGGCGAGGACGGGCGGAACGGTGGATGTCGAAATGGCCTCCTGCCAGTCGCTCTCCTCCTCCGCCATCGGCGCGCTCATCGCCTGCCACAACCGGCTCGTCCCGGAGGGGATGCGCCTGCGGATCCGGGGAGCGAACGAGGACCTGCTCCGTCTCCTGAAACTGATGGGCCTGGACCGGCACTTCGAGCTGGTCTGAGGAGGAATCATGGAGAACGACGAAACGCTGCAGATGTTCCTCGAGGAAGCGCACGACCACCTGCGCGACATCGAGACCGACCTCCTGGGGATCGAGACCGAGACCGGCCCCGCCGACGTGGAGCGCGTGAACACCGTCTTCCGCGGCATCCACTCCATCAAGGGGGCGGCGGGCTTCTTCGGGCTGAACCGCATCAAGGAACTCTCCCACTCGATGGAGAACCTGCTCAACCGGATCCGCAACCTGGAGATCCTGCCCAACCGCAGGGTGATCGAGGCCCTCCTGCGCTCCGCGGACGTCCTCTCCTCCATGGTCGAGGATCCCAACGGCAGCGAATCCGTGGACATCAAGCCGAGCCTCGTTCTCCTGGGCGGGGTGCAGGAACCCGTCGCCAGGGACACGACCCCGACGCCCATCCTGGACTCCGTGGGCGTTCCCGTGTTCAGTCTCCCGGCGGACGAACTGGCCCTGGCCCGCAAGGGTGGGAAAAGCCTGTTCGTACTGCACTTCGACATGGTCTCGGACCTGGACGAGAAGGGCAAGACCCCCCTGGACATCCTGCACGACCTGGAGAAGACCGGGCTGATCGTGGACGCCAGGCTTTCCCAGGACGGAAGCGGAAACCCGGTGGGATCGGCTCGCTCCCTGCCCTTCCACGTCCTGTACGCCACCGTCCTGGACATGGAGATGACATCGCTCCTCACCGGCCTGGAGCCGCCGAGGATCCATCCCCACCCCGCCGTCCCGGAAAGGCGCCAGGCGGAACCGGAGGCGGTCGGCGCCGCCGGAGGCGCCAGGCCGGCGGGAAGGAAAACGCCCAAGGCGGATGTCGCCAAGGCCGCCAGGAAGAAGGATTCCGCCCCGTCGACCCCGTCCCCGGATCCGGTCGAGAAGGCGTCCGATCCGCCCGAGGCCCACCAGGCGCCGACGACGGATCCCGTCCGAGCTCCCTCCGCCCCCGCGTCCTCCAGCAGCCTGCGCGTGAACGTCAAGGTCCTCGACCGGCTGATGATCCTGGCCGGAGAACTCGTGCTTTCCCGCAACCAACTGGTCCAGAAGGTCTCCAGCCGGAGCCTCGCCGACATCCAGGCGAGTTCCCAAAGCCTTTCCCTCATCATCTCCGAGCTGCAGGAAGCGGTGATGAGCACCCGGATGCAGCCGCTTTCCATCGTCTTCGGGAAGTTCCAGAGGCTGGTCCGGGACCTGGCGGCGGAAGTGGGCAAGGAGATCCGGCTGGACGTCGAAGGCGAGGACGTCGAACTCGACAAGACCGTGATCGAGTCCATCGGCGACCCGCTGACGCATCTCATCCGCAACTCGGTGGACCACGGCATCGAGCTTCCGGACGTGCGCGAACGCAACGGCAAGCCCCGCCAGGCGGTGATCCATCTCCACGCCTTCCACGAGGCGGGCAAGGTGGTGATCGCCGTTTCCGACGACGGCCGCGGCATCGACACGGCCGCGGTGCGCGAGAAGGCCCTGGCGCAGCAGATCATGGACCCCCAGCAGATCTCGAAGCTGACGGAGAAGGAGTTGATCAACCTGATCTTCCTTCCCGGATTCTCCACCGCCAAGAAGGTGACGGACATCTCCGGCCGCGGGGTGGGCATGGACGTCGTGAAGACCAACTTCACCAAGCTCGGCGGCGTGATCGACGTCGAGAGCAAGGGCGGGAAGGGCACCACCATCCGCGTGAAGCTCCCGCTGACCCTGGCCATCATCCCGAGCCTCATGGTCTCGGTGCAGGACGAGACCTACGCCATCCCGCAGGTGAACCTGGTGGAGCTGGTCCGCATCCCCGCCCGCGAGGTGCGCAACCGGATCGAACGCATCGGGGACGCGCTGGTCATGCGCCTGCGGGGACATCTCCTGCCCCTGCTGCGGCTTTCCGACGTCCTGGGCCTGGAGGAGAAGGCCTTCGAGGACCCCAAGACCGGGGAGGTCAAGCCCGACAGGCGGCGCCTGGTCGAGGACCGCCGGGGTCCCGTGGACAGGGAGACCCAGGAGGAACGGGAGAGGCGCCGCAACGCCGACCGCAGGTACCACTCCGCCAGCGCCGTCAACATCGCCGTGCTTTCTTCGGGAGCCTTCCAGTACGGGCTGGTCGTGGACCGCCTCCACGAATCGGAGGAGATCGTGGTCAAGCCGCTGGGCCGGCACTTCCACGGATGCCAGTGCTACGCGGGAGCCACCATCCTCGGCGACGGCCGCGTCTCGCTGATCCTGGACGTGGTGGGGATCACCCGGCACATGGACCTGCGCGACACCGGGGTCGGCGACCGTCCGCCGGACGAGGAGGCCCGGAAGCGTCAGAAACTGCACGACGCCCAGTCCATGCTCCTCTTCCGCGTCGCCGAGCACGAGCAGTTCGCCATCCCCCTGGCCCTGGTCCTGCGTCTGGAGGTGGTGCAGAAGGTCTCCATCGAGGAGATCGGTGGCCGACAAAGCACCCAGTACCGGGGAGGAACCCTTCCGCTGCTGGACCTTTCCGGGGTCTCCCAGGTGCACCCGCTTCCCGACCAGGACTCCTTCTTCGCGATCGTCTATTCGGTGGGCGGCCGCGAGGTCGGCCTGCTGGCGTCCCAGATCGTGGACATCGTGGAGTCCAACGAGGACTTCGACGAGACCACGTTCCGCCAGACCGGCATCCTGGGATCGACCATCTTCCAGTCGCACACCACCCTCCTGGTGGACCTCTACGAAGCGGCGAGGTCGGGCCTGCCGGGGTTCGCGAAACCCGCGGGGGCGGCGGGCGGCAAGGGCCGCCGGATCCTGGTGGTGGACGATTCCCCGTTCTACCGGCGCCAGATCGGCGGGTTCCTGCGGGATTCGGGCCACGAAGTGCACGAGGCCGAGAACGGCGAGGACGCCTTCTCCAAGCTGGAGACGATTTCCGGCATCGACCTGGTCCTGACCGACATCGAGATGCCCGTCATGGACGGACTTGAACTCGCCCGGCGGATCCGGTCGAACCAGGGCATGAAGAACCTGGCGGTGGTGGCCGTCTCCTCCCTGTCCAGCGAGGAGGCCATGCGGCGAGGACGCGACGCGGGGGTGGACGGATACCTCGTCAAGCTCGACCGCGAGAAGATCCTGGAATCCGTCGAGAAGTTCCTGGTCCACGGAAGGAGCTGAAGATGCCCAACGACGAAGACTCCCTGGAGCTGACCGTCTTCACCGTCGGCGAACTGCTCTGCGCGGTGGAGAACTCGGAGGTGCGCGAGATCTCGGGCCTGCGGCACGTGACTCCGGTCCACCACGCCGCCGCGCACGTGCGGGGCGTCGTGAACCTGCGCGGACAGATCATGACCGTCATGGACCTGGGAGTCCGGCTGGGGATCGGCCCGGTTCCCGAAGACCGCAAGTCCCGCATCCTGGTGGTGTGCACCGGCGAGGAGGACGTGGGGCTGCTGGTGGACGGCGTCGAGGACGTCCTTTCGGCCCCTTCGCGGGACGTGGAAGCTCCGCCGTCCAACGTGCGCGGGGTTTCCGGGGCCTTCTTCCGGGCCATCCTGAAGAACGGGGAGGACCTGATCTCGATCATGGACCTCGGACGGGTCCTCGCGGACGGCTGAGCGCCCGCTCACCCCATCCCGGGGATTTCCGGATCCGGGAGGATGCCGGCGGGCCAGAACTCGTAGCGGCCTTGCCGGTGCAGGATGCGGAGGACCCCGCCCACCAGATGGAAGGAACCGAAGGCCAGGACGTGCGTCCCCAGGAGCCGGGCGTCCTGCAGCGCCTGGAGGAAGGCCTGCTCGAACGTCCCGTGTGCGGTCGCCGCCGGGAAGGCCTCCGCGACGGTGCCGGGGCCGGCGGCCCGATCCACCGAAAGGGGCGCGAGGTGGATCCCGGCCACGAGGGGCGACAGGATTCCCAGCACCGCCCGCCAATCCTTGTCCGCCATGGTCCCGTACAGGAGGACCGGACGCGTCGCGCACAGGGACATGGCGATTTCCCGGGCGGCGTCGGGATTGTGTCCCACGTCCAGCACCATGTCGGGATCGCCCGGAATCCGCTCCAGCCGCCCGGGCCACCGCAGGCCCTCCAGGCTCCTGCGGACTTCGTGTTCGCCGAGAGTCCTGTCCAGGAAGATCTCGGCGCACGCGCGGGCCAGGAGGAGATTCGCGGGTTGGGAAGCACCGGGAGGCAAGCCCGGAACGGGCATCGTCCGATCCGCGTCCGGCAGCACGACCCGGCCGCCGCGCTCCGTCGCCAAGGCATCGAGCGCCTCCAGGAGGACGGGTCGGCGTTCCAGGGTCACCAGCGTGCCGCCCGGGCGCATGATGGCGATCTTTTCGGCCCAGATCTTCTCCACGGTGTCGCCCAGGAACTGCATGTGGTCGAGACCCACCTGGGCCACCGCGCAGACCTCGGCGGGGAAGGCCGTGGTGCTGTCCCAACGCCCTCCCAACCCCGTTTCCAGGACCAGGGCCTGCGCACCGTTTCGCGCATACCACAGCGCCGCCATCCCGGTCAGGGTCTCGAAGTAGGTGGCGCGCGTCGCCTCCGCGTGGGGCAGCACCTCCTCGAACAGGTCCGCGAATTCCTCCTCCCCGACCGCCTCCTCCCCGACCGCGAACCGCTCCCGGACGCAGACGAGGTGGGGGCTGGTGAAGAGTCCGGTCCGCAGTCCCGAAACCTGCAGGATCCGGTGCAGGAAGCGGCAGGTGCTGCCCTTGCCGTTGGTCCCGGCCACCTGCACGCACCGCAGCGGTTTCTGTGGGTCTCCCAGCCGGGCGAGAAGTTCCCGGGTGGTTTCCAATCCGGGACGCACCCCGCGACCGATTCGTCCCAGGAGCGCCGCGAGCGCGGTGGGGTAGCGATTCAGGGGCCGTCGTCCGTCAAAAGCCGCAGGAACTTCGCGATCCACGCCTTGAGTTCCTTCCGGGGAACCACGTCGTCGAGGAACCCGTGCTTGAGCAGGAATTCCGCCCGCTGGAACCCGTCGGGAAGCGCCTGTCGGATGGTCTCGCGGATCACCCGCTCCCCGGCGAACCCGATCAGGGCTCCCGGCTCGGCGATGGTGGCGTCTCCCAGCATGGCGAAGCTCGCGGTGACCCCGCCGGTCGTGGGGTTGGTGAGCACGGAGACGTAGGGGATCTTCTCCTGCCGCATCCGTCCGATGATGGAGGCGGTCTTGGTCATCTGCAGGAGCGAGAGGGTCCCCTCGTGCATGCGTGCTCCGCCGGAGGCGGACACGACGACGACCGGAATCCGACGGTCCAGGCCTCGCCGGAGGGCGCGGGCGATCTTCTCCCCTTCCGCCGAGCCCATGGAACCACCCATGAAGCGGAAGTCCATGACGGCGAGCGAAACACCTGTCCCTTCCATCTCGCCGGTCCCGGACACGACGGCCGATCTCTCTCCCGTGCTCTTCTGGGCGGCGGCCACGCTGTCCTTGTATCGCTTCTTGGCGGAGAACTTCAACGGGTCCGCGGGAGCGACGGTGGCGTCCTCCTCGCGGAACGTCTGGGGATCCAGGAGCAGCTGGATGTACTCGCGCGCGCCGAATCGGTGGTGGCCGCCGCAGGCCGGGCACACGGCGAGGTTGTCCGTCCAATCGCTCTTGTAGACGACCTCCTTGCAGTTCTCGCACTTCACCCAGAGGTCGTTGGGCGTGTCGCGCTTGACCGTCGTCTCGATGCCCGACTTGGAGTTGTGGAACCAATCCATCAGAATCCCCCTTTGTCCATTTCCGCCTGGATCGCGGTCGCCGCTTCCAGGCGGCCGGACGCGTTCCCCAGTTGGCGCGCGACGGAGGCGGGTCCCGTCCCGCCTTCGATGTCGCGACGCTCCAGGCTCGCCTCGAACGACAGCTTGTCCCGCAAGGCGGTCTTCCCGGGCAGGACGTCCCAACTGGCGTCGGGAAGATCCAAAAGCCCGGCCCCGGCGCGCACGGCGTCGCCCACCAGGACACCCACCATGTGGTGGGCGTCGCGGAAGGCCGTGCCGGACTCCACCAGGAGGTCCGCGAGGTCGGTGGCCAGGAGCAGGTCGGTCAGCCGCGAGCGCATGCGGTCGGGATGCCACGACGCCTCCGAAAGGGCGCCGCGGAAGATGCCCAAAAGGACATCCACGGTGCGGGCCGAGTCGAAGACCGGCTCCTTGTCCTCCTGGAGGTCGCGGCTGTAGGCGAGGGGCGCGCCCTTCACGGCCACCAGCAGGGTCGCGAGGTTCCCCACCAGGCGTCCGGTCTTGCCGCGGGCCAGTTCGAATCCGTCCGGATTCTTCTTGTTGGGCATCATGGAGCTGCCGGTGGTGTAGCGGTCGGAAAACGTCACGTATCCGAATTCCGAGGACGACCAGGTCACGAAGTCCTCGGCGTAGCGGCTGAGGGTGGTCCCCAGGATGGCGCAGGCCGAGAGGTATTCGAGCGCCCAGTCCCTGTGGCCCACGGCGTCGATCGAATTGTCGGTGATCCCCTCGAAGCCCAGCTCCTGGGCGACGGCGCGGCGATCCACGGGGAACGCGGAACCCGCCAGCGCCCCCGACCCCAGCGGGCACGCGCCCGCTCGCTCGCGCGCCTGCAGGAACCTCTCCCGGTCGCGCTCCAGGGCGAAGAAGAGCGACAGCATGTAGTGCCCCAGCGTCACCGGCTGCGCCTGCTGCATGTGGGTGTACCCCGCCATCACCGTCCCCGCGTGGGACCGGGCGACATCCAGCACGGCGCGCTGCAGGGAAAGGATCCCCCGGTGGGCGGACCGGGCCAGCTCGCGGATGTGGAGCCGGAACGCGGTGGCCACCTGGTCGTTGCGGGAACGGCCGGTGTGCAGCTTCCGTCCCGCCGTCCCGATCCGTTCCGTCAGCACGCGTTCCACCGCCATGTGGACGTCCTCGTCGGAGGATTGGAACAGTTCCTGTCCGGCCAGGAAGTCCCGCAGGATCCCCTCCAGCCCCGCGACGATGGCGTCCACCTCCGCCGGTTCCAGCACCCCGGAACGGCCCAGCGAACGGGCGTGCGCCTGGGATCCGCGCACGTCGCAGGGAAGGAGCGCCCTGTCGAAGTGCAGGGAGAAGGAGATGGCGCGCAGGGCCTCGCTCATGCCCGCGTCGAAGCGGCCCGCCCAGAGCGCCTCCTTGGATGGCGTCGGATCGTTCACGTGATCTCCTTGATGCGAAGTTGGACCTGCCTGCGCCCCCGGAATTCGTTCCACTCCGGCTGGTAGGCCAGGCGCACCGACTGTCCGGCGGTGAGACGCGAGGCCTGCCCGCCCAGCCCGAATCCGATCCCGTCGAGGTCGTGGCGGTCCTGCCGCACGGAAAGCCGCAGGTGCTTCCCCTCCCCGACCCTGGAAAAGGACACGATCTGGACGGAATCCGTCCAGAAGAGCGGGGCCGGGTTGGCCGGACCCCAGGGTTCGAGCCTCTCCAGCCACCCGAGGAGGTCCGCGTCCATCTCGGCGAGGTCGGCGCGGCATTCTCCGGCGGGTCCGGGACCCGCCGCACCGGCGCGCGCGTCCTCGATCGCGCGCAGGAACTCCGCCCGGAAGAGTTCCGCCTTGTCGCGCCGCAGCGACAGGCCCGCGGCCTGGGCGTGGCCGCCCCACTTCTCCAGGAGGTGCGCGCAGCGCGAGAGGGCGATGTGGAGGTCCGTGCCGGGCACGGAGCGCCCGGATCCGCGCCATTCCGACGGCTGGCCGGGATCCGGCGCCAGCACGAAGACGGGCCGGCCGAAGCGCTCGGCGATCCTCTGCGCGACGATCCCGGAAACCCCTTCGTGCCAGGTGTCTCCCGAAAGCACGAACGCCTGCGGCGGAGCTCCCCCGGGACCGCATTGCGCCTGGGCCTGGGACATGGCCTCGGCCGTGATGCGCTGGTCCAGCTGCTGGCGCTTCTGGTTCAGGTCTTCCAGCTCGTCCATCCAGCGCCGGGCCTCCTCGGCGTTCGCCGACAGCAGCAGCCGGATGGCCAGCTCCCCCTGGCGCATGCGCCCGGCGGAATTCAGGCGCGGGGTGACCCGGAACACGATCTCCTGCCCGTGCGGCACGGTTCCGGGCTTGATCTTTGCGTTGAGCAGCAGTTCCTGGATTCCCGGCAGGGGTCTCTCGTGCAGCTCGCGGAGTCCGAGCCGCACCAAGGCGATGTTCTCCGCGGTGAGCGGCACCATGTCGGCCAGGGTGCCCAGTGCGACCAGTTGCAGCAGGCGCAGTGGATCGGAGGCCTGGTCGGCGCCGGTCGCCTCCAGGATGGCCTTGCCCAGCTTCCAGGCGAGGCCGGCCCCGCACAGGCCCTTGTTGCCGTAGGCGCACCCCTCCTGGTGGGGATCCAGCAGCGCTTCGGCCTGGTCGGGAAAGGATTCGCCGGGCAGATGGTGGTCCGTCACGATCACTCCGAGGCCCTTGGCCCTGGCCCGCGCGATCTGCGGTCCCGCCGTGACGCCGGTGTCCACGGAAACCACCCAAGTTGCCCTGTGGTCCGCGCCTTCGGGCAAGCCCTCGACACCCTCGCCGCGCAGGCACCTGTCCAGGGAGACGTCCGAGAGCCCGTACCCTTCCCCGTCGCGACGGGGCAACGTCCAACCGCACTGGAGCCCCGCGCGGCGAAGCGACAGCCAGAGGATCGCGGTACCGGTCATTCCATCCACGTCGTAGTCTCCGTGGACGACGACCGTCTCCCGCCTTTCCTTCGCCGCGAGCAGGATCTTCACGGCCCGATCGAATCCCTTCATCCCCGTAGGCTCCAGGATCCCGTCCAGCAGGTCCTGCGGCTGCCACGAAAGCCGCAGCTGCAGCGCGGCGGGATCGGTGAATCCGCGCGAGTCCAGCAGGGCGGACAGCGCCCTCGGAAGCACGTCAGGCATGGAGACCCAGCCAAGCGCCGGTCAGGGCCATCTGCGGTCGCGCGTGCTGGGAAATCGCGCGCAGCGCCTGTTCCAGCCCCGCGCGGATCCCTTCGAGGGATTCGGCCTGGCCCGGATCCAGGGATTCCATCCCCCCCTCCAGCTCTCCCAACGCGGTTTCCAGCAGGAGTTGGGACGCCCGACGGTCCTTGGCCTGCAACTCTTCGCTCTCCAGGATCCAGGCGAGGGCGCGTTCGGCGTCGCGGCCGCGGCAGATGTCCAACCATTCGCGGGCCCGTCCGCGCACCGCCTGCGCATCGTCCGAACAGAGGGCCAAGGCGGTGCCGGGTCTCCCCAGACAGCGGGTGGAGGCTTCCACGGCGACGGATGCAGACACGCCCCTGGACTCCAGGAATTGGGCGATGCGCGACGGCGGAAGGGGAGGCACGGGCTGCAGGAAGGACCGGGAGCGGATGGTGGGCAGGACACGCTCGGCGGCGGGTGCGGCCATCAGGAAGTACGTGCGGTTCGGAGGCTCCTCCAGCAACTTGAGCAGCGCATTGGAGGAGCTCTGGTTCAACTGGTCGGCGTAGGGCACCAGGACCACCCGGTTCTCCCGTTCCGACATCGCGAGCCGACCCGCCAGACCGCGCACGCCGGCGACCATCATGGGCCAGGTGGGATCGGTTCCCTCGCCGCCCACGGGGATCTGCGCCGAGAGCGGGGGCTGGGCGGCCGTCCAGGGATCCTTGAGGATCCACTCCGGACCGTAGGGTTCGATCTTCTGGGCCATGTCCTCGGACACCTGGGGCAGGAGCCAGTGGAGGCGGGAATGCCCCGAAACGAAGCGCCTGCAGTCCGGACAGATCCCGCAGGCGCGAAGATCCGCGGCATGGGGGCACAGGAGCGCCTGGGCCAGGTCCAGGAGCAGGGCGGCGCCTTCCCCGCGAGGAACCAGGAGCAGGAGCACCGGCGGGAAATGCCCGGATCCCGCGGCTTGCCGCAACCCGTCCAGGGTTCCCGGAGCGGTCCAGGCCCGCTCCTTCATCGTGTCAGCCATTCCAACGGATCCTCGGCCTTCAGGTTGTGGCGGTATTCGAAATAGACCCGAGGCGGCACCAGGGACGCCAGGGTCCCCACTTCCGCGCAGGCGGCGACGGCTTGCCCCTCCGACACCCGCGTGTGCGACAGTTGGCCATAGATGGAAAAGTAGCCGCCCGGATGCTCGAGGATCACCGTCGTGCCTCTCCCGGGCAGTTCCGTCACCGCCGCGACCCTGCCCGCCGCGGCGGAAAGCACCGATTGCCCGGCCTTCCCCCCGATTTCCACTCCCAGGTTCCGGGTGACCGTCCCCAGGACCGGGTTCTTCTCCAGCCCGAACCGGGAAAGCACGGCACCCTGCACCGGCCAGCACAGCCCCTGTCGCGCCGGGGGCGGGCCCTCCAAGGCCTTGTCCTCGACGGGCGGTGGAAGGGACGGCAAGGCGATCTTGACGGGCGGCGGAGGCGGCTTCCCCTCCTTCTTGCGCAGGATGGCTTCCTTGCGGTGCTGTTCTTCCGCGCGCTTGTGCTCCTCCTCCCGCTTCTTCGCCTCCTCTTCCGCCTTCCGCCGGTCCTCCTCGGCCTTTTCCCGTCGGCGCTCCAGGCTCGCGAGGAGCGTGGTCAAGGCCTTCTGCGAGGCTTCCAGTTCGGAAAGGCGCTGCCGTTCCTCCCCTTCCCGGTTCTTCAGTTCGGCCAAGGTCCCCGCCTTCGAGGTGCGCGCCGCCTCCAGTTGCACCATTTCCTGTTGTTTCTGCGAGGCGATCTCCTCCAGCCCCGCCACCCGCAGGCGATGGGCTTCCAACTGTCGGCTCGCTTCGCGCTGTCGGACCACCACCAGGTCCAGGAGATCGCGGTCGGCGCGCACCACCGACCGGAAATCGGCCAGGGTCCGGGCCCACTCGTCGGGGTCCGAACTTCCGATCCACGCCACCTCGGGACGGGGCCGCCCCTTCTCGTACATCTGCCGGATCCGCCGGGCCAGGAGCGTGCGGCGCCCTTTCCAGCTCGCCGTGGCGGACTCGAGATCCGCCTGGGAACGCTGCACCAGATCGCGGTAGAGGGATTCGGTGGAATCCAGGCGCTGGAGGATCCTGCCTCCCAACTGGATGTTCGATTCCACCTGGGCGAGCTCCGCCTCCTGGTTCTTCGCCTTCTCGGAGATCTCGTCCAGGTGCCGACGTCCGTCCTCCAGTTCGGAGCGCATCCGCGACAGCTCCTTCTTCTCGTCGGCGATGCGGTCCTCCAGTTCGTTCACCGAGGCGGCGTGCAGCGCTCCGCAAAGCGAAAGGACGAGGAGTGCCGATCTCACCGGAAGGCGCGACGGACGGTCCACCAGCCGCCGCCGCCGCCGGCGAGGGCGGCGAAGACCGTGGTGAGGGCGCCCGCTCGCAGTCCCCACGAAAGATCCAGGGTCAGGGGCAGGGGGAGGACCGTGCGCGCCGTCCAGAGCGCGATCCAGGGGATGACGGAGGCCAAAAGGCCCCCGAGCAGGCCTTGGATCAGGCCCTCGATGACGAACGGCGCCTCGATCTGCCAACGCGAGGCGCCCAGGATCCGCATGTTGTCGATCAAACGGCCGCGACCGGTCAGGGACAGTTGCACCGAGTTGCGCACCACCCCGAAGACCACCCCGAAAAGGACCACGGCGGAGAGAAGTCCCGCGCGCGCCACCCATGCCTGGAACCTGTCGAGGTCCTCGAGTTCCCCGTGCGGGGAATCGACCGATTCCACCCCGGGGATGGCCTGCAGCCCGGAGACGATGTCGGCCACGCGCTGGGGCGATCCGTCCACCCGCAGGCGGACGGAAACCGGCAAGGGGTTGGAATCCAGGGCCTGGAGCATCTCGGGACCGAACCGTTCCACGAACCGTTCCCGCGCCCGGGCCTTGTCCACCAGTCGGACCTCGCTGGAACCGGAAACCGTCCTGGCGCGGGCCGCGACGGCCCCCGGATTTGCGGAATCCGCCAAGAACAGCTCCACCCAGCCCTGGCGGTCGCGCTCCGCCCGGCTCCAGGAGATCCACCCCTGGGCGGCGCACAGGAAAAGGAAGAGCAGCGAGCAGGCCAGTGCGGTGCTCCAGGTGGAGGCGAGCGCGCCGCTTCCGGTCCGGCGGAATCCCCGCAGGGACTCCCGGGAAAGCCAGAAGATCTGGCCTGTGACGCCGCCCGACAGGCCTCAGCCCTCCCGCTTGGGCACGATGTTCTGGAAGCGGCCCGTGCCCGGGTGGTACAGGTGGTAGGCGTGCATGCTCCACGACTCGTGGGCCTGGAACGCCCGCACCACGCAGGGGATCCTTCCCTGCGCGACTTCCCCGAACAGGCGCGGAACCACCTGGCGGCTGAGGCCCAGGTCGGGGTCCATCGCGGTGATCGGATCCTCCATCCATTTCCGGACCGCTTCCTCGCCCAGGTGGAGCGAGATGTGCATGTCGACCAGATGGGCGGGGATCGGTCGGTCCGTGGACCCGATCCAGACGGCGCAGTGCGCGTCCTGGGCGAAATGGCGGGCCTGGCGCAGGGCGCCGGGCTCTTCGGCGAAGTCGTCGAAACCGTCGATGGCCGCGAGCCCGGGAAGATGGGCCAGGGCGTCGTCGGAGTGGCGGAACGCCCTGGTCTGCGCCAGAATTTGTCCCAGGCCGTCCGCCGGATCGTGGGGGAAGAGCATGGGCATCCGCTTGAACTGGGCGCGGTACTGCTGCTGGGCGAGGATCGCGACGGCGGGGTCGGAGATCCCCTCCATGTCCTCGATGGGCTTCCCGCCCATCCTTTCCACTCCCCTCGCCTGGAACGCGCCGGGCTGCAGGCGGGTCGAGGTCCAGAAGACCAGGGCGTCGCGCGATTTCAGGATGTTCTCGATGCCGGCGAGCATCCAGTCCTGGACGGCCTTGAAGGAGTTCCCCTCCACCGCCCACACCTCGCCCGGACGGGCTCCTCCGCCGGTGCGGACGTTCAGCGGCTTGGTGGCGACCGGCGCGCGCCAGATCGCCCGGGTCCGGCGCAGGTAGGCTTCGCGGGACAGGGTCTCCAGGTTCTCGATCTGGCTCTTGGCCTGCTTCCCCTCCTCGGATTCGATCTTGAGGGTGGCTCCTTTCGGGAGGATCCCCCCTCCCTCCGTGAAGGTTTCCTCGCCGTACTTCTCGTCCGCCGACCAGTCGGCCATCAGGCCTTCGGACCGCACCGTGAACATGGTCGTGGTGTGCCCGGCCGCGAGGGTCAGGCTCTTTCCCACCGCCAGGTCGGTGAGCATGCGGTCCAAGGTCGGGTCCGGGTTGTCGGCGGGAGCGTACAGCCAACGGCCCATGGACCAGCCATTCTGGATGGGCTGGGGCACCCCGACCGCGGAGTCGTGCAGGTCGGGACTGGAATTGGGGACGATCTCGACGTCCGCCTTCTCCTCCGCCGCGAGCTTCTCCCGGAAATGGTCCTCCAACCGGGCGAAGACGGTGCGGCAGTCCTCGATGGTTCCGAACCGGCGCGCCGGCGACGGCTGGAAGCGGATCCGCACCGCCACCAGGGAGCCCGCCGTCTCCACCGAATATTCGTTGATCCCCACCCGGGCCATCAGGTTGGCCGCGATGGCCCCCACCTGGTCCTGGGTGGATCGGCCCTTGGATCTCCACAGCACCACGGTGCTGTCCAGGGTCTCCAGCTGTTCGAGGGAGGCGACGCGCGTACGGCTCCTGTCGAACTGGTTGTTTCCTCCGCTCTGGGCCTGGAGCGAGCGAGGACGGGGGTTGCGGCAGACCTGGATGTTGTAGTTGCCGGCGTAGGCGTTCAGGGCGCTGATCAGCAGATCGGGATCCGTGAAGAACCCGGTGCCCCGGATCTCGCGGCTCCGGGTATCCACCAGCACCCACTCCGAGCAACCCTGCTCCGCATGGCCAAGCCGCTGGAAGAAGCTCCTGAGCTCCGGTTCCGCGATGGATTGATCCACTTCGTCCTCCTACCCCTCCTCCCCGATCGATGGGAGACGGGAGGGGCAAATGTACCACCCGCCAGGACCCGCCGGGGACCCCCTCGATTCAGGATCCGAACCCGTCGCCGGGGTCGGTGGTGGTCAGACCGGTGGCTTTTCCGGAGACTTGCGGCGGAACTTCTCGATGATGTCGGGGATGAAATCCACGATCTTGCCGAACTGCCAGGACTCGCGGTCCAAGGGGACGAGGTCGGTGCGATCGGGCCGCAGCACCAGAAACGCCACAGGCGTCACCACGGCGCCCGCACCGGTGGCCACACCTTCGCTTTCGGTCTTCGTCCCACCGCCGCCACCGAAACCCACCGAGATCCGGCAGACCGGCACGATGATGGTTCCGTCGGGCGCCTGGATGGGCTTGCCGACCACGGATTCCGCTTGAACGAGGCCCTTGACCTTGTCGAGCACGCTGTCGAGGGTCTCCGCCACGCTCATCGCCGCCTCCAGGGACCGGGAAGTGCAGCTGTAGGGAGTCGAACCCCAAACCTTCTGATCCGTAGTCAGATGCTCTATCCAATTGAGCTACAGCTGCGTTCGAGGCCGCAAGTGTAGTCGATCGGACCCTCCGATGTCAAATGCCGATCAAGCCGCCACGACCCCTTCCAGGAGCCTCGCGAGGTCCTCCCTCAGGAAGGGTTTGCTCAGGCTGCCGCGGAAGCCGTGGGCGCCCGGTTCGGAAACCACGGGATCGTCCGAGTACCCGCTCGAGGCCACCAGCACCGCGTCCGAACGGATCTCCAGGATCCGAAGGGCCACCGCCTTCCCTCCCATTCCCCCGGGGATGGTCAGGTCGAGGATGCAGGCGTGGAACGGCTTCCCCGATTCCTCCGCGCGCCGGAACGCCTGGA
>DATNIW010000148.1:0-26037 GCA_035604215.1 Fibrobacteria bacterium
AGGAACGTGTCGCCCATGGCACCGCGCTGGACCGAATCCAGCAGATCGCAAGGGTGGTTGTCGTCAACCAGCGCGATCGGCAGGATCTCATCGTGTGGGAAGCGTCGGCAGAGGTCGAGGTAGTAGCGAGCGGTGCGAAGCAGGTCCAGCTTGGCGGAAGAGGACCAGTGCTCGACCAGAACGAACAGGATGCCGTGGTTGTCGGCGAAAACGTAGCGGATGGCGAGGTCCATCGCCATGCCGGGCCCCTGCTCGTTGACGTCATCCTTT
Organism: Fibrobacteria bacterium; assembly: GCA_035604215.1. GTDB lineage: Bacteria > Fibrobacterota > Fibrobacteria > UBA5070 > UBA5070 > UBA5070. Next base: position 271 of record DATNIW010000148.1, read on the forward strand.
GCCACGGCAGTGTCCAGGAACTCGATCTCCACCGGCTTGCCGTGAGCGGCGATGACGTCTTCGGCCAGGAATTCCAATGCCTCCTCGGGGTAGGCCTTCAGCAAATTCTTGACGGCTTGGTCGTGGGAGAAGGGCGGGGAAGGCTCCATGGCTTCAATTTAGGATATAGTGAACGTTTGAGCAAGGCCTCCGGCGGCCCAAGGGTTGAAGGCGCAGCCCTTGGGAATCCCGCGCCTCTTCGGGGGGCTGCCGCCCGCCCGGACCCCAGCGAGATTCAACGGCGGACGTGGTGGGGTTTGCGGTACGTCAAAATCTGCGCACCGGCCTGCTTGCCTTCGGCAAGATGGCCGGGGTTGTGATACCGTCTGGTCAGGGTACCACAAGAGCGATCTCCGCCCGGTCGGTCGAGCGACGGCTCTGGTTCGGACGCCCGGCAAGTAAAACTGGTTCTAGGGAAGGTTCAAAACTGTGTCCCCTGCACCAATGCGTAGCGTGGTGTCGCCGTGAAATCGGACATGGTTGCATTTCCCTGCGAATCGAACCTTTGCTTCGAGATAGAACGCAGCAACCCAGTCGACATTGACAGTGTTGCGCACGAACACCAACAAGGTGTCCTTGGAGGCTGACACGACCGGGATGTCGGCAAACCCGGAAGTCACAGCCACATAGTCTTCGACGCGCAAGGTGGAGTCGTCCAGGCGCACCACCGTCGGGAACCGCGCTCCGAGAATGGTGGTATCCTGCGCCACCCTCGATTCAATCATGCGGACCGCGGACAGGGTATCGGTTGGGGTCTCGGAAGTCACCGTGGATGCGGATCCGCACCCGAGGACAAAGACGATCGAGCAGATCAATGGTATCCAGCGCAACATGGTCGTTTCCTTTGTGGAAGTGGAGTACCTACGCTCCTCGTTTCGGTACCAGTCACGGGAAAACGATTGATCGGCTTGTAACCCGAGTTCCGTCTGAGATCATGAGGATCCCAACACCAACAGGTCGGCGACCCAGTTCGATGGAAGTGGAGGTCTTTCCATCGAGCCGTCCTTTCCAGATGGTATTGCCATCCAAGTTGGAAAGAACGAGTTCGATCCGATTCGAGCATGAAGGGCATTCTACATGAAGAATCCTATCGCAGAGAAAAACAATTGGTGCGGGATTCGAAATTCGGTGCCCCACCACCAATCCACTAGCAACGGACGCGATATTCAACAGGAGCACCGTGCCCGAATCCCCCACAAGCACAACTTGCGAATCACGAGTGCTTAAGCCCTGAAATGCATGAATGGTACCTGATGGAAATTTGATCCAAGTCGAGTTGTCGCTCGATAGGAGGATCGTTCCAGAATCGCCTGCGACCACAGTCCATCCGTCTGCTTTTCCTACAGTGTGCAAGTCGACGGAAACCCCAGTTGGACGTGCAACCCATAGGTGCACCGGATCTCCCACCACAGAGGTCCAGATTGCCCCATGCTTCCCCACCATTACGATCGATCCCGTGTCTGACGCCACCGCGCCCAGTTGGGAGGCCTGCGCTGGCAATGCGCCCACCCTCGTCCAGGCGGTATCAGAGTTTGCCAAGCAAAATCCCTCTATGGAAAACGGGAAGTTCCGCAAGTCGGTGGCGACCGCGAGGCCATTCCCGTTCCATGACGCTAGCGAGAACTGCCAAGTTGAATCCGAACCTGCTGTGACCCAAGTCATCCCGTCGCGCGAGACCAGAAAGGAATGCCCGACTGGGTGCGCAATGGTATCGGATATGGGACTCCAGTGATTGACCGCGATCCAGAATCGACTGCCAGTCCAGGCAACGACTGATGGGGAGAACGGATCACTGGCCTGCAATGCTCCAAAGCTAGTCGAATCTCCGAAGGCGTGTTTCGACCATAATCGCCCATCGGAACTGGACAGCGCGATACCGCTACTCGCGTACGTTCTGCCGTTGAATGTGCCTGTTCCAGTGGAGTCTGTCCACGTTTCGGTTCCGATCGCGACCACCGAGCTTCCAGACGAAGTCAGGCCTGTCAGGTCAGCCGAGGTTTGAACTTCTATTGAAGTCCAGACAACTCCGTTGTCCGAGGTGATGATCGTTCCATGGGTTCCCACGGCGATCCAATGCCCTGAAGTCCAAGCCGCTGCGCGGAGATCCGGACTACCGGGCACCGTACCGAGCAATGTCGCGGACCGCCCTTCCATTGTAAGGAAAAGTGGAACCAAGGTCAAAAAATTGCGGGCAATCATCTCAGACCTCCATCGTCAGTGGGTACTCATCAAGGATGTGTGTTCCACTCGGCGGCTGATTAAAAAACGAAAATTACATCCAAAACTCGAGGTGATTACACCTAACAGGATGCTGAAATTCTCTAAAACGCCAGATTTTGTCATGAGACATGGCTGTGTTTGATGCTCTACTTCCAACTGACCATTTTGGCAAGTTTTGACATGGAGTTGGAACAGTCCTTGTACTCACTTGGAGTGCATGTTGCCCAGGACTCCTTGTCAGTTGTTTTCGGGATTTCGAGGCGACCGCCTTCCCGTTCGATGTGGGCGCAACCGTGCATGTCTCCGGCGGCCCAAGGCGTCTGCAGATCCTCCCATCGGGCAAACCCGATGGGAACCCTGGGCGCAGCCCTTGGGAATCCTGTGCCTTTTCGGGGGGCTGCCGCCCGCCCGGACCCCAGCGAGATTCAACGGCGGACGTGGTGGGGTTCGCGGTGCGTCAAAATCTGCGCACCGGCCTGCTTGCCGGTCCCTGAGTGACGGCGGAACGCCGTTGTGTCGAAGGGCGGCAAGATGGCCGGGGTCGTAATACTGTCTGGTCGGGGAGGCGGAAGAAGGCATGCTTGTTCCGCTGGGAGTCCCTGTTACGAAAGGTCTTCGGGGTGGAGGCCCGTGATGCGGGTGATGAAGGACCAGTCGCAGCCTTCCGCGACCATCTTGCGGGCGTCGTCGAGGCGTGCCAATCTCAGGCCTTGTTCAATGCCCCTCTCGACACCACGTTCTTCACCCCTTCTCAGGATCTCTTCTTCCATTGTCATCGTCTGCTCCCGCGTGACAGGGTGGAGGTTCAAGGCCAAAGCTTCCCGGACTGTCGTGCCGCTTCGCCTGAATATATACCGCAATACAACCCGCAGGAATCGGAAGGCGAGATCCCGATCTGGCGGTCCGTCCTCTGGGCTCAGTCGTTCGATCAGACGCGATACGTCGGAAGGGGAGAAAATGGCGCGCATCAGCTCCAAAGCCAAACGCACCGATCGATCATGGAATCGGTTCTGCAACTCTGGCACCGACTCCCTTGCGAGATCGAGTAGAACAAACTGGAATTCTGGAAGGAACGGGTGGAGGACTTCGGGAACCTCTGGGAGACAGGCTCCAAAGGAGCGAACCTTCCACTCTCCAGGTCCGTTGTACAGAACCAGAGGGATCACGGGTGGAAGCGGTCGCCCCTCCTTCTCGGCCTGTTCCCAGATCCCCAGCATGTAGGCCAGAAGTTGGAGATGAGGGTGTCGCGGCGCCCAACTCTTGTGCTCCAGTAGTAGAGCTACCAGAGCATTGCCACCTTGGATGGGGCAAGAGAAGACCAGGTCGGCAAAATCCTCGGCCAATTGGGCGGTCAGGAAGGATTCCGGTTCTCGCCGTATCTGCGAGAGATCGAGGATCTCCAGCACCTCCGACGGAAGAGTTCCGGTGATGAAGTCCCGAGCCCGATCGGGATCGCCGAAAATCTCCTTGAAGAACTCGTCGTGCGGGGATGCGGGGGACACAGACGGAAGATAAGATATAGTGAACGTTTGAGCAAGTCTTTTCTTGCGCCTTGCAGGCACCGGGTGTTCTGGGGCTCTCTCTCGCGCTGCCTCCGGCGGCCCAAGGGCTGAATCACCCCCGCAACGTGACGGCCCTCACACTCGCCGGCGAGCGGAAGCGAGCCGCCCGAGACACCGACGGGGTCCAGGGGGGACGGCTCGTCTCCGGATTGCCCCCAGCCCATCGGCCCACGTCGGTTCCAGCCGAAGGCTGGCCGAACCTTGGATGGGCCGATGGGTGAACTTCACATGGCCATCCGGAGAGTCCGATCCCCCCGGTGCGCGGGATTGCCAAGGGTCCGCGCGTTCGGACCCTTGGCCCGCCGGGGTCACGGGGGCCGCGGTTGGCCCCTGTGAATCCAAGGCCCGCGCCGCCAAGGCGCAAAAAGAGAGGCGGAGCGCCGCGCCCAAACCCTCGGACGACCACGCCCCACCCTCCCGTTGCTAGATTGTTGCACCAGCATGACGGAGATTTCGCCGGTCACCGTGTACGCCGCCCTCGGGAGCAATCTCGGGGATCGGTCCTTGGCTCTGACCCGAGCCCGAAACTGGTTGCAGCGCATTTCCCTCGGGGAACGGCTGGAAGAAAGCCGGATCTTCGAGACGCTACCGGTTGGCCCGGGACTCCAGGAATGCCATCTCAACCAAGTGGTCCGGTTCTCCACCCTTCTGGATCCTCGACAGATCCTCCACTTCTTCAAGGAAGTGGAGCTCTGGCTGGGTCGTCGCCAGCGACCGCGCCTGCACCCGCGCGAAATCGACATCGATCTGCTGTTCTACGGTGACAGCGACATCAACCTTCCCGAGTTGCGCGTCCCCCACCCCGGCTGGGCCGCCCGATCGTTCGTGCTGGTCCCCTTGCTGGACCTGGATCCCGATTTCCGCTGTCCCGTCACCTGCGTTCCCGCCCAAGCCCTGCTGGATGAACACTGCCCCGGAGCCCATCGCGAAGCCTGGCCCTTCGGCTCATTCGCCTTCACGCAGGAAGCGGCGGCGTAGCCTTTCCCAGAGGCCCGGTCGGATTTCCACCTCGGGTGCGACCAGATGCATCCAAGGATGGGGGATCCGCAGCTCCCATCCGTCGCCGCGAGGACGGCGCCCGCAGCTTGTGAAGTGGAGCCGATCCCGGGCGCGGGTACAGGCCACGTAGAAGAGTCGACGCTCCTCGTCTTGGGGGAACGCCTCCAGCTTCCTCCCTTCCGAACGGGATCGATCCTGCCCGACCGCGAAGACGACGTGCCATTCCAGTCCCTTGGCTCCGTGGATGGTGGAAACCCCGACCGTGCGTGCCCAGTTGGGAAGAGCGGATTCCCAGCGATCCCGGTCGCGGTTCGAACGGCAGAGGATGCAGATCTCCCTTCGGGATCGTCCAGACCGGATCTCCTGGGCGATCCGCGAGAGGACCCAGCGAGACTCCTCGTCCTGGTCCAAGGCACGGTACCACACGGGTCTCGGACCGTCCCGATCGCTCCTGCAGGCGGTCAGGACCTTCCGGAAGGAGGCAGGCTTGTCGGGGAAGATCCGGTTGGCGGCGGCGAGCACCGGCGAGACGCTCCGGTGGTTGGAGGTCAAGGACAAGATCCGGCCCGACGGCCGATCGATCTTCCAGTCCGAAACATTGCGCATGTCGGCCCCCCGGAATCCGTAGATCGCCTGGTCGTCGTCTCCGACGGCCAGGAGCGCAGGCGAATCCCCGGCCAGGAGGGAAACCAGTCGGTATTGCGTGCGATCGGTGTCCTGGTATTCGTCCACCAGAAGCACCCGCGACTTGCGACGCCACCGTTCCAGCGTACCCGGATCCGCCTCCAGCGCGGTCAGCGCCCCGGACAGCAGGTCGTGATGCTCCGCGACTCCGGTTTCGCGTTTGCGCACCTCCCAAGCTTCCCAGTCGGCACGCCAAAGCAGCGATTCCGGCGCATCCTGGGGACGTCCATGCTCGGCCACGGTCCGCGTCCATTCCGATCGCGAGGGTGCGGAAGAGGCTCCCTTCCGGAACCGCTCCATCCAAAAGGCGGCGAAATCCCGATCGCGCGGGTCTTCCTCCATCAGCCGGGGCGTCTCTTTCCAACCCGCCAGACGCCAACCTCGGCCTCCCGCATCGGACAGGATCTGCAACCCCAGCGAATGGAACGTCCGCACGTCGGGAATCTCTGAACCGGGCCCGAGCAACGAAGCCGCGCGTTCCCGCATCACCCCGGCGGCGTCCCGGGTGAAGGTCAGGGCCAGGATGTCGTCCGGAGACGTCCCCCGAGCGCATTCCCAGGCGAGCCTGCGGGTCAGGACGGTGGTCTTCCCCGTGCCCGCTCCCGCCAGCACCAGGAGCGGACCCTGGGTCCCGAAATCGTGCCGCACCACCTCCGCCTGCTCCGGGGTGAGTCCCTCCAGGAGGCGATCCGACGCGGAGGCGGGTGCGGGAGATTGCATGGCCGCCGAAAAGATGCATCCGAGCCGCCCGACCCGGAAAGCGCCCGACGTCTACCTTTGCGTCCGTGATCCAGTTTCTGCACGTGACCCACACCTACGACGGCACCTGGAAGGGCATCGAGGACGTGACCTTCCGGATCGATTCCGGCGAGTTCGTGTTCCTGACCGGAGCCAGCGGAGCGGGCAAGACGACGCTCCTGAAACACATCTACATGGAGGAGCTTCCCGATTCCGAACGCGGAGGAAGGGTGGTCGTGAGCGTTCCCCGGGAAGAGGCCTTCGACTCGGGACGCATCCATCCTTCACGTGTGCAGCGACTGCGTCGCGACATCGGCGTGGTGTTCCAGGATTTCCGACTCCTGACGGATCGCGATGTCTGGGACAACGTGGCCTTCGCCCTGCGCGTGCGCGGCCATTCCGGGGGATTCCTGCGGAGGAGGGTGGAGGAGGTCCTGGAACGCACGGGCCTGACCCACCGCCGCCATGCCCATCCCCACGAACTCTCCGGAGGCGAGCAGCAACGGGTATCCATCGCCCGCGCCGTCGCCGGAGAGCCGTACATCGTCCTGGCCGACGAACCGACCGGCAATCTGGACCGGGAGAACGCCGAAGGGGTCCTGGACATCTTCCGGCAACTCCATGCCGCGGGAACCACCATCGTCATGGCCACGCACGACCTCCAATTGCTCGATCGACTCCCCCACAGGAGGCTTCAATTGGAAAATGGACGCTTGAAGACCCGCTGGTTCTAGTGGGATGATGGACCCTACCAACATGCCCATCGACTCGTCCTCCCAATACAGCAGCCAGCCCAGCGGGGAAACCACCGGAATGGAAGGCCCTCTTCCGTTCCCGGAGGAGTCTCCGTTCCTTTCCGACCACGGCCTGGGAACCCCCCAACCTCCGCCCACGACCCGGATTCCCGCCACACCCCCATCCGGTGTCAGCCAATTTCCCCCCGCGAATCCCTCCCATCCCACCGGAGGAAGCTCGGCGAATCCCGTCCCGCCTTCCGGCCATGACGCGGTGCCCCACGCTCCCGTCCCCGCCGCGTCGCCCCAGGACGCGCTCTCCACCTTCACGATCTTCGGAGGGACGGACGATCCCTACCAGGCCGCCCGGGGATCGCAAAGCCTGCCGCGTTCAGCGGTCGGATCGCAGGCCGAAACGGAATTGCTGGAACGGCTCAAGGGCATCCACGTCACGACGACGGACAACCTCCAGGGACGGCTGGTCGAGCTCTACCTCGGGGTGGTCACGGCGGAAGCCCTGGTACCCACGGACTTCCTCCTGGAAGGAGCGGAGCGCACAGGCCGCTTCTCCCGCTACAAGACATCCCAGCAGAAGCTCAAGTCCCTGGAACAACTGGTGCTCGCCGAACTCAAGCTCGAGGCGGACAAGGTCGGTGGAAACGCCGTCGTCGGTGCGGAAATCAGGGTTTCCCTGGATCACGGCGTCGTCCTCATCGTGGCGACGGGAACCGCGGCAAGAGTGGTCTGAACCGGCTCAGATCCTCGTCAGCAGGTCGGCCAAGGCCTCTTCCTTGGAATCCTCCTGGAGCTGGGTGAGCATGGACAGCCGGGATGCCCATCGCTCGTGGACGGGATGGGCCTCGGATTGCAACGCCGCGACAGGATCCGTCACCCAGTCTCCCAGGATGGCGGCGGCGGCGGGCGAGGGGAACGCGATCCAAGGGGCGACGTGGCGCATCCGCCAGTCGAGGTCCATGGGTGTCACCCCGGGAAACCGGCGCTTTCCCTCCGATTCCGCCCGCGCATCCACTTCGTCTGCGAGCCAACCCCACCACTGCGGCGAACGGATCTCCAGATCCCGGCGGTGGGCCTGGATCTGCCATCGCTGCACCACGACCAGGCACGATGGGGCGAGTCCCGGTTCGCGCGCGGAACTCGCGACTTCGGCGAGCGTCAAGGCGAAGAGCCTGAGCAGCGACCAGTCCCAACCCGTGCGGTGCGCCGCCATGCCGGGGCGCTGGTTCTGGCGGAATTCCATGGGGTCCGCGCGGGACTGCGCGGGATAGAGCCAGCGGACCAGGTCTTCCCAGCCCGCCATGAGCCATGGGTCGGGTTCGGTGAGCAGCTCCCGAAGCCCCCCCAGCCAGTCCGGATCCAGGCGCAGGAACTCGCGGACCCGGGCGTCGCCGAGCAGGGATCGGAAGTGGTCCGTCCAGACATGCCCCAGGGGCGTCCACCCCGTGCGCCATCCCTCGGCGATCCATCTTCCCTGGCGCTCCAGGTCCAGAAGGTCGAATCCGACCGTCGGCAGGCCATCCACGGTCTCGCCGGGGAACAGGCCCTGGTCGAATGCCGCGATGGCGGCATGGACGCCTGTTTCGAGGAGCAGTCCCGACACGCCCGCCGTCCCGGTGGTCGTCACCAACTCCACGGGCTCCACCGGCGATGCGGGAGACGGCAAGGGCTCCGGGGGCGAAGGGGCTTGCCGCCGGGATTCCGGAAGAATCCGCTCGATCTCGCGATGGAACGCCTCGTGGACCGACGAGGCGACATCTTCCTTCCAGCATTCCTGGGCGCTGGCGAGCTCCAGCAAGGCCCGCTCGCAGGCGGCGATCCGACCGGTGCGATCCGACAAGCCATCCCTTTCCACCAGACTTCGACCGGTCTCCCACACCCACAGGCGGGGATCCTCGTGCGACCCGAGCCCGGGAAAGAGGGTCTGTCCGGGGGTGCCCGCCAGGGAGCGAACCCACGAATCCAGTGCCGGACCCAGGGGAGATCCGGTTTGCAACGCCGCCGAACGAAGGTCCGAGAGGGTGGGTTCGGACCCGCGGTCGCCGAGGTACACGGTGGTCGAGCCGAACAGGAGGTCCAGGCATCGGACCGGACGCGAACTGGTCTTGCGGAACTCGAGGTTGAACTGGTCGCAGCGCACCGCCAGGATGAGGGCGAATTCCCAGACCGGGCGGTCGATGGTCTTCGGATGCTCCAGGAAGGGACGGCCGGTGCGCACCCCGAGCACGCGAAGGAGGTCGGCGAAACCCCGACGGCGCAGCGGTTCCGGATCCTCCACCAGGGACTGGAGGATTTCGTGCGCGTTCGCCACCGAACGCAGCAGCATCAATCCGGAAGAGCTGGAAAGTCTCCTGCGCACCAGGGACCACAGGCGGGCTTCGGACCAGGTGGACTGGCCCGTCTCCTGTTCGCGCAGGTCGCAGGCGAAGCGCAGCAACCCGAGGAATTCCCCCGGCCTCGCCCCCGGCTCGTGCGACAGGATCTGTTCGACCGCCACGACCGAATCGGGATCCCACGCCGCGGGAATGTCCGCGCCCCGCACGTGGAAGAATCGGCGAACATCGGCCTTGAGGGCATCTCCCTGCAGGATCCGTTTCACCAGGGATCGCTCCCGCGGAGGCCTCACCGGCACCTCGGAGGGAACGTTCGCGGCGGGAGCGCGCCGAGCTTGGGGCATGCCCTGCAGAGCGTTCTCCACCAGGTTCGTCATCTGGGAGGAGCGACTCACCTGCGACAATCTACTCGCTGGGAACGCGAACGGAAGCGGCGGAGGGGGCGTCCTACCCCAGCAGCTCCCGGGCCCTGTCCAGCCAGATCGCCATCTCGGGATCCTTCCCCCACCGTTCCACGGCTTGGCGCCGCACCTGTCCGGCTTCCGCCTCCCTTCCGAGAGCCAGAGCCACCGAAAGAAGGTAGACGTGGGCTTCGGCCATCCGATCCTCCGCGTAGTTCCCCACCTGGTCGACGACCTGGCGCAACCAGACGTACGCGGCGGAGTAGAACCGGTCGAGATCCTCCCCTTCCTTGGCGAACTTGGCCTGCATCAGGATCGAAACCCCGATCCCGAAGCCGTCCGTCGAGGACCGGTCCCGCCCCACCGCCCGGAGGGACTCCTCGGCCAGTGCCCAGGCGCATTGGACGGCCCGGTCGAGCCTGGGCATCCCGAAGAAGACGGACATCGGCGTGTCGGTGGCGACATCCTGGACCAGGGCGCGCCGTCTCGCGAAGCTCTTGGTGAGCCTCTCGATGCTTCCTTCGGGGAGGGTGGCCGGCAGGCGGACCGAAGGGGAATCGAACCAATCCATGCGCGTGGCCGCGAACAGGCATTCCGGGCAGACCGCCACGGAATAGGCGTCCACGGCGAGGGTGTTTTCCGGATCGTCCGACTGGAGCTGGATGGTGATCTCGTTGATGATCCAGGTGCTGTGGTGCTGGGCGGGATCGGGGAGCCAACCCCGCACATCCTCGCAGCGGCATACCGGACAGCGCAGGCGGAATCCCAGCAGGTTGGAATTCCTGGAACCGGTGGACAGCAGCGCCTGCAATCGTTCCGGGGCCATCTCGTGGATGCTCCGCTTCAATTCCGACAGATCCTGGAGCACCACGATCGATTGGTCCACCTGCAACCCCTCGCGCAGCGCGTCGGAGTCGGCGACCACCTCCAACGCCCGCCCCTGGTCCGCGAGGCCCTTGTGGAAATTGGAGAGCATGCGTTTTCCCGACGGATCGATCTCCTCCTGGCCCGACAGATCCAGGACAACTCCTGCCCAGGTCGAATCCCGGACCTGGGCGAGGATCTCCCGCATCCAACCGGCGTCCGCCGCCTCCAGTCCGAAACGGCATTCCACCACCATCCACTGGCCGCTGCGGTAGGTTCTGGGAGAGGTGGAGGCCATGGCGTCGAAGGCGAGTGTACCATTGGTCCAGCACCATGGCCAGACTCGAAATCGACTGGAAGGCGCATCCGTCCGCGCGCGAGGTCGTCGCCGCCCTGCGGGAAGCGGGGCACGAGGCGTGGCTGGCGGGCGGTTGCGTGCGCGACCTTCTCCTGGGTCTCGAGCCCGCGGACTACGATGTGGCGTCGTCGGCCACGGTGGAGGAGGTCCGGAACGTTTTCCGTCGGACCGTTCCTGTCAAACCCGAGCTGGGAGTCACGCTGGTGCTTTGGGGAGTGGATCGGATCGAAGTCACCACCTTCCGGACGGAGGGTCCCTACCTGGACGGCCGAAGGCCTTCGGTGGTGGGGCCGGCCAGCGCCGAGCAGGACGTCCGGCGCAGGGACTTCACCATCAACGGACTTCTCCTGGACCCCGTCGGGGGGGAGATCTTCGACCACGTGGGCGGGCTCGCCGACCTCGAGGCGGGCATCCTGCGATGCATCGGCGACCCGGACGCCCGCTTCGCCGAGGACCATCTGCGCATCCTGCGCGCCGTCCGCTTCGCCGTGCGCTTCGATCTGTCCATCGACCCCGCCACCTGGGCGGCCATGCTCCGACTTTCCCACCGGGTGGACCAACTCTCCGGCGAACGGATCCACGAGGAACTGGAAAAGATGTTCGGGCAGGGTCCCTTCCACCGCTGCCTCGACCTGTTGCTGGAAAGCGGAGCCCTGGGGTCCATCTCCCCTGTCCTTGCGCAGGCGCTTGGGTCGGACCCTGCGCGCGACCGTCTGCGGCGCTGGTGCGGAAATCGGCTGCCCACCGTCCAGGGACTGTGGCCCGCGTTCCTGGGAATGCCTCTCTCTCCCTGGTTCGAGGAATTCCAACCGGGCCCCGTCTCCGCCGTGCAGTCCGCCCAGGAGCTGTTCCTGGATCGGATCCGCGCATCCAGGACGGAGATCGAGGCGGCCGCGCTGGTCTGGACGCGCTGGCCCTGCCTGCACGCACCGCTGCCCCTGCCCAGCGCGCTGGCACCCGTGTTCCGGGATCGGAATTGGAAGGTCTTGCGCGCCCTCCTGGATTCCCAGGTCCGATCCGGCTTGGAGCCGTTCCCTCCGCTGGACGATCTGGACCGGATCCAGGAGCGCGTGCCTGAGGCCCCTCCCGCCTTGGGCCATGCCTTCCAGCAGGCGGGAGTTCCGAAGGGACCGCTTCTGGGCGAGGCCATCCGGGAAGCCGATCGGAGAATCCTCGACGAAGGGGAGGTACCCGGCGAACGACTGGTCGCCCAGGTCGCGAAATCTATTATGGAGGGTCCATGACCGGCGGGATCTTCCTCATCAGTTCGAGTCCGGAGAGGGCGGCCCAATGGTCGCGCTGGATCCTGGAATGGATCGAGCGCTCGGGTTCGGACGCGGAGAAATCCGTCTACCTCTGCGACTCCCCCCTGCTGGCCAGGGAATCGCTCGCGCTCCCGGTGCGGGAGGGTGCCCCCCCTTGCCTGGTCCTGATCGACCGCCAGACCACCGGTTGCACCCCCGAACTCGCGCGACTGGTCTCCGACTGCATCCCCGAGGCGTGGGTGGTGGAAATCCTGGTCGATTCGGATCCGCTTCCCCCGGAGCCCAACGCCTTCATCCTGCGCGAGTCCGCCCGCCGGGACGAATGGGAATCCATGCTGCACCACTGCCTGAACGAAAGTCCTTCGCCGCAGTGGTCCCGCGCGCTGGAATCCTAGTCCGGGTTCAGCAGCCTTTGCGCCGGTCGATCTGCTCCTGGTAGATCGCTTCGTATTGGGGCAGGATCGATTCCGGGGAAAACAGGCGGATGGCCCGTTCCCGCCCCGCGCGGCCCATCGCCTCGCGCAGACCGGGTTCCGTCAGGATCCGTCGACACGACTCGGCCATGGCTTCCACGTCGCCCACCGGGTGGAGGAAGCCGCACTCGCCGTCCACCACCACTTCCGGAAGCCCCCCCGCCCTCGCGCCCACCACCGGCACCTCGCACAGCAGCGCCTCCAGGGGGGCCAGACCGAAGCTCTCGCCGTCGGACGGGAACAGGAACACGTCCGCCTGGGACATGACCCGGGAAACGTCGTCGACCACGCCCAGGAGACGGATCCTGTCGCGCACGCCGAGATCCTGGGCGGTCTCCAGCGCGAGCCCCAGGTCGGGTCCGTCCCCCGCCAGCGCCAGGACGCCGTCGATCCCGGTCCGCACGGCGGCGGCGAAGGTCCTGACGACGTCCCCCACCCGCTTCACGGGGCGGAAGTTGGAGATGTGCAGGAAGAGCCTCCGCCCGAAATCCTCGGGAAGGAAGCGCGGATCGCGCGCCGCGGGCCTGAAGATCTCGGGATCGGCGAAGTTGTGGACGCGCCTCACGGGCACCTCGGGATCGAAGACGGATTCCGTCACCTCCTTCAGCCAGTCGGAGACCGCCGTGACGGCGTCGGAGTGGTTGAGGCAGTAGCGGACGACCGGCCGGTAGGAGGCGTCCTGGCCCACCAGCGTGATGTCGGTTCCATGCAGGGTGGTGACGACCGGGGACCGGCACGGGGCCAGCATCTCGCGCGCCAGGATGGCGGCGGCCGCGTGGGGGATGGCGTAGTGGACGTGGAATAGGTCGAGCTTGTGGTGCCTCCAGACCTCGGCGAGCTTGACCGCCAGCGCGAGGTCGTAGGGCGTGTGCTCGAAGACCGGGTAGTGGAGGGCGCGGACTTCGTGGAAGAAGATCCCCGGCTCGGGATCGGCGCGCAGGCGGTGGGGCATGGCCGAAGTCACGAAGTGGATCTCGTGACCGCGGCGGGCCAAAAGCCGCCCCAGCTCGGTGGCCAGCACCCCGGATCCGCCGGCGGAGGGCACGCAGGAGATGGCGATGCGCATCAGAACTCCAGGGAACCGAGGGAACAGGGGTCCACGACTTCGGGAAGTTCGTCGCAGGTGAAGCCTTCCGCGAGGGTGGTCCGGATCCGCGAGCCCAGGTAGCGCGAACGGGCGGCGAGGAATTCGTGGAACGCGGGGCCGGAGATCGCCGTTTCGGGTCCTTCCAACCCGAACTGCGATCGGTAGGCCGAAACGGCTTCCAGGCGGCGGGGCCAGTCGAGGCTCACGTCCACGCAGAAATCCGGATCCCCTTGGCGGGATCCCATCCAATGGAAGAGCCGAGGGGGACGGTACGGGTCGAGTCGCGACGGCCACCTGGAAAGTCCCGATTTGAAGACGGCTTCGCGCACCGCGGAAGCGGCCGCCTCGTGGTCCGGATGGCGGTCGTGCAGGGGATGGGTGAAGACCGTTCCCGGCCGGACCTCCCGGAACAGGTCCACCAGCGAAGCGAGAAGCCCGGGGTCTCCGATCCTCAACATGCCGTCCGGGAAACCCATGTTCCGGCGTCGCACGCCCAGGATCCTCGCGGACTCGGCGGCTTCCACCGCCCTCTCCTGGGGAGTTCCCCGCGTCCCCATCGATCCGTCGGAGAGATCCACGATCAGCCCCACCTTGCCGGATCGCACCAGCTTCGCGACCGTCCCGCCCATGCCGAGTTCGACGTCGTCGGCATGCGCCCCCACGCAGAGAAAATCAACATTTTCCGTCATTTCGCCTCCCACACCAGGTGCGTCGGTTCGTCTGGATCGACCATCTCTCCGAGCCGAGCCAGGAGTTCGGGCTGTCCCAGGTGGTGTTCCAGCGACCATGGAGACAGGAGGCGCTCCTGGACACCCCCCGCCCCGGCCAAGGCCCAGAATTCGCGAAGGCGCGAAATGCGGTCGTCCTGCGGCCGCGCCGCCTCCCGGATCCTCTCTCGCAAAGCCACCGCCTCCCGGTGGGCCAGGTGCCGGTCGAGATCCGTCCTCGCAGGATCGTCCGACCTCCAGCCCAGCTCGTCCAGGTAGTCCGCGCGCGCGCCTGCCCAGCGTCGGGCCCATACCGGGGCTTCGGGCACGAGGTGCCTCCGGAAGGCCTCCTCCAACGTCCCCCAGGGCGCCGACCCCTGGCAGGGATCCCACCCCCCGGCGCGGGCGTCGGCCCAAGGACCGGCGGGGAGCACCGTCGCCGAGGCGCGCGGCAGGGCCGGCGCCAGGGGCCGCGACAATTTCCGACCCAACTCTCCCAGGCAGGCGAAGTAGGCAAACTCCCCCGGACCCAGGACGTGGGCCAGGACCGGCAGGATCTCCTCCGCGCAGAACGGCCGGCTGCCCGCGTCGTGGGAGAATTCCGCCGGGTCCCGTTCCACCGCGGACGGGAATCGCGAGGAGGGAACCGACCAGGAACGTCCGTCGCCGGCCGTTCCGTCCCGCACCTCCACGCGGTGCCTGCCCGTCGCGTCCCAGTGGAAGAGACGGGATCGTCCGGATGCCGTCCCGAGCGAGGCCGGAAGTCCCGCCGATCGGGCCGCCCCGATCCCCGCGACGACGGCCTGGTGGACGGATTCCGTCTGGTCGGCGAAGATGGCGTAGGTCCGCCTCGCCAAGGTCCGCAACTCCGGCCAGGCGGCGTCCACCACCACCAGGCGATCGCCGAACCAGTGGCGCAGGCATGCCAGGAAGAGTCCGGAGAGGTCGGTGGAACGTCCCACCAGGCTCGGCAGCAGGCTCGACGGCCAGGCTTCGAGCAGCCCTTCGGCCAGGCCCTTCGGATCCCCCAGCGGCAGGTCGCCCACGGGTCTGGAGCCCGGGAGGCGACCGGGAAAGCCGTCCCAGGTGCGCCCCAGGACGGGATCGGAAATCGAGCGGACCTCGGGCAGGTCGGAATCGTCGCCGGCGATCCAGAACACCGGTCTCACCGGGATGCCGAGCCGCTGGGACATCCTGTCGGCGTGTCGGATCGCCGAATGCGCCTTCAGCCAGACGAAGAGAGGTCCGCCTCCCAGCACGGGCTGCTGCCCGGTCAGGACCACCGGCGCTCCCGACAGGATCTGTTCGGTCGCGGTGGCGGCCGCCATGCCCTGGGTCGCGTGGACTCGGCGCTTCAGCGCGGCACCCTCTTCGGGCGTCCACCCCACGCCGCGCTTCCACGATCCCAGCCGATCCAATCTCCGCTTCAGCACGGGCAGGGAGGCGTCCCTGCCGCCGGGAAACATGCCGTCGGCGACGGAAGCGACCAGTCCGGTCCATGGGTCGCACGGGTGGGGACGTCCCCCGACCCTTCGCAGCGTCACGCGATCCTCCTCCACAGCCGGGCCATCCGCGGCGACCCCGGAGTCCATTCCCGGCCGTCCGCGTGCCCGAATCGGGCCACCGGTTCCAATCCGCGGCGCTCCGCCTCGGCTTCGATGTCCTCGCTCTCCCAGAGACGCACGCGTTCAAGGTACTGTTCCACCTCCCCGTCGGCCCGGCGAACCCGGATGGACTTGAACACCTTGCCGTCCTCGATCCACCGTTCCTGGACCACATCCAGCCCGGGAAGCGTTCTTTCGTCGCGAGCGACCAGGCTCTCCCGGACCTGGAGGGGATCGGGCAGATCCAGGAAGAGGTGCCCACCGGGGGCAACCAGACCCGTCAGAGCCGTGAAAAGGCCCAGATCGTCCTCCCGCGTGTCCAGGTACCCGAACACCGTGAAGAAGGCCGCCACGATCCCCATCGAGCCCGGCCGAAAGGGGGGCGCGCGCAGATCGGCGAGCACCACGGGGCCGGAGTGGAGCGCCTGCGCCAGGAGATGCGGCGAAAGGTCGAGCCCGACCGCCCTGCACCCGCGTTCGCGGAGGATGCGCAGGTGACGCCCGGCCCCGCAACCGGCATCCAGCACAGGAAGTGGCCCCACCCCCGTGCGCCCGAGCAGGGTTTCGACCTGGGCTCGCGCCTCTTCGGAATCCCTGTTGGCGTAGATCTCCTCGTAGAGGGGCCCGAACCATCGGCGGAACCACTCCATGGGGGGGATCAGGCGGCGGCGGCGCGCCCCAGGACCGCCACGGCTTCCAGCGCCTCCGCTGGCGAGAATCCGGTGGGTATCCAGGTGTCGGCGTTGCGGCGGCGGGCCTTCAGATGGGACGGCTTGCGGCGGCTGATCACGCCGAAGGGGACCCCGTTGAACTCCGCAAGGACCTCGAAGTAGCGGTAGAGGCTGGCGTACTGGACCCAGGTCTTCTCCTCCACCACGACCGCGTCGCACTCCGGCAGTCCGCTGTTTTCGAGCGGATAGTCGCCTCTCAAGGCGTTGACCTGGTGGCCCTGACCCCCGACGGTTTGTCGGAAATTGTCCGAGATGTTGGATTCGTCGCAGACGAGAACGATCTTCATTGGTTACCTCTGGCTTTGCTGGGACGGCGGCCTTCTGGCCCGAACACGCCCGGCGGGGCTCGAACCCACGACCGACGGATTAGAAATCCGTTGCTCTATCCGACTGAGCTACGGGCGCTGGTTCTTCACCCCGGAAGCTACAACGTAGGCTGTCCATCCGTGCATGTCTACCCGGGCGGTTCTAGCTTGGGGCGCAAATGGCCAAGAGCAAACGCCCGAAGTCCGCCACCACCAAGCCCAAGGGACCCCATCCTTCGGCCTCGACGAGTCCGCCGGATTCCCCGTTGGACGCCTGGAGCGGCACACGACTTCCCGCGACCTTCGAATGGGATTTCCCCGCGCGGCTCCTTCCCACGAGGAGGGATCCCGTCTCCGAGGCGTGTTCGGACGCGATGGACCACGCGCTGGTGGACGCCCTGCGCGCGAGCTACGCCCAACCGGCTCCGGGCGTTCCCTCCGGCGCCATGTTGGAAGCGCAGGACCGCTACCACCTCGCCTACGGTTCCTTCCTGCGCCACGGCATCGAGGCCAACGCCCTCCAGGTCTCCTGCGGACGCGGCTGCAGCCGCTGCTGCCACCACTTCGTGACCTCCGTCCACGCCCTGGAGGTCCTCTCGGTCTACGAAAACCTCCGCCGTCGTCCGGATCTCGAAGCATTGATCGAACAATGCCGCAGGAGGTTGGAGGATTTCGCGGGCTGGAAGGTCTTCTGCGAGGAGTCCTATCCGGACCGGACCCCGGCCGAGCGCGACGACCTGGTCCTGGAGCACTACTACGACGAGGGCAATCCCTGTCCGTTCCTGGAAGGCGACGGCGCCTGCGGCGTCTACGAGGACCGGCCCATGACCTGCCGGATGTACATGGCCACTTCGCCCAAGGAATTCTGCGAACCGGAAAACGTCACCGACCCGCGCGCCGACATCTTCACCCTCCCCGCCGACGAGAGCGTGGCAGCACGCCTGGAACGCCTGGACCGCGCCGTGGACTACTGGGGCCACTCGCCCGACTTCTTCCGCTCGCTGGTGCGCCTGCACGAATGGCGCACGAGGTGGACGCCGAGGGGGTGACCTCAGTCTGGCCCGCTCGGACTGAAGTCCATCGCTGGGATAACGCCCTGGCGGGCGGACGGTTTTCCATACCCGAGCGCAGCGAGGTTGGTCCAGCGAAGGGCTTCAGCCCGAGCCGGATGGTTACCGTCGCATCCTCCTCCTGAGCCTGCCCAACGGCCCCGCCAGCCCCGCGTCGGCCACCACGCCGAGCAGGCGATTGAACACACCGGGGAGGCACACGACCCCTCGGCCCAGCCTCCTCCAGCTTTCCGAAGCGACGAATTCCGGTGTCGACCAGAGGAAGGCGGGGACGGAGTCCCGGCTCCAGTGCGCGTACTCCGGCGTGTCGTGGAAGCGGGTCCGGGTGTATCCGGGGCAGAGCGCCTGGACGCGCACCCCGGAAGGCCGCAACTCGAGGGCGAGAGATCGCGCGAAGGAGAGTTCGAACGCCTTGGTGGCGCAGTAGGTGGCGCTGCCGGACCCCTGGAGCATTCCGGCGATGGAGGAAACCACGACGATGGATCCACCCCGCCGCTCCCGCATTCCCGGAGCGGCCGCCGAGCAGAGCGCGATGGTCGCGCCCACGTGGACGTCGGCCATGGCCTGGAGCTTTTCGGGATCCGCCTCGCCCACCTCGCCGTGGACGCCGAATCCGGCGTTGTGGACCAGGACCGACAACCGGGGTTCGTCCCGGACCTGCACGGCGAGATCCGACAGATCCCGTCGATCCGAAAGATCGGCGATCCGGATCCGCGAGACCACCCCCGAAGCGGACAGGTCCAGGGCGAGAGCCTCAAGCCGATCCCGGTTCCGGGCCACCAACCAGAGATCGTGCCCTTCGCGCGCCAACAGCCTGGCGTAGGCTTCGCCGATCCCGGAGGAAGCCCCGGTCACGAGGGCGATGGGTCGGAGGTCGGACACGGGCGATCCTTTCAGTCCTGGATCCGGTCCAGGCGCCGCAGGTCGGGGAAGATCTTCGCCCAGCTCAAGGCCACGGCGATGGATCCCACGCCGCCGAACAGGATGGCGGGGATCACTCCCATGCCCGCCGCGGTGAGACCCGATTCGAATTCCCCCAGCTCGTTGGAGGCCCCGATGAACAGCATGTTCACCGCGCTCACGCGACCGCGCATCGAATCCGGTGTCCTGCCCTGCACCAAGGTGGACCGGATCACGACGCTCACCATGTCGAACGCGCCCATCGCGGCCAGGAGCGACACGGAAAGGACCATGACATGCGAGAAGGCGAATCCGGCCGTGCAGAGGCCGTAGGCCGCCACGGAACCCAGGATCAGGGGGCCGCACCTGGACCGGGGTGGGTGCCTGGAGAGCCAGAGTCCGGCGATCGCGGCACCCGCCGCCGAGGCGCTGCGCAGGATGCCGAGCCCCTGGGGACCGCAACGAAGAACATCCCTGGCCACGGCCGGCAAAAGCGCGGTCGCGCCTCCCAGCAGGACGGCGAACAGGTCCAGGGAGATGGCTCCGAGCACCACAGGTCTGGCCCAGATGAAACGCCATCCGTCCAGCACCCCTTCCCAGCGCGATCCGGTGGGAGGGGGTGGGAGCAGCGAGGTCCGTATCAGCCCCAGGGCAAGCACGGACACCAGGAGGCCCGTTGCCGCGACCCGAAAGGGCGCCGCGGGACCCAGCAGGATCAGGAAACCGCCGATGGCGGGGCCGCAGATCGTGGCCGTCTGGAAGACGGAACCGTTGAGGGCGAACGCTCGGGACAGGTCGGAATCCGCCACCAATCGGGGGACGATCGACTGCATGGCCGGAGCCAGGAAGGCGCGCGCCACTCCAACCAGGACCACTGGCGCGATGAGCAGCCACACCGGCAGATGCGGTGCGGCCGCCGCCAAGGAGAGGAGCAATGCGGCGACGGCGTCCAGGAGCAGAGCCAGGACCATCAGGCGCCGGCGGTCCACGCGATCCGCCACCGCGCCTCCGGGGAGTCCGAGCAGGAAGGCCGGAAGGAACTGGAACAGACCGGCGAGCCCCAGGTACATGGGGGAGCGCGTCCTGTCGTACACCACCCATCCCGTCGCCACGGTGAGCATGGACAGGGACAGGGACGACAGGAATCGTCCCATCAGGAAGAGCCGGAAATCCCATCGGCGGGGCGTGGTCTTGGCGAAGTCCATGGCCGGGGAAAGGTACCAGCCGGGTGCGGGGGTCGGAACGGCTTTCGGTTGCGCCTTCCCCACCGGGCGTTCCCCGGCGTATCTTATGGACATGCGGACACTTCCTACCATGCTGGCCGTCTCCTTCGCGGTCGGAGCCCTCGCGGGTTGCCAGAAGAACGGGGAAACCATCAAGATCGGCCTCGCCGGCGTCCAGACGGGACCCGACGGGGAGATCGGCACCGCGCCCATCCGCGGTTCCCAGATCGCGATCGACGAATGGAACGCCAAGGGCGGCGTCCTGGGCAAGAAGATCGAATCCGTGACCCGCGACGACGAAGGCAAACCGAGCCAGGCGGTGGCGGTGGCGCAGGAACTCGTCTCCGCCGGCGTCGTGGCGGTGGTGGGCCACTTCAATTCCGGATGCACCCTGCCCGCTTCCGACGTCTACCACCAAGCGGGAATCCTCGTGATCACCCCGGCCAGCACCAATCCAAAGATCACGGAACAAGGCTACACGCAGACCTTCCGCATGTGCGGACGCGACGACCAGCAGGGCATGGTCTCCGGCCTGTTCGCCCGCGACACCTTGAAGCTGTCCAAGGTCGCCGTGCTCCACAACAAGACCGCCTACGGCCAGGGCCTTGCGGACGTGTTCAAATCCACCTTCGAGGCGAACGGAGGGAAGGTCGTCCTGTACGACGGATTGGACGGGGAGGAGCTGGATTTCCGGGCCACCATCTCGGCGCTGCAGAAGGCCGGTGCGCAGGCGGTGTTCTGGGGAGGGATGTACAACCAGGGAGGGACCCTCTACAACCAGCTCCGGGAGGCCGGATTCAAGGGCGCCTTCCTGGGCGGCGACGGGATCTACGACAACGAGCTGATCAAGACCGTGGGCCCCAAGGCGGATTCCGTTTTCATCACCTTCGGTCCCGACTACAAGAAGTTCGAAGCGGCCCGGCCGTTCCTGGAAAGCTACAGGAAGACGTACGGACAGGAAGCGGGCGGTTACGCGATCTACGGGTACGACGCCGCCAACGTCCTCCTCTCCGCCATCCAGAAGTCGGGCACGACGGATCCCGACGCGGTGTCCAAGGCCTTGAGATCCCAAGCCTGGCCCTCCCTGATGGGCGACGCTTCCTTCGATGCGAAGGGCGACCTGAAGAAGGCCAACTTCGTGATCTGGACCATCCGCGACGGAGCCTTCGCCACGCGATAGCCGCACCGGTTTGGAACGCCTTTCGCGAACGATCCGCGGAGGAATTCCTCGGACCCCCCATTCCATCGGCCTTTCCGGCCGACGTGAGCCGCGGTGGGGCGGCGAACCCTTTCCACCTTTTCCCTATTGTCGGCTCCGATTCTCCCGGGTAGACTGCTATCCAAGGCCGTGGACAGCGGCCTCCTAGGAGACGAGCCCAACATGAAAAGAACGATTTTCGTCCTGTTGCTGGGAGGGGCCGCGGGTTGGTTCGCCGGCTGCGGGGACACCGTCCAGTCCCTGATGGGACCCTACCAGCTCCACGTGGATTCCACCACTGTCAGCTTCGCGCAGGTCCAACCCATCCTGCTGGAGAAGTGCGCCATCTGCCACAGCGAATACAACGACTCGGCCCAGATCGTGGCCAAGGGAGTGAACCAGATCTACACGCAGGTCTACGACTACTCCATGCCCGCCTCCGGCGTGGCGCAGCTGGCCCCGCAGGACCGTATCGACCTGCTCCGGTGGCTCCAGGAGATGAAGACCGCGGGTTACGGAGGGAAGGGCGGATGAAAACGTCGATTTACGCGATCCTGACCCTGCTCGGCACGGCGCAGGCCGCACCCATGATCGCCACCAACGGATACGTCCGGTTCTTCTCGGTGACCAAGATGGATAACATCGAAGGGGTCTGCCAGACCGCGGTGTCCAGCCTGGACCTCGAAACGGGCAAGATCGCCATCAAGACCCGCAACACCACCTTCGTGTTCCCCAACAAGCTCATGCAGGAGCACTTCAACGAGAACTACATGGAGTCCGACAAGTTCCCCGTCTCGTCGTTTTCCGGCACCGTTTCCGGTTTCGACCGCGACGCACTGGACCAGGGGAAGAAGGTCCTCGCCGTCATCGATGGGGACCTGGACGTCCACGGGATCACCAAGCACTACCACACCCCGGGTTCCTTGCAGAAGGCCACCGACGGTTCGGTGGCCGGTGAGACCCTGTTCCACGTCAAGATCTCGGACCACGGCATCAAGGTTCCGTCCATCCTGACGGCCACGATCGCCGACAGCATGGAACTCACCGCCCGATTCACCTGGCGCCCAACAGGGAAAGCAAAATGAAGATCCAAGCCATCCTCCTCGCGCTCCTCCCCCTGGCCGCCTTCGGCGACGACCTCGATTCCGCGCTGGAAGTCGCCGCTCCGTCGAACCAACCGGTCGAAGCCACCTTCAAGAGTCTCCGCGTGGTCCAGAGCCAGAGCGTCGAGACCACGCACCAAGGCGTCCTCAACTTCACCATCAGCCACCGCTTCGGACCCGCGGGCACCGGTCCGGGAAGCTTCTTCGGGCTCGACTTCGCGCGCATCCGCCTGGGGCTGGACTACGGCATCACGGATTGGACGGACGCGGGGATCGAGCGCTCCAACAACGACGGGAATCCGGTGGACCTGTTCCTCAAGCAGCGCCTGCTGCGACAGACCACCTCGGGGAACATTCCGCTCTCCCTGACCTGGTATTCGGCCGGATACGTGATGACGGACGCGCAGAACGGGGCACCCTTCAATCTGCCTTTCGTCGACAGGTTGTCCAGCACCCACCAGTTGATCGTGGCGCGCAAGTTCAGCGAGGACCTGTCCCTGCAGATCGCTCCCACCCTGGTGACGCGTGAATTCCGGCCGTTCGACGCCGACAAGCCGGTGTCCGCAGGCGTGGAGATCGGCGGACGCTATAAGCTCACCTCTCGGTTCGCGCTGACCGCGGAAGCGGCACCGATGTTCTACGGGGTTGCCAACACCTGGACCCCGGCCTTTGCCGGGGGCGTGGACATCGAGACCGGCGGCCATGTGTTCCAGTTGTTCCTTTCCAACAGCGCCTGGCTCTCGGAAGACCGGATGTACACCCAGACCAGCGGTGGAAACCTCGCCTTGAGCTTCAACATCACGCGGGGGTTCGACCTGTAGGCCATGGCCCGCCTCTGGGATCGGGATGGCCACTTTAGCTGACTAGTACATCTTTATGTCTTTTTAAGGTCCTAGCATGGGTTCGATCAGGACCTTTAGGTCCTTAATTAGGCTTCAGCGACCGAGCCTGCGCGAACGATATTTGGCTCAGTTTCCAAAATTTCCAGTGTTTATCGCGATAAAACTGTCATTTCTGTGGAAATAGTATGCGTACGTTTTATGTATTACTGGATAGATTATTCATCGGATCTGGAGGTACTCTTTGGGAGGTCGCGGCCCGTCCTGGCAGCTTGACCCAACCCAGTCCATGGAGACCTCCGATATGAAAAAACGAATCCTCCCTCTACTCCTGCTGGGGGGCGCAATCGCGGGGACGATGGCGATCCTCACCTCCTGCGGCGACAGCATCGAGTCCCTCACCGGCTCGACCCAGGTCGTCACCGATGCGAGCGGGCGCGTGGAATTCTCCCAGGTGCAGCCCATCCTGAACGCGAAGTGCATGCCCTGCCACGCCGACGACAACTACAACGACTCCGCCATCCTCGCCCAGGGCGTCTCCACCTTCGTGACTGCCATATCGAGCGGCGCCATGCCGGCGCCCGGCGCAGCCCCGTTGTCGGCGGTGCAGAAGGCCACCCTGCTCTCCTGGCTGCAGAGCCTGGCACCCTCCGCCGCTCCGCCCCTGCCGATCGTGGATGCCGCCGGCCGCGTGGAATTCTCGCAGGTGGTGCTCATCACCCGCGAGAAGTGCGCGATCTGCCACGGGAGCTACACCGATTCGGCCAAGCTCTCCTCGAGCGCGGCATCGGTGGAAAACGCCGTCCAGATCGGATACATGCCCCTCGACGGATCGGCCCCGTTGACACCCGTCGAAAAGGCCACCCTCGTGACATGGCTCAACCAGGAGCAAGGACTATGAAGAAGACACTGTCCATCGCCACACTCGCCCTGCTCGGCACGGCGCAAGCGGCACCCATGATCGCCACCAACGGATACGTCCGGTTCTTCTCGGTGACCAAGATGGAAAACATCGAGGGGGTCTGCCAGACCGCGGTGTCCAGCCTGGACCTCGAAACGGGCAAGATCGCCATCAAGTCCCGCAACACCACCTACGTCTTCCCCGACAAGCTCATGCAGGAGCACTTCAACGAGAACTACATGGAGTCCGACAAGTTCCCCATGTCGTCCTTCACGGGCACCGTGTCCGGTTTCGACCACGAGGCCCTCGACCAGGGCAAGAAGGTCATGGCCGTCGTCGACGGGGACCTGGACGTCCACGGGGTCGTCAAGCACTACCACACCCCGGGCTACCTGCAGAAGGCGGCCGACGGTTCGGTGGCGGGTGAGACCCTGTTCCACGTCAAGATCTCGGACCATTCCATCAAGGTTCCGTCCATCCTGACGGCCACGATCGCCGACAGCGTGGAACTCACCGCCCGATTCACCTGGCGTCCCACGGGGAAAGCAAAATGAAGATCCAAGCCATCCTCCTCGCGATCCTCCCCTTCGCCGCCTTCGGCGACGAACTCGACTCGGCGCTGGCGGTCTCCGCGCCGGCCAACGAACCGGTCGGAGCCACCTTCAAGACCATCCGCGTGGTGGAGAGCCAGAGCGTGGAGACCACCCAGAAAGGCGAATTGAACGGGACCATCAGCCACCGCTTCGGCCAGTTCTCCACCGGCGTGGACGACCTCTGGGGCCTGGACTTCGCATCCATGCGGATCGGTGTCGACTACGGGTTCACCGATTGGATGGACCTGGGACTCGAGCGTTCGCAGGAAGAAGGCAAGCCGGTCGACCTGTGGGGCAAGTTCAGGGTCCTCCGCCAGACCGTCAACGGCAGCATTCCGCTGTCCGTCACCTGGTACTCGGCGGGTTACGTCCTGACCGAAACCAGCGAGGGATTGGGATATTCGTTGCCCCTGGATCGCCGGCTCTCAAGCACGAACCAGCTGATCATGGCCCGCAAGTTCAACGAGGACCTCTCGCTGCAGGTGGCCCCCACCTTGGTGACCCGCCAGCTGCGTCCCTACAACGGCGACGGCGAAGTGGCGATGGGCGTGGGCTTCAGCGGACGCTACAAGCTGTCGACGCGGTTCGCCATCACCGGGGAAACGACGCCCATGTTCTACGGCGTCTCCCACACCTGGGACCCGGCCTGCGCGGTGGGCGTGGACATCGAGACCGGCGGGCACGTGTTCCAGCTCTACGTGGGGAACAACACCTACCTCACCGACGACCGCATGTACACCCAGACCAAGACCGGGCCGCACACCGCCCTGGACCTGAACACTCTCGCCTTCGGCTTCAACATCACCCGTGGATGGGCCATG
>DATNIW010000149.1:0-6856 GCA_035604215.1 Fibrobacteria bacterium
CTTCGCCCTGCTTTACTTCTGGATCGGTCCCGGCCACCTGGCGGGCCTGTCGCCGGTGCGCACCTGGGACACTTTCGAGAGCTGTTTCTTCTTCTCGGCCCAGACCCTGACCACCGTGGGCTATGGCCGCATCAGCCCGGACGGCTTCCTGACCTCGGCCCTGTCCTCCCTGGAGGCGCTCTCGGGATTGGGCGGATTCGCCATGTGGACCAGCCTCCTGTTCGCGCGCCTTTCGCGGCCGCGTTCCCGCATCCTCTTCGCGCGACACTCCGTGGTCGCACCCTTCCAGGACGGATCCGCATGGATGTTCCGGATGGTGCCGGCCCACGACCACCCCCTCCTGGAGGCCGAGGTATGGGCCACCTTCTCCTGGGTCCAGCAGGAGGCCACGGGCCGGGTGCGCCGCTACCGCGACCTGCATTTCGACCGGTCTTCGGTGCGGTTCTTCCCCATGAACTGGACCTTGGTCCACGCGATCGACCCGGACAGCCCGATGCACGGCTTTTCACGAAGTGACATGGAGGAGGCCGAGGTCGAGATCATGGTCCTGGTGAGGGCCCACGACGAAACCTACGGACAGACGGTCCATGCGAGGTCCTCCTGGAGAGCCGAGGAGATCCTGTGGGGGCGCAAATACTCCAACATGATGGAAAATTCGCCGCTGGGGGGAGTGGTGCTGGACCTGACCCGGCTGGGCGAGACGGCGCCCGCCCATTCGGCCATCCTCGATCCCGATCCTGATCCGCCGAGGCCGCAACTGGTCCAATCGCAATAATCCCGCAACCCGCGCGTCTCTACATTTGTGGATCGCGGCTTCCATCTTTGCGGAAGCCCGACCCGGACCGCCCGAGGGCGGCAAAGCGCAAATCTGAAGATTCCAGGGAGCCGAGGATGAACGTCGTCGAGATCCGCAGTCTGGTGAAGGATTATCCCCTCGGAAACACCGTGGTCCACGCCCTGCGCGGCGTGGACCTGGACATTCCCAAGGGCAGCCTGATGAGCATCGTGGGCCCTTCCGGGTCGGGCAAGACCACCCTCCTCAACATCGTGGGGTGCGTGGACACCGCCAGTTCCGGCTCCGTGAAGGTTGGGGGCGAAGAGACCACCCGCCTTTCCGACCGCCGCCTGACCGATCTGCGCCTGCGCACCATCGGATTCATCTTCCAGACCTTCAACCTGGTGCCTGTGCTCACGGCCTTGGAGAACGTGGAATTCCCCCTCCTGCTCCAGGGAGGGCTTTCCACCGGAAAGGTCCGGGAGAAGGCGCGCGCCCTGCTGGCGTCGGTCGGCTTGGACGAACACGAGAAGCACAAGCCCGCGGAACTGTCCGGTGGACAGAGGCAGCGCGTGGCCATCGCCCGTGCGCTGGTGACGGATCCGTCCCTGGTCCTGGCCGACGAGCCCACGGCCAACCTGGATTCCGAGACCGGTGAGAGCATCCTCCTGCTCATGCAGACGATGAACCAGGAGAGAGGGACCACCTTCGTCTTCTCCACCCACGATCCCCAGGTGCTTCGGTACGCCCGCGACGTCGTGAGGATCCACGACGGTCGCTTCGAGGGCGCCTGAGATGCTGGTCTGGCGTCTCGCGTGGCGGAACCTCTGGAGACACCGCGGCCGCAGCCTGGTGGTGGGGGGCATCCTCTTCCTGGGGGCCTCGCTATTGACCTTCGGGAACGGCGTCGTCAGCGGCATGGAGCGCGGCATGGATCGCCAAGTGGTGGAGAGCTTCACCGGCGACGTGGTGGTGGCCTCCGACAAGCAGGTCGACGACGCGGTGTTCCTCTCCATGATGGGCAAGGAGGTGGAACCGCTGTACCACATCCATTCCATCCAGGGCCTGGTGGACTCCCAACCCTGGGTGCGCGGGTCTCTGCCCATCGGGAAGAACATGGTCATGGCGCTGCACGAGGAAGACGGAAGTCCCGGCTACATCTTCCTCCTGGGCGTGGACTTCGCGAAGTGGAAGAAGTTTTTCCCCGGTGCCTTCAAGCTCGAAGCCGGGACCATTCCGCAGCCCGGATCCACGGGCATCGTCATGCCCACGGGGGCGAACACCCAGCTCTACCAGCAGATGGGCCAGGTGTTCATGCCCGAAGGCGTCACGGACACTTCGCTGCTCCCGTCCGATGCCAGGAAGGTGAGACCATCGAACATCCGGCACGAGGTGGTCCTGATGGGCTTCTCCAACTCGATGACCGCCTTCGACCAGCGGCTGAAGGTGGTGGGACTGGGGCGCTACAAGGCCCTGAACACCATCTGGGGCAAGTTCGCCCTCGCCGACATCGAATCCTACCGCAGCGTCTTGGGCTACCTCCGGCAGGACGAGAAGGTCTCGCTGTCCCCGGAAGAGAAGAGCCTGTTGACCTCCAACGACCTCGACGACCTGCTCTCGGGAAAGCCCCAGGCGAAGACGGCCCCCGCTGCGGACTCCATCGCGGCCCAGACGGATCCCGGCACGGACCCCATCTGGAACCTTCTCCTGGTCAAGATCAAGGGGATGGACGCGGCCACCGGGGCGAGGAGGCTGGACACCCTGTTCAAGAGGGCGCATCTGCCCGCCCGCGCCATGCCCTGGAACAAGGCCGTGGGGGTGATCGGGTCCATGGCCATGCTCATCCGCGGCGCCCTGCTGGGATTCGCGGCCTTGCTGTTCGTGGTGGCGGGGATCGTGATCGCAAACACCCTTGCCATGTCGGCGCTGGAGCGGACCACGGAAATCGGCATGATGCGCGCCGTGGGAGCCACGCGCACCTTCATCGCCCGGCTCATGCTCTCGGAGACCGCCGTGCTCGCCGCGGCGTTCGGAGGAGGGGGACTGCTGACCGGGGTCCTCGCTGTGGCCCTCGTGCCGTTCGCGGGGTTCCGCACCGGGAACGACCTCCTCCAGATGGTCTACGGCGGCGAGGTGTTCCATCCGCTGTTGCGCGCCCCGGACCTGGTCGCGTGCGCGGTGGAGCTCGCCCTGCTCGTGGCCCTGGCCAGCCTATATCCCATGAAGCTCGCGGCGTCCATCGCGCCGCTGGACGCCATGGCCCGGGAGTGATCGGATGAAAACCCTTCTTTTCTTCGCCTTTCGCAATATCCTCCGCCAGAAGCGCCGCGCGGTCCTGTTGGGCACCGCCATGGCCCTGGGTACCTGCTTCCTGGTGCTGGCGGGGAGCTTCGTGGCGGGAATCACCCAGACCCTGTTCGAGCGGGTCATGGTCTACGTGGCCGGGCACACCAGCGTGATCGTCGGGGACCGCGGCTACCTGTACCGGACGGCGCTGCGCGGGGAGATCTCGTTCCGCGACCGGTTGGCCAAGCTCCCCCATGTGAAGAGGGTCCAGGAGACCATGGCCATCATGTGCCGCATGGTGGGAGAGAAGAAGGGCGACAACGGGATCCTGATCGGCGTGGACCTCAACCAGAAGCTCTCCGCCAAGGAGCTCGCCGCGACCCGCGACAACTTCCCCATGGTGTCCGGTTCCTTCCTGGACCTCTCGCGCCCGGAACTGGACGTTCCCGCCATCCTCGCGAAATCCAAGGCCGACTACCTGGGAGTCAAGCTGGGCGACGAGCTCGCGGTGAGGTTCCAGGACAGCCGAGGCCGTCGGCAGGTGGCGCACCTCGTGCTGGTGGGGATCTTCCAGCCGTCCAACTCCTTCATGGAGGCGCCGTTGTTCGTGTCCATGCCCCGGCTCAAGGCGATGATGGACATGGACTCGACCGATCTGCCAGACCTGTACCTGACCTTGGAGGACCCGCAGAAAAACGCCATCCCCACCGCCGATTCCATCCGTCGCATCATGGCTTCGCGCACGGCGGCGTTGCCGGTTTCCGTCGCCGGGAAGTCGGGTTCGGGAAACGCCTTCGCCGCCGGACTCAAGACGGATTCCGCCAGCCGCGCCCGGGTGGACCGGGAACTGCGGCCCGACCTCGGCTGGGAGACCGGACGGGCGATCCTTCCCGCGGATCTCGCCGCGAAGCTCTCCGTGCGTCCCGGGGACACGGTGCGCATCTCCTCTGGGCTCTCGCACGCCGGAGACCCCGTGACGGACTTCGCCGAGGTGGCCGGGACCTGGAACCCTCCGCCGGGGGCGCAAGGGCTGGTCCTCTGGGACGAGGACGCCTTCCAGGGCGAGCGATCCTTCCGATCCCGACTTCCCGGCGATTCCGGGATCCCCCAGGTCCAGGCGGCCTCCAAGCTCCTGGACACGTTGCTTTCGCCCGAATGGACCGTGTTGCCCCGGACCCCCACCACCGACGATGTCCGCGAGCAGGTTCGGAAGATCGGGGAACGGGACTGGAAATCGCCCGTGGTGGCGGTGCGCACCATGTACGAGACCGGCGAGATGATCCTGAAGCTCGCCTCGGCCCTGAACGTCATCACCCTGGTTGCCGTGCTGGTCCTGTTCGTGGTGGTCCTGACCGGGGTTGTCAACACCCTGCGCATGACGGTGCGCGAGCGGACCCGGGAGATCGGGACCCTGCGCGCACTGGGCATGCAGGCCTCGCAGGTGCGGGTGCTCTTCCTCCTGGAGACGGGCCTGTTGGCCCTCCTCTCGGCGCTGGCCGGGACCGCGGGGGCACTGCTCCTCATGCTCGGATTGTCGCGGCTGGTCTTCGGGATCGAAGGCAACCCCTTGTCCATCCTCCTGGTGCGCGGCCATCTGGTGTTCGTGCCCGGGATCCTGTCCACCCTGGGCCAGATCCTGCTGGTCGTAGGCATGGCCGTGCTCGCGGCCTGGGGCCCCTCGGCCGCCGCCGCCCGCCTGAGTCCGGCCGTCGCCCTGAGGCACCACGAATGAAAACGCTCATCGCCATCTTCCTTTCCCTTGCGTTTTCCGCCGTCGCCGCGATGCCCGACGGCCACGCGATCCTGAAGGCGCTGGAGACCGACGAAACCCTCCGCGACGATCTCCACGCATCGGTGTCGCTCACCGAGGTCCGCACCGGCCAGGGCGCGAAGATCATGAAGTGCGAATACTACCGGCGGGATTCGGACAAGTCGTTCGTGATCGCCATGACGGCGCCGGAATCCGACCGCGGCAACGGGTACATCCGCCAGGGCGAACACTTCTGGATGTACCGCCAGAACACACGGACCTTCCAGCACGTGACGCGCGACGAGAGCATCTCCGGATCCGACGCCCACGGCGGCGACTTCGAGAGCCGCCCGCTGACCGAGATGTACGCGCCCTCGAAGGACGCACAGGGACGCGAACTCCTGCGCACCGACACCGTGGGCGGCGTGCCCTGCTGGAGGCTGGAGGTGCGCGCCATCGTCTCCGACGTGGACTACCCGAAGAAGACCTTCTGGGTGCGCCAGTCCGATCTGCTCCTCATGAAGGACGAAAGCTTCTCCACCAGCGGAACCCTGATGCACACCGGGTACTACACCAAGTACCAGCTCGTCGCCGGACGGCAGTTTCCCATGCGCCAACTGCAGGTGGACGAGGTGGAGAAGGGGAACCGGACCCTGGTGGACCTGGACGACGTGAAGGTCGGGAAGCTGGACGCCGACATCTTCACCAAGGCCTGGCTCGAGAGCCATTCCAAATGAACCTTCTCTGGGCCGGGATCCTGGCCGGGACCTCGCTCCTGTGGGCGGGGGAAATCGACGAATCCGCCTTCTTCCAGGACACGTCCGCGGCGTCGGGGAACCCGGCGGCGGCGGATTCCGGAAAGGCCCGGACGAGCATCGCGCAGAACGCCCCCTCGCCCGCCGCCGCGGACGACGGACCCAAGGTGACGTTTTCCGGCAACCTCTTCGCCGTGGGCGACGCCTCCTGGAGGAGAGGGGCCTTCGACTCGGCGAACGCGTCGGGATCCCAGATCGTGGGCGACGCCACCGTGGAGGCGAGACTGCCCACGGGAAGCCGGGCCATGGCCATCTTCGAGGCCGACCAGGACGCGATCGGGGACTCCAGCGAATTCCACGTCCGCGAGATGTTCGTGGACGGGAACGTGGGGAACGGCCACCTGTGGATCCGGGCGGGGAAGCAGGTCCTGCAATGGGGCCGCGGCATCCTCTGGACCCCCACGGACCTGGTGAACGTGGAAGGGAAGACGTTGGTCCCCAGAGCCGGCGCGCGCGAGGGCGCGACGGGCGTGCGACTCCAGGTTCCCGTCGGGGAGGCCACCAACATCTACGCCTTCGTGAACCTGGCCGACGCCTCGGTCTTCGACAGCATCTCGGCGGCCTGGCGCGCGGAAACCGTCGTGGGTCCCGCCGAAGTCGCGCTTTCGGGCTGGAACCGCATGGACGCACCCACCGCCTTGGGCGCGGACGGCTCCACCGGATTCCTGGGCTGGGATCTCCAGGCGGGGGTTCTCTGGGAGTCCGGCGACATCGCGCCTCGGCCGGCCCTTTCCGACAGCGGTTGGACGCTGGAACGCGACAAGAATCGGCAACAGGTCCGGGCCGGAGGCGGGATCGGTCGCGACATCACCGTCCTGGGCGTGCCCCAACGCCTGCGGATCGATCTCGAGGGCTTCTGGCAGTCCGACCCCATCGGGTCCGGCGTGCTCAAGGAGACCCCGGTGCATCCATGGGCGAATCCTCCTACCGTCCTCCCCGCCGCGCTCGCCGGCCAATTCCGGACCGACGAGGCGACCTATCTGTTCGCCCAGGGAGCCTACACGCCCAACCAGTTGAGTTCCGCCTACATCGCCGGTATGGCGACCCTCCAGCAGTTCATCCAGCAGGACCTCGCCCTCAGCGTCCAGGCCCTGGAAAATCTCCAGGACAAGTCCGGTCTTTCGACCGTGGGGCTTTCTTGGACCACCTTCCACCGGTTCACGGCCCAACTCACCGGCTACTGGTTCTGGGGCGCCCCGCGCACCGAAGAGGTGCTCGCCGGGCGCGGAC
>DATNIW010000150.1:0-3329 GCA_035604215.1 Fibrobacteria bacterium
CCACCTTGAAACCCGTTCCCCGCGCCGTGGTCGAAGAGATCGTCGACGAGGTGTTCCTCCCGCTGGTGCGGATGGCGGGCTCCGTGGCGACGGACAAAAACCTGTAGGTTGTTTCGCTCACCCAGGAGTACCTCCATGCCCGGCAACGCATCCAAATCCGGCACCTTCACCATCGGCGAAACCACCGTGATCCACCGCCTCGGTTTCGGGGCCATGCGCATCACCGGTCCGGGCGTTTGGGGCGAGCCCCAGGATCGTCCCGAGGCCATCCGCACCCTGAAACGGCTGCCGGAGCTGGGGGTGGACTTCATCGACACCGCGGATTCCTACGGGCCCTGCGTCTCCGAAGAGCTGATCCGCGAGGCATTGCATCCCTACGGAATGATCCTCGTGGCCACCAAGGGAGGGCTCGCCCGGACCGGCCCCAACCAGTGGACTCCCGTGGGGCGCCCCGAATACCTGATCCAGCAGGCGAAGACCAGTTGCCGACGGCTGGGCGTGGAGAGAATCGGGCTTTGGCAGTTGCACCGCATCGACCCCAAGGTGCCGCGCGACGAGCAGTTCTCCGCCATCAGGAAGCTTCTGGACGAAGGCGTGATCCTCCACGCCGGGCTGAGCGAAGTCGGGGTGGAGGAGATCGAGGCGGCGTCCAAGGTCTTCCCCGTGGCCACGGTGCAGAACCGCTACAACCTGGTGGACCGAGGCAGCGAAGCCGTGTTGGAGCACTGCACCAAACACGGCATCGGATTCATCCCCTGGTTTCCCTTGGCATCGGGGAGCCTGGCCAAGCCGGGCTCCGTCCTGGACGCCGTGGCCAAGACGCACGGCGCAGCGCCCAGCCAGATCGCCCTGGCCTGGGTCCTGAAGCGCAGCCCGGTGATGCTCCCCATCCCCGGCACGTCCAAGGTCTCCCACCTGGAAGAAAACGTGGCCGCCGCGGACATCGCACTCACCGAACGGGAATTCGCCACCCTGGACAAGGCCGGGAAAAGCAAAGGCTGAAGGTCAGGGAGAGACCAGGATCTCCCTGGCGTTCCGGGCCCCGCCCAGGGTCATGTTCCGTCCGTCCGGCGAGATGCCCAGGGAGAGGTGCTTGGACAGAGGGATGGACCGGAGGCTGTCGCGCCGACCCGGCATGGACGCGATCGACGTGGTGGTCTGGAAGCTGTCGAGGTAAGGCTTCAGGAGAGGGGCCAGGATCCCGTCCAGCTTCACGTGCCCGGCGTCGGTGGGGTGGAGCCCATCGGATCCGAAGTCGGACGACACCAGCCAACCCGAGGTGTTCACGTAGTGCACCCTCGTGTCGCCCGCGTTGACCACCTGCGTCACCGCCGCCTGGGTCTGGGTGGCCATGTACCCTCCGAAGGTCCGCAAGGCGAAGATCTGCGCCTTCGGGTACTTGCCGCGGATGAGCTTGAGGAAGTTCAGGTAGCTGGTCTGGAAGGTGGCGGTGGGGACACCCGCGCCGTTGCCGTCGTTGGTCCCGATGTTGATCACCACCAGATCGGGAGTGTAGTCGGTGAAGTTCCAGGATTTGTTGATGGGGTCCGTCGTCGCCGGAGTCAGGGGAGAGGTGTTCAGCTTGGTGTACTGGACTTCCATTCCGATGGCGGGCATGCCGTTGAAATTGAGGTGGTACCCGTTCACGAGCGTGGTGCCCGGGTAGGAGATGATCGCGCGGTCGGCGTTCAGGGTTTCTCCCACCAGCCACGGGTAGGCGCTGATGTTCCCGTTGGTCGTGATGGATCCCGAGGTGATGGAATTCCCGATGAACTCGATCATCGGGAGCGCGGCGGGTGCGACCGTCTTCGCGCCCGCATCGAGGACGAAGCCCTGGAACACGATCTCGTCGGCGGCGAACCGGGCCACGAGCTTGACGGTATGGTTCCCGGCGGCGAGGCCCGAAGCCAGCGAAACGGTGCCGTTCGAGCCCAGCTTGATGACCGCCGCCTTGGCGTCGATGAAGACCACGATGTCGGCGGACTTGCCGAGCTTGGCGGAAAGGCTGGTCCCGGTGAATCCGGTGCGGATGTAGGCACCGCCCCAGTAGCTGTGGGGTGCGCTCGCGTTGGACTTGTCCCAGCGACCCACGTAGAGGAGGTTGGAGTCCTGGGGCGAACCGTCTCCGGTGGCCGCGATGGCCGCGACGGGAAGGAGTCCCAGGAGGATCAGACCGAAAATTCCGGAACCGGGCTTCGTTTTCATCCTGCAAACCTACCGCCATCGGATTCGATTCGCCAGCCGACTCCGGACCCGAGCCATTGTCGTTTCTTCCATGGCCGGAAAGGTGAACGGGGGGGATTCGGGGAATTCCCCCCAACCCGTGTCTCAGACCGACTCCGGCACCACGAAATGCAACGCTCCAGCCCCATCTTCCACCTGCACCGTGGCGCCTTCGGGAAACTTCCCCTCCAGGATCAGCTTCGCCAGCGGATTCTCCAGCTCCTTCTGGATGGCACGGCGCAACGGACGGGCACCCCAGGCGAGATCGGTCCCGGACCGGACCAGGAAGGTCCGGGCCGCGTCCGAAAGGACCAGGTGGCGGTTCTGGGTCGCCATGCGCTCGGCGAGGCGGGAGACCTGGATCTCCACGATCTGGGCCAGGTGGGAGGGATCCAAGGCCCGGAACACGATCTTCTCGTCCAGCCGGTTCAGGAATTCCGGTCGGAAATTGGCACGCAGCGCGTCCTCCACCACCGCTTCCAGCCGCTCGGGATCCGAGATCTCCAGGATCGCCTGGGAGGCCAGGTTCGAGGTCAGCAGGATCACGGTGTTCCGGAAGTCCACGAGGCGGCCCTGTCCGTCGGTGAGGCGCCCGTCCTCCAGGATCTGCAGCAGGATGTGGAAGACGTCGGGGTGGGCCTTCTCGATCTCGTCGAAGAGCACCACGGACCAGGGACGGCGGCGCACCGCCTCGGTCA
Organism: Fibrobacteria bacterium; assembly: GCA_035604215.1. Lineage (GTDB taxonomy): Bacteria > Fibrobacterota > Fibrobacteria > UBA5070 > UBA5070 > UBA5070. The sequence continues at coordinate 2,922 of DATNIW010000150.1, forward strand.
GTTGGCCGCCTTCCTCGAACCCCACGTAGCCGGGAGGTGCGCCCACCAGACGCGAGACGGCGTGGCGCTCCATGTATTCGCTCATGTCGATGCGGATCAAGGAGTCTTCGGTATCGAACAACGCCTCGGCCAGGGTCTTCGCGAGTTCGGTCTTCCCCACTCCGGTGGGACCGAGGAACAGGAAGGAAGCCACTGGACGTTTTTCGTCGGAGAGCCCGGCGCGGGAGCGCTGGATCGCCTCGGACACGGCCTGCACCGCCCGATCCTGGCCGACCACCCTCTCGTGGAGGCGTGCGGGCAAGGCAAGGAGTTTTTCCGATTCGCCCTGGACCAGCCGGGACACGGGGATGCCCGTCCACTTGGCGACGATGGACGCGACGTCGTCCTCCGTCACTTCCTCGCGGAGCA
>DATNIW010000151.1:0-18670 GCA_035604215.1 Fibrobacteria bacterium
CGAAGAAAGGCACAACGAGGCGACGATGGCGAGGATTGCAACGCGCATGGGGAGAATCTAGGCCGGGGGCAAATCCACGGATGGGCCTTTTTCATGCCCACTTCGGGATCAGAAGTTCTCGCCGTTCTTCCGTTCCAGGGTTTCCCGATCGATGTTGTCGCCGATGATCAAGGCCGTGAGATCGCGCTGGATGTAGAAGCCTTCGGGGGGGATCTTGGAGTCGTCCGTCAGGATGTAGACATCCCCAGGATTGTCCAGCTGACCCACCACCTTGCCCTCGCCCAGATTGACCGTGGTGCCGGTCTTCTCCTCGTAGGGGCGCACCTTGGCGGCTTCCACCCAGCCATGCGCCCCATTTTGGGTGACCACTTTCAGGTAGTCGCCTTGGGCATCCTCGCGCAACAGGATCTCCGTTGGAATGGCGACATGCATGGGCTGCTCCCCGGCGCGGTGCTCTGGGCTCACCCAGACCGGAACATCGCCTTCGCGGGAGATGAACAGCGGCTTGTCGTCGGCATGCACCGGCCGCAGGACGACCGACATTGCCAGTACGAGGAAGAGCCGATTGGACATCTGGATACCTTTCGCCGGATTCGGGCGTTGGACACGAAGTGCCTAGCGGGGAATATACCACCCTCCCGATGGACTCCATCCACCGTTTGGCCGGTCTCCGACAACGTGTGCTCCGGATGAGTACTTTTCGCGGCTGGCCCAAAACTGAAAGGTTCCCAATCGTGCGCAAATCCTTCCTTCTTCTGCCGCTGATCCTCCTGGCCGGGGCGTGCCGCACGGGCGCGAAGTCCGCCCATTCCTTCCGCGCTCCCGTCGGAGACACCTCGGCCATCGTCGCCGGGATCGACACCACCGGAATCACCAAGGCGGAAGTGGAAAAGCTCCTCTCTCCCATGGTGGTCCAGATCGCCCAGCAGGCACAGCAGTCCGGGCAGACCTTCGACGATGTCGCCCAGCCCTTGCGTCGGCAGGCCACCGCGCAACTTCTGGTGCAAGCCGTCGTCGAGGCGGAAGCGACCAAGCTGCACCTCGTGCCCGACGCCCACAAGGTCGACAGCATCTACAAAGCGGTGACGGCGCAGTTCCCGGACACCGCGGCCCTCATGGCCGCCTTGGCCCAGAGCGGTGACACCCCGGAGTCGGTGCACAAGAAGATCGGTAGCCAGGTGGTCGCCAATGAACTTCTGGAGAAGGCCATGGCCGACTCCCTCAAGATTCCGGAAGCCCGCATCGACAGCTTCTACCAGGCCAACAAGGAGAAGTTCGGGGGCGCCGGCCAGGTGCGCGGTCGCCACATCCTCCTTCTGGTGAAGAGCCCGGCCGATTCCGCCAAGGTCCACAAGGAGATTTTGGACATCTACGCCAAGCTCCTGAAGGACGACAAGCAGTTCTCCACCATCGCCCGCGCGCAGTCCGAGGATCCGGGCTCCAAGGAAAAGGGCGGGGACCTCGGGTGGTTCGATCCCAAGGACATGGTGCCCGAATTCGCCGCGGCGGCGCGGACCCTGGAGCCCGGGAAGATCTCGGCCCCCATCCGCACCCAGTACGGCTGGCACATCCTCCAGATCCAGGACCGCAAGTCGGGGAAGGCCCCGCCCCTGGATTCCGTCCGGGTCCAGATCGAGAACATGCTCAAGTCCCAGATCGCCGAGCGCCAAGTGCCGGCGTACTATCGCCGGCTCCTGAAGGCACACAATGTCGTGTTCCTCGACAAGACCTACGAGGAGCCCACCTTGTTGGAGGAGCCGAAGCCCGCCGCGGCCTCGACCATCACCAACGAGATGAAGCCGGAAGTTCCGCCCCCAGGCGAGATGCCCCCCAAGAAGTAAGGCCTGGGGATCCCAGGGTCCAGTTCGTCGCCTCCGGGGAAAGCCTCCGGAGGCGCTTCTATTTGGGCCCCGGAGCCATTCCCCCGGGATCCCGCCGTCGAGCGGTGGCGAGCAATTGCCTTGCGGTCGCGGACAAGGACGACCCCGGGAATCGCACTTGGAAAGCGGCCAACATCTTCAAGGCCCGGTCGAAGCGGTTGGACCGCAGCTCCAAGCCGGCCTGGAGCAGGTAGAGGGTGTCGGCCCAGGGAGGAGATCTCGCCGCCAACCGCGCCTGGAACGCGTCGGGATCCATGGCGCCCCGCGCGAATGCGGCGAGCCTAGCCAATGTCTGGGAGTCCGCGAGGACCGGACGCAGGCGCAGGAGTGCGACGAGCGAATCCGCGGCATCCAGGGAGTGTCCTGTGGAGTCCAGGAGATCGATCTGCGTGGAAAGCGCCGCGGGAGCGAGCAGGGAATCCTCCCTGGCGGCGCGCAGATGGTCCATCCGGACCTTCGTCGAGCCGGCGCTCCGACCCAGGTAGAGGTGCGCGCTGGATGTCCATGCGGAACTTGGAAACCTCTCCAGGAGACGCTCGAAGCGCAGGGAGGCGGAATCGACGAAGCCCGCGCGGTCCAGCAGGAAGGCCGAACGCGCGACGAGGGTATCCCGCCCGGGGACCTGCCCGGGGTCGTCGATGGCACGGTCCAGGACGGCCAAGGAGCGGGGGAGTCGGTTCGCGGGTGCGGTGGCGCCCGGCGAGCCGATCGCCTTGGGTCCGGGCTTCGCCCAGTCCGGGATCCAGGCGACCGAGGCGAGCGATGCCAGGATCCGTCCGCAAGCCTCGTTGCGCACGCTCGGACAGACGCTGTCGCGCGACGCCTCCCAGGCGAGGTATTCGGTCCGCCGCCGCCATCCGGATTCGGGACATCCCGATGCCAGTCGTCCGACCTCCAAGTGCAAGGAATCCTCGGCCCGCGCCAATCGGCGGACGGAATCGCGCAACGCCGACAGACCTTCCAGGCAAGCGCCGGATCGTGCCGAATCCTCCGCCAGGCATCGGACTCTCCTGGCGCGCCCGGAATCGGAGGCCACTCGCGAGGCCCGTCTTTCGGCCGCCAGGATCCGTTGAACGATCGGCATCGAATCGCAAGTCCACAGCGATTCCCACCCGGATGAGTCGGGATTTCCCATCCGGAGGTCCATCCAATCGGAGCCAGCGCCAAAGCTCGACCCGCTCGCCAGGAGGACGAAGGCTCCAACTACGATCGATGGGATGGGCCGCCAGCGCAATCTTCTTCCTCCGAAGCCCAGAAGATACCGCCCCCCCGCGCTCCAGGCGGTCGGTTCCCCGTCATCGTTCCGTCTCCGTACCCCGCCGAGGAACGATGCCAAGCCCACTTCTCCGCCGAAGGTGCTCTGTCAGGTAGACCTACCCCCTCGTCCCACCCCCCCGTCCCGACGCCCCGCCCGTAGCGAAGCGCCGCAGGCGCCAGCCCACCCGAAGCTCCCCGGAGCGAAGCGCCAAAGGCGCCAGCCCGGTAAATCGGAGCGCGGTAGGATTCGAGCGAGCGGGATGCAGACGAAGCGACACGACCCCGAAGCCGTACGCTCACGGTACGGCGAGGGGGAGGGGAGCGAGTATGCGCCCGCGCAGCCGAACCCGTCAATCAGCGAAGACGAGGGTGTGTTTCCCCATGTGGATCTCGTCCCCCTGCTGCAGCAGGCACGCCTGCACCTTGGAGGTCCCCACGAAAGTCCCGTTCAGGGAATTCATGTCCTCGAGCACGAAAAGGGTTCCCGAGGGATCGCCATCGATCCGCAGATGCTGCCGCGACACGCCGGCGTTGTCCAGCACGACGGTGTTGCTCTTGAGCCGCCCGACGGTGACCATGCCGGATTTGAGCTGGATCCGCGCCACTTGCCTGTCGTTTTCCAGTACGAAGAGAGAGGCCATGATCCCAATCTAAACTCGGGACCCCCGCTCGGGGTGGATCGCGACGGGGAAGAACGGCCGGAATCGCCGCTCCTGTCGAGTATCTTTCGCGACATGAGATTCGGTCGGATCCTCGGGATCCTCGTGGTTCTGCTGCTCATCGGTGGCGCGGCCACGGGTTTCTGGTATTGGAAGAGCCGTGGAGGAGAAATCCGCACGGCATCCGCGATGCCCGTCCTGGAAAGCGATTCGACGCTTTCTCGTCGAGTCTCCCAGTTGCACGACAGCTTGCAAAACCTGGATCTCGCCTTGCGCGAGGCGCAATTGGCGGATTCCGAACCGCCCGTGGATTTGGCTCGCCGCCAGACCGAGCTCTGGTCCCGTTACACCTGGGCCAGAGCCCGGCTTTCCGAAGTTCGGGATGCCAAGTCGGATACGACCAAGTCGACGGCTCGGGACGCGGCTGGTCTGGGGAAGGCGTTGGGAAGCCTGGCGCTCTACCTCTGGATCGTCGCGGGGGTGGCCGCGCTGGCCTTGGCCTGCATGGTCTGGTGGTTCTTCGGGAGGCGGCCGCGCGACAGCCAGATTCCGCTGACCGAACCGACCTTGACGAGGATGGATCGAAATGTCCGCATGCCGTTGCAGGGTGGGGATGGGGCCAGAGCCGGTTCCCCCATGCGAGAGGCGACCTTTTCCCAGATCCGTGCGGCGCGTGCGGAGGCGGAGCCGGCAGGACGCGATCGACGGCCCCCCAATCCCGACCTCGACTTGCCCGCCGCACCGCTTCCGAAGACGGGGCGCCACGCGTGGGAAAACACGACCAGCCAGCCGGGCACGAACATGCCCGCACCCGCGGAGCCGACGGTGGTCCAGGATTACGTGGTTTCCATGGCCAAGAGGGGGCGGACCAGTTCGGAAATCGCACGGCGACTGCGCATCCCCCAGGACCAGGTCGACCTGATCCTGAAGCTTCGTCGCAACGGTTGAAGGAGGGCTGACCCGTGGACGTGTCGGCTCTCACCGGGGCCAGTGGCGCGGGCGGGGGAGTGGAAGGCAGGGTCGAGTCCGTGCAGGACGGCAAGGCCACGGTCAAGCTCCTCGGCGGATCCTCGGTCCAGGTCCCGGTGGACAAGGAATTGCCTCCGGGAACTCCGGTGACGGTGGCTACCGCCTCCGACGGCACCTTGCATCTCACCGTCAGGACGCCCGATGCGGATCTCGCCAGATTTCGGGACGCCATCCTGAACACGCTCCGATCCCTGCTCGGCGATTCCCTCGCCTCGGCGCTTTCGCCCCCGCTGGCCCGAGGCGATTTCGCCGCAGCCGCTCGCAACCTCCCTTCGCCATCGCCGCAGGCACCATCGACGTCCGATCTGCCGGAATCCCTCCCGGCGGGTCCCCTCTTCCTGTCCGACGCCTCCTCGCCCCGCCCACCGGGTGGGACCGCCTTGCTCGCCGTCCTGTCGAACTTGGGCGGGAACGCCTACTCCGCGGAAGTCGCCGGTCAGCCTTGGACGTTGTTCGGTCCGACGGGAGTGGAACCTTCGACTCGTCTGGTGGCACGCGCCCAGATCCTTCCCGGGGGCGGTGCGATCTGGACTCCGGATCCACCCGCCGACGGCTCCCGGATGCGCGGTCTTCCGGAGAGGGTCCAGGCCGGACCCGCAGGTGCCCGGGAACTGCTCCGGTGGGCGGGCGCATCCGATGCGACCCCAGCGGAGGTCGAAGATCTGGGCAAGGCTCTGGCGGCCGCCGCGAAGTCCCTCTCCGACCAAGTCCAGCCGGAGCCCGGTACGGCCGCGGTCGAAACGAAGCCTTCGGTCACCATCGCGACTACCCCGGTGATCGCCTCCGCCCAGGCCGAACTTCCGGTCGCGGAGGCCGTTCCATTCGCCGTGAGGGGAGGCCAGGTGGAACAAGTCCCCTTGCGCAGCGTCCCCACAGAGGATGTTGCCGCACAGGCAACGTCCCGCGCAACGCCTCCCGCGCCGGTGGTCGCGAAGACGTCTCTTCCCGTTTTGGCGCAGGCGAGCGGGACTCCTCCTTCGGCTCGCTCCGATTTGGGAACGGCGGCCAGGTCCGTCGACGAGCCTGCCGCGGTGCCGACGGCCCCGGCTCCCGAAGCCGCGTCGGGCCGGACCGGGGTGGTGGAAACTCCCCTCCCGGGTCCGCAGGGAGCCGCTCCGGTCGCCGATCCGGCGACGGCGGCGGATGTCCAGAGCCCGGCGCAGATTCCGTCCAACATCGCCGTGAAGGTGCTGGCGGCTTGGTCCCTTGACCTTCCGCCGTCCGAGGCCGTTCGCCGGGCCTCTCTCGGCCAGGCGCCCATGGATCTCCCCGCCGCCTTGGACAACCTGGAGAAGCTCGTCCAGGAGTCCCCGGGGAAACATCCCGGGCTGGAGGCCGCGCTGCAAGGCCTGCGCGAGGACGGCAAGGTTCCCTCCGGAACCCTCGCCGACGCGCCTCGCCGTTCCCTGGAGGCCGCCGTCCTGGACGCCCTCGCGAAGGAGTCGACGGAGGGAGGGGACCCGAAGCCCCTTCGGCAGGCCGCGGAAAGCCTGCTGGCCGATCGGCTTCCCGATCCCGCCCCTGGCGCGGAATCCGGACAGACCTACTGGTCGGCGGGACCGGGCGGCGGGTGGGAAAAGGCGCGGATCGTCGTGCGCGACGAGCGGGAACGGAAGGGCGGGAAGACCGCGTCCACCGACTTCCACGCGGTGGATGTGGCCATGGACCCGGCCGGCCTGGGCCGGGTGGACGCGAGGCTGGAACTGCGGGGGCAAATCCTGACAACCCGCCTGGAGGCGGCCGACCCGGCCACGGCCGACCTGCTGCGGAGGGGACTTCCGGAACTTTCCGCCGCCCTGGCCCGCATCGGACTGGAACCCGGGACCATGGAGGTGAAGAGCAAGGATCCCGCCCGGAAGGCGCCGACCAGACGACCCGGGGCCGGAGGTGCGCTGGATGTGCGGGCCTGATCCGATGCGGACCGAAGGCCGCTGGCGCCTTCGGGTCGGGTACGACGGGAGGCCGTTCCTGGGCTGGCAGAGGCAGGAGCGGGGCCCCACCGTCCAGGAGGCGCTGGACACCGCGCTGGCCATGCTGCTGCGGCATCCGGTCGCCTGCACGGGTGCCGGCCGCACGGACTCCGGCGTCCATGCGCGCGGCCAGGTGGCGCATTTCAAGTCGGATTCCGTCGCGGATGCGTCGAAGCTGGTCAAGGGATTGAACGCGCTCCTGCCCAAGGGACTCGCGGTGCGCGATCTGGAGCCGGCTCCCGACGGATTCTCCGCCCGGTACTCGGCGCTGTGGCGCGAGTACTGCTACCGGTTGCGGGATTCCCGGGACCCCCTCGATCCTCCCAACGTATGGCACCCCCGTCGCCGGCTGGATCGGAGGACCGTCGCCGAAACCCTCTCCTGGTTCGAGGGGCGTCGCGACTTCGACGCCTTCAGCATCCCGCGCGGGGACGGTCGCCACACCCTCTGCACGCTGTCCCTGGCCCGCGCCGTGGAGGTGCCGGGAGGGATGGACCTCTGGATCCGGGGGGACCGGTTCCTCCACCGCATGGTCCGGTCCGTGGTCGGATTCTGTCTGGATGTCTCGGAGGGCCGGATGGGCAAGGGCGAGTTCGAAAGGCTCATGGCCAAGGAACAGGTCGGCCCCCGGTTCTGGGCCCCGGCGGACGGCCTGACCCTGGAGCGGGTGGGCTACCCGGATTGGACGGAACCGCCGGATCGAGGCCAGCCCGATGCCGACGGCGTCCGCGACGGCGCGTCGCGCACGACCCGGGAAACGACGTGCGAATCCACATCCGTCGGAACCACCTCCGACGGGGAGACGAGGGGATCTTGACGGAACACACCGAATGGTTCGAATCGGCGCGCGCCGGACTTTCCCGGGGCGGACACTGGCTGCGGGGCGACGAGCCCAACCGGATCGCGCCCGTGGAATGGGCTCGCAGGCCGTATCGAGTCCTGTTCTCGCGGTTATCCACTTGGGAGGACACGCGAGAATCGTTCACCCACCGGCTGCTCTACGGCATGGTCGCCGACCTCCCCGGAGTCTTTCCGGACCTCTCCTGGGTGCCGCCCCATCGGGACGGATCGCGGATGACCCAGGACGGCGTCCCCTGGCTGCTGGGATCCGGCACCAAGAGGGGAGTGGAGGAATTCGACTGCGTGGCGCTTTCCAACGCCCTGGTCCAGGAGACGGTGAACGTGCCCGTCCTCCTGGAGCGATCGGGGATCCCCCTGTCCCGCGACGAGCGCATGCGGCGCGACGACCTTCCCCTGGTGCTGCTGGGGGGCGCCAACGCGCTCTACGCCTCCGTCTTCTTCTCCCCGGATCCGATGCTGGACGGGACGTTCATCGGGGAGGAACCGGACACCATCCGCGAGATCTTCCTGCGCCTGGCCCACGCCAAGGCATCGGGGGCGTCCAAGCGGGAGGCTCTGGGCGCCCTTTCCGACATCCCGGGGTTCTTCGTTCCCGACAACTTCCGTCCCATCGCCAAGAAGCGCCACGGTAGCCGACCCGACCTGAACCGGTACAAGCTCGGCGAGACCATGGTGGCCGCGGACGGGATCGCCGGAAGGGCTTCCGTGCAGATTTCGGAGGGATGCCCGTACTTCTGCTCGTTCTGCGCCGAGAGCTGGTCCCGCAAGCCCTACCGGGAGACCCCCATGGAACAGGCGCGTGCCGACGCGCTCGCCCTCAAGCGGGAACTGGGGCTTTCCAAGGTGGACCTGTACTCCTTCAACTTCAACACCTACGAACAGGTGCGCCCCCTGGTGGGAGGACTTCTGGAGGATTTCGACGCCGTCGGATTGAAGAGCCAGCGCTTCGACGCGGTCGCCCACGACCCGTCCTTCGCGCGCTTCCTCAAGATCGCGGGCAAGACCTCCATCACCTGCGGACTGGAAGGGATCTCGCCGCGGATGCGCAGTTTCCTGCAGAAGGACCTCTCCGACGACGAACTGTACCGTTCGCTCTCCTTCCTTTTGCGGGAGCGGTTGCGGGAGCTCAAGGTCTTCCTCATCGCCACCGGGCAGGAGACGGAGGAGGACTTCGCCGAATTCCGGATCTTCCTGGGCAGGCTGCGAGAGCTCCTCTCCCGGGCCGCGTCCAAACCCCGGGTGCTGTTCTCCGCCACGCCGCTGGTCTGCTTCCCGTGGACTCCGCTGGAATACCTGGACATGCCCGACCCCAAGGATCTTGCCAGGATCGTCGGGATGATCAAGGGCGCGGCCGTTTCTTCCGGATTCGAGTTCCGCGGCGCCGCCGGGATCGAGGAGGCCTGGACGAGCCAGGTCCTGGTCAGGGCCAGGGGCCCCGAGGTCATGCGCGCGGTGCGGGCGGCCCAGGAGGAGACCGGGTTCGTGTTCCGGGACGCCGTGACCCCGGAATTCTTCCTGGCGCTGCGTCGGGAATTGTCCAAGGATGGGGCGGATCCCGACGGACATCTGCGCGGATTCGGACCCGAGCACGGCGACGAGAGGCCGTGGTCCCTCCTGGATCCGGGAGTGGGCAGGGCGTTCCTGCTCAAGGAATACCATCGTTGCCGGGCGTACCAGCAGACCACGGTGTGCCTGGGTTGGGTGGACGAGCCGGGGAAATGCCACGCGTGCGGCGCCTGCACGCCGCCCGAGAGGGAAGCGATCGTCCACGCCCGGTCCGAAGTGGTCCAGGACCTGGACGACCTGGAGCGGAGATTGAAGGCGCTGCGGGGCTCCGAGGCAGTGGTGGAGATGCTTGTGGATCTGGACCCGCGCTGCGTCGGACTCCCGATGGACATCGTGCAGGCCTGGCACGCGCGGGCATGGATGAAGGCCCTGGACCTGGTGCGGGAATACCGCAGGCACGAACCCCACGGACGCACCGACGACGGCGTCGACTGCCTCGCGTCCGGGCGGGAGATCCTCCGGCCGGTCTTCCTGGCAGATGGCGCCGACCGGGTCCGGCGGGCGCTGGCGGATCCGGGACTCCTGGAACGGGTGAACGCCGAGTTCTCCTTCTACGGCAGGATCCTGGGGCCCGCGGGAGATGGACACGTGGACGGAATCTGGCAACTGACCGCCCCCACGGCGCCGGATCTCTCCGGGTGGCTCGCTTCGCGCGGGATCAAGCACACCCTGCGACGCGAGGGCTCCGCGAAGGTCTACGACCTGTCCCGGGAATCCCTTAAGAAGAAGATCCTGCGCACCCTCCGTTCGGAACCGGCGGAGGATGGATCCTGGACGACGCGCCTGGGTTCGGGAGACAAGTTCTCCGTCCGCGACTTCCTGCACGCCGTGCATCCCGGGCCGGACCGCGTCCACGCGAACCTGCGCCGGGAGATCTGAGGCCTCGGGCCTCTCCTCAGATCTCGTAGGTGTAGTGCTCGGGGGTGGACGACTCGACCGTCTGGTCCATGTCCAACGCGGGCTGGTCGACCTGGGGTCTGCCCACGATGCGGGCGGGCACCCCCACCACCGTCACGTGTTCCGGCACGTCGGACAGGACAACGCTTCCCGCGCCGATCTTGGAGCCTTGGCCGATGCGGATGTTGCCCAGGACCTTCGCTCCGGCGCCCAGAAGGACTCCGTTGCCCACCTTGGGGTGCCTGTCGCCGGTGTCCTTGCCCGTTCCGCCCAGGGTGACCCCGTGCAGCATGGAGACGTCGTTCCCCACGACGGCGGTTTCTCCGACCACCACTCCCGTCGCGTGGTCGATCAGGATCCCCTCGCCGATGACCGCGGCCGGGTGGAAATCCACCCCGTAGACGGTCGCGATGCGACCCTGCAGGTAGAGGGCGAGGTCGCGACGCCCGGAGGTCCAGAGCCTGTGGGCGATGCGGTAGGCCTGGAGGGACTGGAACCCCTTGAAGTGGAGGAAGGGGACGAGCAGGGTCCGGTTCGCCGCGGGATCGCGTTCGACCACTGCCGACAGATCCCGTCGACTCGCCTTCGAGATGGAACGCTCGCGCAGGATGGGCGCGAAGAGGTCGTGCAGCGTTTGCGCGGTGGTGGCCTCCTCGGCGAGTCGACGGGAGAGCACCGCGGCCAACGCGTCCCAGAAATCGGAACGCACGAGGATGCGATCTTCCACCAGCGCTTCCATGACGGGTTCCCTGTCGGCGATCGCGCGGGCTTCCAACCGGAGATGTTCCCAGATCCGGTCGGGTTCGTGTGGGTTCATCCCGGGAAACCTAGGAACCGGGCGCGGATCTCCGGTCCTGCCCGGCACGCGGCGGGAACTCGGGCAGCACTCCCGCGGCCACGAGGGCCGCGCGCGCTCCCGCCACGCCATCGACCCGGAACGCGACGAGTCCGGCCGATCGGGCCCCCCGGCAGTTCACTTCGTTGTCGTCCAGGAAGAGGACGTCGGTGGGTTCCCGCTTCCAGAGGCGGAGGGCCTCCCGGAACGCTTCGGGGTCCGGTTTGCAGACGCCCATCAGATGGCTCGGGAAATTGGCGTCGAAGGTTTCGTCGGTTCGCTGGTGCGCCTGCATGACCGGCCAGTGGATCTCGTTGGAGTTGGACAGGCTGGCTGTCGCGAATCCGGCCGCCCGGGTTTCCGAGACCAGTTCGGCGACGCCCTCGAAGGGACCCGAGAGCCAGGATCGGAAGTCGTCCAGGAAGGCGTCTGCGCTCATGGACAGACCCAGTTCCGGGACCACCCGCGACGCGAACGCCCCGGCCCCGATCTTCCCCGACTCGAACTCCCGCACGGACGAGGACGAAAGCCATCGTTCCCAGAACAGGGACGACGGAATCCGGCCCGATGTCCAGGCCTCCAACTTGGCTCCGGCGTCCACCCGTTCCAGCACCCCGCCCAGGTCGAACAGGACGGCGCGGATCACGATTCCGATTCCGCCCGGGCGCGGGTCAGGACGTGGTCCAGGGCGCTCCGGTGCTCGCGCGCCCACCCCACGACGTTCCCGACCACCACCAAAAGGGGCGAACGCAGGCCGGCCGCGTGGATCTTCTCGTCCAGATCGGACAGCGTGGCCAAGACTTCGCGTTCGTCGGGTCCGGTCCCGGATTGGATGGCGGCGCAAGGGGTGGAAGGATCCCAACCGGCTTCGAAGAATCGGGCCTTGACGGAGACGAGCGAATGGAGCGGCATCATGACCACCACCGTCTCCACATCCGGGATTCGCGCGGCCGTCCCGTCGGCATGGAAGGCGGAAACCACGGCGAAGCTGCGCGAGATGCCGCGGTGGGTGGTGGGGATCCCTCGCCAGGCGGGAACCGATAGGCTGGAGGACACGCCGGGCACGATCTCCACGGGGATTCCGGCGGCGACGCAAGCCTCGATCTCTTCGCCCCCGCGTCCGAAGACCAGGGGATCTCCGCCCTTGAGGCGCACCACCAGGTGGCCCTCCCGCGCCAAGTCCACCAGGAGGGCGTTGATTTCCTCCTGTTTGGGGGATTCGCCGAAGCCGGTCTTGCCCACCGGGAAGATCCTGCAGGAAGCGGGAACCGCGCGCAACAGCTCCGGCGCGACCAGGCGGTCGTGGACCAGCGCCGAGGCCCTGGCGAGCATCCGCAGTCCCAGACGGGTGATCAGGTCGGGATGTCCGGGACCCGCACCGACCAGGATCACCCGACCCCGGGCGGGATGGATTCCGGTGGCCTCCCTCCCGGTCTCTTCGGCGAGGTTCCGGATCCGGTCTTCGCAGGCGCGGGCTCCGCGGGTGCGCAGCAGTTCCAGGAGCGCGGGGATGTCCAATTCCTTCCAGAACCGTTCCCTGACCTCGGGCGACATCCGGGAGCGGTACTCCTCGCGCAGCCGTCCATACAGGTCCACCAGGTCGGCGAATCCCTCGGCGAGCCAGTCCTGGAGTTCGCGGCGGGCGTGGGAGGCCAGGCTCGGGGCCGCTCCGCGCGTGGAGACCGCGACCTGCACGGAACCGGACCGGGCCACGGCCGCCGCCTGCCAATCGCAGAGGTCGGGGACGTCCGCCACGTTGCAGAGGATGCCTCGTTTCGCGCACTCGGCATGGATGGCTCGGTTGGCCGCGGGATCGGACGTGGCGGCCACGACCAGTCTCGCCCCTTCCTCGTCGCCTGGTCGCCAGTGTCGCTGGAGCCGCCGGAAGCGGCCCTCCAGTTCCACGAAGGCGGGGTGGAATTCGGGAGAGACCACCCGCAGCCGGGCTCCGCATTCCACGAATTCCCTGGCCTTGCGCAGTCCCACCTCGCCGGCTCCGGCGAGCAGCACGTCGCGGCCCTCCAGGTCCAGGAAGATCGGGTGCAGAGGAGGCTTGGGCGTCATGACAGTTCCCGTCGAAGAAGGATCCGTCCCCAAGATACCTATCCCCTGTGGATCCCGTCGGCGCGGGCGTCGCGGGGGCGATCCTCTACTTCAGGATGTCCAGCACGTCTCCGAGCATGCTGCTCTGGACCTTCATCGCCTTCAGGTTGTAGGATGCGGCGAGTCGATCGGTGTTCATCCCCACCATGTCGGAGGTGATGTCGGCGGAGGGCCCGGAAGCCTTGGGGTTTCCCGCTTGGCTCGCGGCCTGGGTCGTGGCTTGGGCGATGCGCGCCGCGCGGGCGTCCAGGGAACTCTGGGCCGCCTGGTAGCCTTGCAGGCTGGTGTTGATGTTCATGTCGCTCATGTCGACCCGGGAGTTCCCTTCATCCCCAAATGATTACCATGCTTTGCGTTCAAAAGCAAGCGAGGCACCTTGGGAATCGGTTTTCTGCTGCTGGTGGCGCAATGCATCTGGGATGCGGGAGGCGCCTGGAAGATCGGGGTCTGGATGGAGCGCGGACCGCACGCGGATTCCACGCGATCGCGGGTCTGGGCCGATTCCCTGGTCGGCGACTTCGCGAAGCGCGTGGACGGCGGGGCGCATCTGGAGCGGTTCGTCCTGGTCCGGCCCGGTGCCTTGCCGTTGGCCGGTGGAGAGGCCCACCTCAATCCGGATCTGCGCGACACGTCCCTGGACGCCGTCTGGGGCGTGCCCTACGGCGAGGCCCTGGGGCCGGACCTGGTTCGTCGGGCGGAGCGCGCATGGCTTTCCGCCCGCGGCTGCCCGGACGAAAGGAATTTCGCCGAAGGCTGGGATCTGTTTCTCCTGCCGCAGGACTCCGCGAACAAGAAGTACGACATCCGATGGCAGGTGGATTCCAACCACTACGTCCATTTCCCCTCCTGGTCGCAATTGCCCGATACGGGTCTGGATCCGCTCTGCCGACGCATCCTCCGATTGGATCCACCGGGACATGGACTGAGGTTCATCTCCCTGGACACGCTCCGCGCCCGGTTGGATTCCCTCCTTCCCAAAAGCTTGGAGGTCTCCGTCGAGGATGACGGAGGGAGACCCGTGCCCGAAGCGGGACTGGAGCTTTGGCGTTCCCATCCGGATGCTCGAAGGGCCTTTGGAGCCCGGCTGGAGGGACGACCCGACACCTTCGTCGCGGACACCTCCGGGGGGTTCCCGCTGCGAACCGGGAAGGCTTGGTTCCATTCGGACGGCATCGCCTTCGGGATCGGTGGCTCCAGCGCGCTGACCTATTGGCGCGTGGGCCTGGGGCGCAAGCACCTGGAGGGCTGGATGGACGCCACCGACCTGGCTCGGCTCGCCGACGACTCGGGCCGGGCTCGGGTGGTTTGGAACCTCCCCGGTGGAAGTTCCGACTCCTGGCGGGAGGCTTCGGCGAAATGGCCGCAGGGGTGGCTTGCCGCGGAAGCGGATTCCACCGGGACCCTGACCCTGGGCCTGTCCATCCCCCAGGGTGGCCTGTTCGTCCTGCGCCTGGTGGATTCCCTGGGGAACGAATTCCTGCGCTCCCACCCCATCCATCTGGCCCGAGGAGTCCACGAGGAGATCCTCTCGCCGGGGCTTTCCCAGGGTTGGTGGGATGTGCGGCTGGACAGTCCTTCGCAGCGCTGGCAGGTCAGGGTCTACCAGCCCGCCAGACGAGCAGCTCTCCCCTCGCGACCCTGAGCGGTCAGAGGATGCGGAAACCGCGCAGATTCTGGTGGAGCTCCAACACGAATCCTCGGGCGAGCCCGATGGCCGGGACCGCCACCAGCATCCCCAGCACGCCGCCCAGGTGGTTGCCCAGCGCCACGCCCAGGATCACCACCCATGCCGGGAGCTGGAGCGAGCCGCCCACCGTCGCGGGGTAGATCACGAGGTTGTCCAGCATGTGGATGGAGCCCAGGACCAGCAGGATCAACCACCAGGGAGTGGCGGTGGCGCCCAGAAGGGCCAAGGCGATGGCCGGGAGGCCACCCACCAGCGGCCCCAGGAAGGGAACGGCGTTCGCGAGACCCGCGAAGGTCCCGAGGAACGGGGCGTAGGGCACCCGCAGAACGGCCAGGGCGACGGTGATCAGGATGCCGTTGACGATGGAGTCCAGGCATTGCCCACGCAGATAGTCGGCCGTCTGGCGTTGGACCCGGTAGAGCAGCCGCAGCATCATCTCGAAATACCGGTTGGGAACCAGGATCATGAAGGCGCGGCGGATCTCGGCGCCGCGAGCGAGGAGGAAGAAGGCCACCACCAGCGTCAGGACCGCGTTCTCCAGCAAAGGCAGGACGTCCAGGAGGTCGTGGAGGGAGTCGAAAGGGCTTCCATGCGAAGTGAGGCGCCGGACCGCGAGGTCCCTGGCCCTGTCCAGTTCCTGCGCCGGGACGAGTCGTCCGAGCAGGATCATGAGTCCGGACAATTTTTCCTCCGCGGAGCGGAGATACTCCGGCGAATGGTCCCTGAAATCCTGGATCTGGTGGAAGATGGCGGGAGATGCGGTGACCACCAGGGTGGCGATGGCGGCGGCCAGGGTGCCCAGGACCAGGAACGCCCCCAATGTGCGGGGGATCCTGCGTCGATCCATCGCTTCGGCCACCGGAGAGAGCAGGATGGCCAGCAGGTACCCCAGGACCAGAGGGGCGAGGAGCATCCAGGCGGAGACCAGGAGGAACACGGCGATGCTCGCGACCAGGACGATCCAGAAGGAGAGCAGCAACCTGTCGCCGCGCGCGGAGAGCGGCTTTCGGACGGGGAGGGCCATCATCAATAGGGTCCCCGGGCCGACCCTTCCTCGATGTCGCGAAGCCTCTCGTTGGTGTGGCGCAGCCGCAACGAGACCGACAGCGCCAGATTGTGCAGGAGGCGGGCGGCGGCCTGTGGCCGGGTTCTTTCCAATTGGTCCAGATCGCCCTCGAACAGACCGTAGAGCACGCTGTCCTCGTGGGCGAGCGCCGAGGCGGAGCGCGGGCCGTGGTCGAAGAGCGACATCTCGCCGAAGCACTGCCCGGGCTCCAGGATGGAGAGTTGGATCTCTCCCCGGACCGGATCCTCGGCGACGATCCGGATGCGGCCGGAATGGACGATGTACATGCCGCTTCCCACGTCCCCCTGGCGGAAGACGACCTCTCCGGATTCGTAGCTGCGGCGGTGGAGGATCCGGACGAGATGCGCCAGGTGCCGACGATGCGTCCCCTCCAAAAGGGGGACCTGCCGAAGCCACTCCGACATCCGGTCGGGCCTCCCCACGCGAAGGAGGGAGACGAGGTCCGTCCAGATGGGGTGGCTGCGCTCGCGAGCGGGGTCAGGCGAAGGCACGAGCCCGTCCGTTCCCCGCGATTGGGCAGCCGGACGTCATTTGACCTTGAGCGCCTTCTTCACGGCGGTCTCGATGCCCGCGATGGTGGCGGAGTCGGAGGCGTTCCAGGTCTGGTAGGTGCCGTCGGGAGCCACCAGGAGGATCAGGGGCACGGATCCGGTGCCGTACTCCTCGCTGAACTTCTTTGTGTCGTCCTGGAAGGCCATGACGTCCAGGTTGAAGTCCTTGTCGAAGGCGGTGATGTCCTCGGGGCTCGCGAATCCAGTGGCGATGGCGGCGACGGCGAGGCCCTTCTTCTCGTACTTGTCGCGGTCCGCCCGGATGTACGGGTAGGTGTGCTGGCAGTGGCCGCAGGTGGGCGAGAAGTACATCAGCAGCGCCCAGCGGTTCTTCAGCATCTCGAAGGAAAGATCCTTCTGCTTGATCGGCTTGAGCGGAATGCCGAAATCGACGTGCGTGGGCTTGGCCTTCGTGGCCGCCGCGGGAGCGACCGGCCCCTGGACCGACTGTGCGGTGGCGATGGAACACAAGGCCGCCAAGCTGACGATGGACAAGATTCGCACGGATCGCTCCTTGTTGGTTTTGAAACAGGGTGGCGCCTAAAATAGGATTCGAAACAGCGAGTCAGCCACCAACCGGGTTCCCCGGCCCGCCGATTCTCAGAGGCGTGCCCGGATCCGGGACGAGAGGTGCGCGTAGTCGTCTCCGAAGCTCTCCCGGAAGGCTTCGGGTTCGTCGAGACCGTCGCGCAGATGCCCGAGATAGGATTCCAGGGCGGTGGTGTTGTGGAGTTCCATCAATTCCTGCGTCACCGCCAGGGAGTAGTGGTAGGCCAACTGGGCCTGGTCTTCGTCGAGATCCATGAACGTCCGTCGGGAGGGGAGGGAGTCGAGCCACCCGGCGGTGGACGAACCTGGCAGCGATTGGATGCGTTCGCCCTGGAAGTACTGGGCCAGTCCCTCGTTGAACCAGAGCGGGATCCGGCCGGAAGCCGCCTGGGCCAGGAACGCATGGGTCAGTTCGTGCCGAAGGATGGGGACGCGCTGGACGGGATCCTGGGCGACGTCCAACGGGAGATGCACCTGCCCGTCGAAGCTGGCGGCGGCCCAATGGGGCGCCCGCGTACCGCCTCCCACCAGGACGACCACCGGATCGGTGGGCTCGAACCCAAGGCTCGGCCGGAGGAAATTCCAGGCGTCCTCGGCCGTGGCGAGCACATCCGACTCCAACCCCTGGGGACAGGTCTCGACGCACACGACGCGCAGATGGTCGTCGGACGTCCCGTTTCGCCGCTCCTTGAGCGCCGCCACCTGCTGGCGGAGGGCTTGGACTTCGATCGACCCGGGGTCCAGGCCTGAAAGCTGGGCGAGGCGCTCGTCCGCGGATCGGGCGTCGCCTCGGCGAAGGGCGCACTGGACGAGGATCGCCCACGCCTGGAGTTGGGCGGGATGTTCGTCGACAAGCTTCGTCAGGATCGACTCCGCCACCGGCGACGATCCGTCCACGGCATGGGAATAACCCACCAGGAGGCGCGCGTCGGTGTCGTCCGGAAAGTCCTGGAGCACGGCCTCGCCAAGTTGTCTGCCGCGCCAGGACTGCCCCGCGCCGGTGAGGACGAAACCCAACTGGAGGCGCGAGAACCGGCGCAGAAGGAGGGCTTGGGGGGAGAGCGGAGCGATGGAAAGGCATCTGTCCAAGGTGGCCAGGACGCTGTCGTGGTTTCCCGCCCGCGCCCAGCAGACGGCCTCGGCCTGGGGCCAGGCGGCGTCGGTCGGGTGATCCCGCTCCCCGCCCAGGAACAAGTGGGCGGCGCGTCTCGGGTCGGAGGTCCGGGAGACGGCCACGGCGGAATCCCATCGCGGCCCCGCGGTGGGATTGGAAGGAAGAGTCCAGGAATCGGGGGCCGAGGATGGAGCCGAAGCCGGGGCGGGCATGGATTTCCGGTTCCGGGTCGCGACCCACAGGAATGCGCAGAGGCACGCGGCCACCACCAGCACCGCCACCCCGGTCGATTTGCGCATCGGGATTTCCCCCCTTCCACGCCATGAAGCAAGGCTCGGCCAGAGCCGCACCCTCAAGGTTCCCAATCCGAAGGGGATCCGGCAAGGGGAGTATTCGAGGCCGTGGATACCTTGTCAACGGTTTGACGGCCGTGATGTCGCAAAAGGAGCGCGGTGCCGGAGATGGTCGCCTAGGTTCAGTCGAGACCACCCCATCGCGAGGGGTCGTGGGAGGAGATCCACCCATCGGAGCAGACGATGAAACGCTTCTACACCCTGGCGATCGCCTGTGCAGCCGCGACGCGGGCCGGCACGCTGTCCGGAACCGTGGAACTTCCCTCCGGCGG
>DATNIW010000152.1:0-7152 GCA_035604215.1 Fibrobacteria bacterium
ACGGCGGCGGAGCCGGAGCCCGCGGCGCAGGAAGAGAAGGGGACCGTGGAGGAGAACGCCGCCGCCGAATGAGCGGCCCGGATTCCGCCACCGTCGCACCAACACACCGAGAGAGAGGCTTCGTGAGCAAGACCAGAATCACCGATGTAGCGACCGAGTTCGAGATCGCCAAGGAATCCGTCCTCAAGCATCTGAAGGATGCCGGGTTCGAGGTGCGATCCGTCCTTTCGCCCATCGAAAGCGCCTGGGTGGACAAGATCCGTCCCGTCCTCGAGGACGAGCGCGCGAAGACCGGGAAGTCCAGGCCCAAGAAGGCCGCGCCCAAGAAGAAGGCCGAAGCGACCGGCGAAGCCCCGGCCGAACCGAAGCCCAAGAAGGCCGCGCCCAGGAAGAAGGCCGAACCCGAGCCCGCACAGGCGTCCCCCCCCTCTCCGGCGCCGGGCATCCAAGCCCCGACCTCCTCTCCGGAGACACCGGTGGCGCCCGCGCGGACCTCGGCCCCCGAACCTGTCGTCACGGGAGCGCCGCAACCGAAGCCAGCCCCCGCCCAGACCATCCCGCCCCCGGCCCCGGCCGCGCTCCAACCTTCCGCACCGGTCGCGGAACAGGCCCCGATGGCCCCTCCGCCGACCCCCTCCGCACCCCAGGCCTCGGCGACCGCGGACACCATCCGCCCCGCCCTGACGGCGCCGGTGCGCAGGCAACCCTCGTTCAATCCCGACCGCCCGGACCGACCCCGTCCCCCTGCGGCTGCGGCCTCCTACCAGCCGACCCCCCGCGGCATCACCGGCGGACCTCGCCCGGGCTTCGGCCCCGGAGGCGAACGGCCGGCGGGAGCCCCCGGAGCCGCCCCGCGCGACGGGCAACCCGGTGCGCCTGGCGCGGCGGGCCGCGATGGTCGCCCGGACAGGAATGGTCCTCCCCGCGACGGACGCATGGATCGCGGAGTCTCCGTGGGAGCCCGACCCGCGGGTGTCGGCCCACGTCCCGACGGACGCGGCCCCGGAGGCCCCGGAGGTGCTCCAGGCGCTCCCGGCGGCTACCAGGGCGGCAGGCCCGGCCAAGGCGGCGGACCCTACCGCGGTGGAGCCCCTGGCGGGCAGGGCGGTTATCGAGGCGCGCCCCCGGCGGGCGGCCCATACAGAGGTGGTCCCGGCGGGCCTCGGCCCGGATTCGGCGGCCCCCCCGGGACGGGCACGCCCGGCCAGGGCACCCTGCAGCCCGGCCAGCAGGCGGGAGCGTTCGGCGCCCCCGTGGGCAAGGGAACGGCCGGCCGCAAGCGCAAGACCAAGGACCAGATCGAGAGCGAGATCTTCTACCAGACCCAGCAGAACGTCAACAAGGTCATGGTCTCCCTGGATCGCGGCAAGATCCAACGCCGCTACGCACGCGGCGGCGGCGGCCACATGGAAGACCAGGGGGAAGAGAAGAAGGTCCTCAAGGTCGCCGAATTCATCACCATCGCGGAACTCGCGAACCTTTTGAACGTGGCGCCGGCCCAGGTCATCGCCAAGGCGATGGGCATGGGGCTCATGGTGACCATCAACGCCCGGCTGGACCACGAGACCATCGGCATCATCGCCGACGAGTTCGGGTTCCAGGCGATCCTGATGGACGAATACGCCGAGGACATCGGCGAGTCGCAGGAAGACCTCGGGGAGGAGTCCGCCGACGGTCCCCGCTCGCCCATCGTCACGGTCATGGGCCACGTGGACCACGGCAAGACGTCGCTCCTGGACTACCTGCGCAAGACCCACGTGATCACCGGCGAGGCCGGCGGCATCACGCAGCACATCGGCGCCTACGAGGTGAAGACCGACCACGGCACGGTGACCTTCCTGGACACGCCGGGACACGAGGCGTTCTCCGCGATGCGCGCCCGCGGCGCCAAGGTGACGGACATCGTGGTCCTGGTGGTGGCCGCTGACAGCAACGTCATGCCCCAGACCAAGGAAGCCATCGACCACGCCCGCGCCGCCAACGTGCCCATCGTCGTGGCCATCAACAAGATCGACCTCCCCGCCGCCAACCCCGACAACGTCCGCGCCCAGCTGGGCGCCTACGGCATCGAGGTGGAACAGTGGGGCGGCAAGGTCCAGTGCGTGGAGATCTCCGCCAAGAAGGGGACCAACATGGACAAGCTCCTCGACGCCCTCCTCCTGGAGGCCGAGGTGCTGGGTCTGCGCGCCAATCCCACCGTGCGCGCCAAGGGAACCGTCATCGAATCCCGCCTGGACAAGGGCAAGGGGTCCATCGCCACCATGCTGGTCCAGGAAGGAACGCTCCGCGTGGGCGACGCCATCCTGGTGGGCTCCTACGCCGGCAAGATCCGCATGCTCATGGACGAGACGGGCAGACCCCGCGAAGAGGCCGGACCTTCGGTTCCGGTCCAGGTGCTGGGCATCGACGGCGTCCCGCAGGCGGGCGACACCTTCCTGCAGATGGACGACGACCGCGAAGCCCGCGAGATCGCCGGAAGGCGTCTGCGCGCCCAGAAGGAGCGCGAACTGCGCCGGGCCCAGCGCATGTCGCTGGAAGACCTTTCCAACAAGATCGCCGCCGGGGAGGAGCAGCAGACGCTGCGCGTCATCGTCAAGGGCGACGTGGACGGCTCCGTGGAGGCCATCGCGGCCTCGCTGGAGCAGTTGACCACCAAGGAAGTGCGGGTGCAGATCCTGTCCCGCGCCGTGGGCGGGATCAAGGAAGCCGACGTCATGCTGGCCGCCGCCTCCGACGCCATCATCGTCGCCTTCCACGTGCGTCCCGACGCCAACACCCGCGAACTCGCCAGCCGCGAAGGCGTGGAGATCCGGTCCTACCGCATCATCTACGAGGTTGTGGACGACATCCGCAAGGCGATGGAGGGCATGCTCAAGCCCGAGATCAAGGAAGAGGTCTCGGCGGAGGCCGAGGTGCGCGCCGTGTTCCGGGTCCCCAAGCAGGGAGCGGTGGCCGGTTGCTACGTGCAGTCCGGAACCGTGGAACGCAAGGCCAAGGCCCGCGTGTACCGCAACGGCGTGGAGGTGGCCGAATCCAAGGTCATCACCCTCAAGCGCTTCAAGGACGACGTGACCGAAGTCCGCTCCGGCTTCGAATGCGGCATCGGCCTGGACAACTTCGACGACTACAAGGAAGGGGACGTCATCGCCTTCTTCCGCCAGTTCGAGGTCGCCCGGAAGCTGTCGGACACCAAGGCGTGAACCGCCCGCGGGTGCCAGCGTGAACCGCGGCGCGAGGCGGAGCGGCGCGAGCCGCACCACCTCGGTCGGGGAACAGATCCGCCGGGAGTTCTCCCAGCTCCTCCTGGAGGGGCTGAAGGACCCGCGGATCGGGTTCGTCACCGTCTCCACCGTCAAGGTCTCCTCGGACATGGGCGTGGCCACCGTGAACTACACGGTGCTGGGCTCCGACAAGAGCCTGCGGGACACCGAGATCGGCCTGGAGCAATCGGCGGGCTGGATCCGACGGGAACTGGCGCACCGCCTCAAGCTGCGGCACATGCCCACGCTGCGCTTCCTGCACGACAAGAACCTGGAGAATTCCTTCCACATCCAAGGGCTTCTGACCCAGCTTCCGGACGAGGATCGCAAGCCGCTGGAGCCCGAAGAGGACTGAAGTCCCGTGGTCCTGTTTCTGATCCGCGAGGAATCCCGCACAAAGCGATCCCCCGCTTTCCAAGAGCCCACCCCGGAACATAGATTGGCGCTTGCTGCTCTGACTCCCGCATATCTGGTGCAAAGGCACGGAGACACTCCATGAAATTCAACCGCCATTCCCTCCGACCTCTCGCAACCATCGCCGCCGGGCTCCTGGCCTTGGTGGCCTGCCAGAACGCGACCGATTCCAACTCGAATTCGGACACTCCCGTGGTCGCGACGGGCCAATTCCCCATCGCCGCCCCCCGGATCCCCGACAGCGCGGCCTGGATCTTCCAGAAGGACACGGTGGCCAAGAATCCAACCTGCCCGACCAGCGGCCAGGACAGCGCGATCACCTGCACGGAAACCTTCGATCTCCCGCATTCCCTGGGCAAGGACTCCGTCGCTCTGCAGCTCTGGACCCTGGGCGTCCAGACCTACACGGTCTATTTCAAGGAATCGGGAAGTCCCACGACACTTTCCTTCGCAACTGCCTCGGTCGTTTCCCTGGACACACTCCTGCTTTCGAAATTCGCGGATCTGTCCGCCGGACAGAGGACCTCCTTCGGAAACGGGCCTTCCGGATTGGTCGCCTACTACGCGAGCCTGATCCTCTCCAACGATCCTGCAGTGGTGGGCAAAGCCCTGCCCGTGGGCATGAGCCTCGATTCCGTGGAAAAGCAGATCGTCCGTGTCGGTGTGGACAGCGGCAAGACCCTGTCGCAGTTGACTTCGTTGAACATCCATGTGGGCTCCACGACACTCGCATTGGACTCCACCACCATCCGGTTGGACATCTCCGTCCTGATCCAGGCCAAGCTCATCCCGGCGTCGGATTCCGCAGCCCTCTTCCCACCCTACCCGGTGCAGGTCTCCACACCGGTCGCCGTCGCGGGGAATCTCACCGCCGGGGGGAGCGCGGTTGGCGTCACAGGCGCCTTCTCCTGGACCACGGGGCACAATTTCAAGCCGACCATCCGCATCCGGACAGTCGTGCCCGGCGATTCGGCGAACATCGAGACGCCAACGGAGCGATACTTTCCCACCGACACCACATGGAACTTGAACGGAAATCTGTCCTTGCTGGCCACCGCATCGGCTTCGGCAGGAACGGACACGCTGTTCATCACGTTGTCGGACGACTCGGGACATAGCGCCACCTCTTCCGCGACCTTCACCGTGACGGCCGCGTCCGCCTTGGCCGCACCAGGCTTCACCCCTGCGGGAGGCTCCTACGCCATCGCCCAGAGCGTCTCGTTGACCACCTCCTCGACCGGGGCCCAGATCTACTACACCACCGACGGAACGGCACCCACCACGGCATCGACGAAATACGCCGACACCGCGATCTCGGTGCCGGTCGGGGAGACCATCCAGGCCATCGCAGTGGAAGCAGGACACCCCACCAGTGCGGTCGGCAGCGCCACGTACACCATCGGGGTGGCGGGCTCCCCGGCCTTCAGCCCCGCGGCCGGAACCTATTCGACCGCCCAGAACGTGTCGCTGACGTCCGCCACGACGGGAGCGACCATCTACTACACCACGGACGGGTCCGCCCCGACCCCCGCCTCCACGAAGTACACCGGGGCTGCCGTCCCCGTGGTCGCGAGCGAGACCATCCAAGCCATCGCCGTCGCGGTCGGGATGGCCACAAGTCCCGCGGCAAGCGCCGCGTACGCCATCGGATCCACTGGCGCCCCGACCTTCACCCCTGCGGCGGGGACCTTCTCCTCCGCCCAGAACGTGGTCCTGAGCTCCGCCTCCGCAGGAGCCACCATCTACTACACGACCGACGGCTCCACTCCGACCTCGGCATCCACCAAATACAACGACACCGCCCTCGCCGTCGTCGGCTCGGAAACCATCAAGGCCATCGCCATCGCCAATGGCTTCACGAGCTCCACCACCACATCCGTCTATGCCATCTCCATTCCCGGGCAAACGGCCTCTCCCACATTCACGCCGGCGCCAGGCACCTACTCCTCGGCCCAAAACGTGGCGCTGAGTTGCGCGACCTCCGGCGCCACCATCTACTACACCGTGGATGGGACCCCGCCCACCACCAGCTCCAGCGTCTACGGTGCCCCGATCTCCGTCGCAGCTTCGGAGACCGTCAAGGCCCTGGCCGTCGCCTCGGGGTCCACCAACAGCCAGGTGGCCAGTGCCGCCTACACCATCCAGCTCCCCGCCGCCGCTCCCACCTTCAGTCCGGCGGGAGCCACCTATACCTCGTCACAGAACGTGACCTTGGCTTCGACCACATCGGGGGCCGTCATCTACTACACCCTGGACGGATCCACCCCCACCACCAGCTCCAGCGTGTATTCCACACCCATCGGCGTCGGTGCCAGCCAGACCATCAAGGCCATCGCGGTGGCCACAAATGTCGGCACCAGTTCGGTTTCCAGCGCGGTCTACACCATCAATGTCCCCGGCGTGACGGCAAGTCCCACGTTCAGCCCGGTGGCGGGCACCTACACGGCGTCGCAGAGCGTGACCTTGGCCTCGGCAACCACCGGTGCAACCATCTACTACACCCTGGACGGGACCCCGCCCACCACCAGCTCGAGCGTCTACTCCAGCCCGATCGGCGTGGGTGCCAACGAAACCATCAAGGCGATGGCCATGGCAACCGGATCCAGTGCCAGCGCCGTGACCACCGCGGCCTACGTGATCTCCATCCCCGGCGTGACGGCCACCCCCACCTTCACCCCGGCTGCCGGCACCTACACCGCGGCACAAAGCGTGACTCTCGCTTCCACCACGGCCGGCGCCACCATCTACTACACACTGGACGGAAGCCCTCCCTCCACAGCTTCCAGCGTCTACTCCACCCCCCTCGCTGTGGGCGCGTCCGAGACCATCAAAGCCTTCGCGGTGGCCGCGGGATCCACCAACAGCACCGTGGGCACGGCCGCCTACATCATCCAGTTGCCGGCCGCGACTCCGACCTTCAGCCCTGCAGCAGGAAATGTCACGGTGGGCCAGTCCGTGACGCTGGGTTGCACAACCCCTTCGGCCAGCATCTACTACACCACCGATGGATCGCCACCCACCACTTCGTCCGCCCTCTACACCTCGCCCATCCCGGTCGGTGCCTCCGAGACCATCAAGGCCATCGCGGTGGCCTCGGGATCCTCCGTCAGCGCCTTGGCGAGCGCGGCCTACGTGCTCCTGCCGCCTGCCGCGACTCCGACCTTCACTCCCGTTGCCGGAACGTACACCTCGGCCCAAAGCGTGAGTCTCTCCAGCACCACCAGCGGTGCCAAGATCTACTACACCACCAACGGAAGCGCTCCGACCACGGCATCGACCTTGTACGCCAGCCCCATCGCCGTGAGCACCTCGGATACCATCAAGGCCATCGCCGTGGCCACCGGATACTCAAACAGCACGGTGGCGAACGCGGCCTATTCGATCCAACCGCCCGCCGCGACTCCGACCTTCACCCCTGCCGCCGGAACGTACACCTCGGCCCAAAGCGTGAGTCTCTCCAGCACCACCAGCGGTGCCA
>DATNIW010000153.1:0-52398 GCA_035604215.1 Fibrobacteria bacterium
GGGGCCGCGCGCGGGGTCCTCCGCTTCTCCGATGATCGGCCCGCCCAGGTGTGGAGACAGGCGCTTTCCGGTCTGGATGGGTTCGGGCATGTCTGGATCACCTTCGTCTTCGACCGCGCCGCGGCCCAAGGGTGGAAGAGCCGCGTGCGTCCACCTCGGCTGGACGGAAAGGAGAAGGTGGGGGTCTTCGCGACCCGATCTCCGCACAGGCCCAATTTCCTGGGACTTTCGCTGTGCCGCCTGGAGTCGGTGGAGCTTGACGGACCGTCCGTCGTGTTTTCCGGAGTGGATATCCTGGACAACACCCCGGTGCTCGACATCCGGCCCTACCATCCGGAAAACGACGTGCCCGTCGGCGAGGTTCGGGGTGGTTGGCTGGACCGTGCGGCGGACCCGGTCCTGACAGTCCGGTGGTCGGAGGGAGCGCAGCAGGCCATGGAAGGTTTCCTGCCCGCCGCGGCCGCATCCGGAATGCCGGAGTATTCCCACTCCCAGGCCATGCTGCTGGTGGAACAGCTCGTGGGACTGGATCCGAGGCCTGCCCACCGGCGTGGACGCGACGGAGACTGGTACCTTCGGGTCCTGTCCTTCGATGTCCGCGTCCGGGTGGAGCAGGGGCTTGCGCTGATCCGCGAGGTCCGGAGCTGACCCGTCACCTGCCGCCACCCTTCCCCACATCCACGCATGTTGATAGGTTTATGCATTCCACCAAGGAGAATCCCAGCATGCGTCAAACATTCGCGATCCTGGCACTGGCCTCGACCCTGACCCTGGCCGAAGGCACGCAGAAGACCTACACGGATTCCTTCAAGGGAATCGACTCCATTCGGGCCACCATCTACACCTCGTATGGTCCCATGGTTTTTCTCCTGCACCAGGACAAGACCCCGCAGACGGTGGCCAATTTCATCGAGTTGGCCGACAAGAAGTTCTACGACGGACTGAAGTTCCATCGCGTCATCCCGGGATTCATGGCCCAAGGCGGCGACCCTGCCGGGAACGGCACGGGAGGTCCCGGTTGGACCATCAAGGACGAGTTCAGCCCTTCGCTCAAGAACATTCCGGGCGCGCTCTGCATGGCCAACGCGGGTCCCAACACCGGAGGCAGCCAGTTCTTCATCGTGCAGACGGCCCAGCCCCAGCTGGACGGCGTGCACACGGTCTTCGGGATGCTCCGCTCCGGTTGGGACATCTCCTGTCTCCTGGAAGTGGGGGATCGGATCGATTCCATCCGCGTCCAGAAATTCGCTTCCGCAGCCAAGTAGCGGCGCGACCGCGGTCGATGATGTCGCAGCGGACCTGGACCATGGTCGCGGCCCCCTCGATTCGCTAGTTTCGGATCCATGGGTCTGTTCCGGAACTGGAAGACGTGGGCGCTGGCGGGCCTGTGCGCCTTGGTGGTGGCGCAGTTCGTCCGCCCGAGCTTGGTGAACCCCACCCTGGACGCCGAGCCCAAGTGGGACTCGCCGCGCACGCGCGAGTTGGTGCGGCGCGCCTGCTTCGACTGCCACAGCAACCGGACCAGCTACCCATGGTACTCCCAGGTGGAGCCGGCTCGCTGGTTTTTGTGGGACCACATCCGGGGCGCCCGGAAACACCTGAATTTCTCCGACCCGGATTCCGATCTGGACGTGGACGACCTCGTCGACGCCATCCGTTCCGGGGACATGCCGCTGTGGAGCTACCGACTGCTCCATCCGGCCGCGCGCCTGACCGGGCCGGAAAAGGATTCCCTGGTGGTGGGGCTTCTGCGCACCTTCGAGAACGACTCGGATTCCGCCACCGATTCCGTCTCCCAGACGCCGCCTGCGGATACGGAAGCGGCCAAGAACCGGAGCCCCATCGAAGATCGGGACTGATCTGCGGACTCGGGGATTGGTAAATTTCCGCCCCTCACCATGCCAGCCGATCCATTGGACCTCAGAATTCGCGTGGACGCCCTCCACGGCTACCTTGACCTCGACGCCAAGGCCAGGGAGCGCGAGGAGTTGGAGGCGCTGTCCAGCCAACCCGGATTCTGGGACAAGGCGGACGCCGCGCAAGCCCTTCTCAAGAAGATGGCGGGCCTGAAGAGCTGGATGGACCAGTGGCAATCCCTGGACACCAGGCTCCGCGACCTCGTGGAGCTTCTGGAGCTGGCGCAGTCGGAAGGCGACGAACCGCTCCTCGCCTCGCTGGAGAAGGACGGCGAGGCGCTGGAAAAGGATCTGCGCGGATTCGAGCTCAAGAAGATGCTGGACGGCGAGGACGATTTCCGGGATGCGATCCTCTCCGTCACGCCCGGAGCCGGTGGCACCGAAGCCCAGGACTGGGCGCTCATGCTGATGCGCCAATACAGCCGCTGGATCGAGAGGCACGGATTCCAGGGCTCCGTGCTTGACCTGCAGGACGGCGAAGAGGCGGGCATCAAGGGCGTCACCTTCGAGGTCAAGGGCGAGTACGCCTACGGGTTCCTGCGGGCCGAGATCGGGGTGCACCGCCTGGTCCGGATCAGCCCCTTCGACGCCAACGCCCGCCGCCACACGAGCTTCGCCAGCGTCTACGCCTATCCCGTCGTGGAAGACGCCGAGATCCCCGAGCTGAAGATGGAAGACATGCGGGTGGACACCTACAGGGCGCAGGGAGCGGGCGGCCAGCACGTGAACAAGACGGAATCCGCCGTGCGCATGACCCACCTGGTGACGGGAATCGTCGTGAGCTGCCAGACGGAGCGTTCCCAGGTCCAGAACCGGGAGAACTGCCTCAAGATGATGCGGGCCAAGCTCTACCAGCACTACCGGGACGAGGAGGCCAAGAAGCGCGACGACAAGAAGGCCAAGAAGCTCAAGATCGAGTGGGGGAGCCAGATCCGCTCCTACGTGCTGGACGACCGCCGCGTGAAGGACCTCAGGACCGGCGTGGAGACCTCCGACACGGATCGCGTGCTGGACGGGGACATCGACGAGTTCATCAACGCCTACCTGCTGATGGAGGCGGAGAAGGCCCGCGAGAAC
Source organism: Fibrobacteria bacterium (assembly GCA_035604215.1). Taxonomy (GTDB): domain Bacteria; phylum Fibrobacterota; class Fibrobacteria; order UBA5070; family UBA5070; genus UBA5070. The sequence goes on from DATNIW010000153.1 coordinate 2,994, forward strand.
TGAGCCTCTATTCCTTGTGCTCGGTTCCCCCGAAGAAGTGGAAGTGGTACTTGATGTCCGTCTTCCCCACCACGAACGACTCGATCTGGTCGATGGCTCCCAGGGCGGAGCGGATCCGCACCAGCAGGCTGTCGTCGCGGGCAAGCGGCTCCAGCGCGGTGGAAGTCTTCCTGGCGACGGTGTCCGAGCCGCGGGCCACCTTGTCGAGGTCCGCGATCAGACCCTGGGCCTGCATCAGCAGGGTGTCGGTGGTGCGCAAGCCAGCCAGCGCCGCCGGTTCCATGGAATCCAGGGCACGGGTCGCGTCCAGCCCGGAGCGGGCCAGGCCCCGCACCTCGGGAGCCACGATGCGCATCCGCCGTTCGAAGCGGTCGGTGCGGTCCAGCAGCCGGTCCACCGTCTGGAGCTTGCCCATCACCTCCACGGGCAGCGGGGCGGAGTTGGAATCCCCTTCCACCAAGGCCGAAGTCCTGTTTCGAAGGATCTGGACCCTGGCCACCACGTCCTCGATCCCGCTCATCACCTCGGCGATGCCGGGTTGGAAGATTCCGGGGATGTCGGAATGTCTGTCCAGGGAATGGGTGGAGTCCACCCCGCGTTCCAGGAGCACGAACCGCATGCCCATCAAGCCGTTTCCCACGTTGGTGGCCTGGGCGTCCCTGAACAGCCTCTGGTGCTTCCAGAAACGGAGTCCCACGCGGACGCCGTCCCGGTTGGATTGGATCTCCTCCACCTGACCCACGTCCACGCCCTGGATGGCCACGGGGTCGTCTTCCTGGAGGCTTCCGATCAGGTCGCCGGACCCCGTGAAGTGCACCCAGACGAAATCGCGCTCCAGTTGGGTGTTCACGTAGATGCGCCAGCTGCACACAAGCCCGATCAATCCCACCGCGAGGGCGGCGAGGTAGCCCACGATCCGTGAATTCGGGCGCAAGTGGGTCTGACTGGCCAAAAGAGCCACCTGGCGGACTTGAACCGCCGACCCACGCATTACGAATGCGTTGCTCTACCAACTGAGCTAAGGTGGCCGGGAGAAGGGGGAAGGATAATCAACCGAAGGCCGGTTGGCACCGGGTACCGCCATCACCGTGGCGTGGAAGCCACCCGATCCGGACATCGGGACAAGGTGTCCGTGCGCAACCCGAAGACGCCGGTGGGAAATACGCCTTCGAACCGGCAGATCCGAAGACCGTCCGAGGTGCCGCGGGAATGGACCCGGATGCGGAAGAGGGAATCCCGCAGCGACATCCGGAAGCTCCAGCGGAGATCCCGGTCGAACCCGAACCGCATCGACCACATCGGGACGGTCCAATTGGAATCGGATATGGACGGCGCGCAGTCGGGGAGGGGAACCACCATCGCGTCGGGGAGTCCGGGCCCCGATCCCACGGCCTGCGGAAACGAACTCCAGACTCCTTGCTGCAGCACGTGTCCCTCCATCCCGGGCCCCACGAAGGACAGGATCCGGCAACGGATGGCGGAGTCCACCTCGTGCTTCCAGCGCTGGTGTTCCCGCGAGACCGCCAGGGGGTTCGAATCCTCGCGGCAGGCGGGAGGAGGTTCGGGCTGTCCGTCCCAGGCCACGCAGTCCATGTTGGTGGCGTAGGCGAATTCGCCCAGCGCCGAGTCCAGCAAGGGGAAGCCCTGCGCGCGGACCCACTGGCGCAAGGCGTCGGCCGGGGCGGATCGGTCCAGGAGCGCGCGAACCACCCAGCGTCCGTCCGGATCGCGGACCAGGGCCGGGGCGCCGGAATTCCCCTTCCAGGCGGGGCAGGAGGTGAGGGGAACCTTGCGCGAGAGCGGATCCGTGAAGTCGGCCTTGGAATCGGCGTCCCCGAAGACGCGGGTGCGACGGCTCACGACGCAATCCACGGACCGGATCTCAGCGGAAGGGAGGTTTCGGGCCACCAGGGAAGCCCAGTTCGGTTCGGCGACCCAGGTCCGGACGGTGTCCAGGTCCGACAGTCCGTTGCGGTCGATTTGGAGCGGAGTCCGGTTCAACGGCCTGTCCAGCCGGACCAGGGCGAAATCGGGCTGGTCGATGCGGTCGCAGGAGGGCGAGATGGCCACCACCTCGCGGCAGCGGGCGGAATCCGCCGGGCGGTTGGCCGTGGCGGGAAAGAAGAGGGAAACATCCCGGCAAGGGGATCGGGGGGTTTGTTCGGTGGGGGGGAGGCAGTGCCGGTCGGTCATGGCCAGGTCCCGGCTAATCAGGAAGGTGGTGCACTGGGTGGGAATCCGGTCCTTGGGATCGGAATACGCCCACAGCCCGACGGCCTCCGGACAGCTTTCGAAGGGGCTGCAATGGACGGGGAAGGACCACGGGAGGGGCGCTTTGACCTGGGTCAGGGTGGCGGCCAGCAGTAGGAGCGACGGGATCACCGGAGGTAGCCTACTGCCGAAATCCGGTTTTCGGGGGGTGTTCCCGGGAGTCTGGTAATTGTCTGGTCCGGTCTGGATTCTCTTTGACAAAAGGGCTGGGAATTCTAGATGTTGCCGAGATTCCGTCACCGGCCTGGTCACGGTCTCCCAAGGAGGAACCCCCACGTGAAGAACTTCACCATCTTTGCACTGTCCGCAACCGCCGCGTTCGCGCAGGTGCCCACCCATGTGGTGGCCGCACCCGCTCCCGTCGCGGCGACGGCCCCGGTGGCGACGGCCACCTACACCGCCCCGACAACCGACGAGGCGCCTCTCGCTCCGATCAACATGCAGCTCCTGCAAAACCACCCCGGCGCTCCCACCGGCATCGAGGACGTCCTTCTCGTGCCCAGCGCGAACGCGGGTCAGCAGGCGGTAGGTTTCCAGTGGGTGGATGGCGCCAATTCCGACGCCTACGTCCTTTGGAAGAATTATTTCGCCGCCGCGCAGTACACGGGTGCCACCGCCGCGAACGACGCACAGACCATCGCCTCGTTCGGCTTGATGAATCCGGTCTGGGGAGCGGGCCTTTCTCTTGCCTATGCCCAGACCTACACGGAGCCGGTGGCCACGAAGCCGAACGTCACCACATACGAAGCGCTGAGCCAAGCCAAGCTGTTCGGATCCACCGGATGGGAAGGCAAGGACGTCTACGCCTCCCTGCTCTGGAAGAAACCCACCACGAACGTGGAGACGGAGCCCCTGGTCGGTTCCACCGTCACCACCCCGCGAACGGATTCCGTCATACTGTCGGCCGGAATCCGCAAATACCCGCCCGTGGGCGTGGAAGGACTCGCGTGGAGCGGTAACGCGGCGCTCGGCTACTACTACGATCGCACTCCCGCAGTCGCTCCGGCGGTGGGTTCCAACCAGACCATCTGGGAAGCCAGCCTGTACGGCCAGTTGGGCTACGTGTTCGTCACCGACGGAATCGAATTCCTTCCCGGTATCGACGCCTTGTTGAACTACGCCAACGGTGTGAACGCCCCCGACTACGGCTACCAGTACGGCGTGAGCCCCTATGTGGCGATCATTCTCCCCATCTTCGAGCACTGGACCCTCGACGGCGGTGCGCGCTACTACGTCCAGCAGACCGTCATGGATGTCTACCCCGGCAAGCCCTCGGTGTTCGAGGACAACGCATCCATTTCCACCACCCAAGGCAGCGTGGGTCTGCGATACACCCACAATCGCTGGGCCCTTGAAGGCTCCGTCGCCAACGGGTTCCTGGTCAACGGACCCTACCTCCTTTCTGGGACTGCCACTGGTGGCCTGATCGGAAGCCTCGCCCTGACGGTCAACCTGAAGTAATCCTTCCGACCCTGTCGGATCCGGACCCGGAGCCTCGTGGCTCCGGGTCTTTTTGTTTTCTCCTACATTTCCGATATCTGGATACTGGGATCTTTGTTTCCGAGGAGAGACCTTCGATGAGCGATCGATTGCCGTCCAACCTTCCCCGCGGCGTGGATCTGTTGCGCCATCCCCTTTGGAACAAAGGCACCGCCTTCACGGAGAAGGAGAGGGATCTGTTGGGATTGCGCGGCCTGCTCCCCGCACCGGTGCGCACCATGGAGCAGCAGACCCTTCGCGTGCTGGCCAACATCCGCAGCAAGCCCAACGACCTGGAGAAATACCTGTACCTGATCGGGCTGCAGGACCGCAACGAAACCCTCTTCTACCGCGTCCTCGTGGACAACCTGGAAGAGCTGATGCCCATCGTCTACACCCCCACCGTGGGCAAGGGTTGCCAGGTCTTCGGGCGCGCCTTCCGGAGACCGCGAGGGCTCTACATCTCCATCGACGATCGGGGGCGGGTCCGGGAGCTTCTGCGCAACTGGCCCTGCAAGGACATCCGCGTCGTGCTGCCCACGGATGGAGAACGCATCCTGGGCCTGGGCGACCTGGGCGCCTCGGGCATGGGGATCCCCATCGGCAAGCTCGCCCTCTACACCGCCTGCGCCGGCATCCATCCCGCCGATTGCCTCCCGGTCCTCATCGACGTGGGCACCGAGAACGAGGAGTTCCTGGACGACCCTCTGTACCTGGGGCTCAAGCGCCATCGGGTGAAGGGGGCCGACTACGACGCCCTGCTCACGGAATTCATGGATGGCTGCAGGGAGATCTTCCCCGAGGCCCTGGTCCAGTTCGAAGACTTCGCCAACCACAACGCCTTCCGGTTGCTGGAAACCTATCGCCACGATCATTGCACCTTCAACGACGACATCCAGGGAACCGGGGCGGTGGCCTTGGCGGGACTGCTCAGTTCGCTGCGCGTCACCGGCCGCAAGATCCAGCAGGAAACCATCCTGTTCCTGGGCGCGGGGGAAGCGGCGACGGGAATCGGTGAGATGATCGTGGCCACCATGGTGGATGCCGGATTGTCGGAATCCGACGCGCGCCGACACTGCTGGTTCGTGGATTCCAAGGGACTGGTGGTGTCTGCGCGGAAGGACCTGGCGGGACACAAGCGGGCCTGGGCCCACGAGGCTCCCTGGGTGGCCACGCTGGCGGAAGCGCTGGATGTCGTCAAGCCCACGGCCCTGATCGGCGCCTCCGGGATGTCCGGAGCCTTCACGCCGGAAGTGCTGCAGACCATGGCGAAGCTCAACGAACGGCCCGTGGTGTTCGCCCTCTCCAACCCCACCAGCAAGGCCGAATGCACGGCCGAGGCGGCCTACGTCCACACCGAAGGCCGCGTCCTGTTCGCATCGGGCAGCCCGTTCCCCACGGTGCACTGGAAGGGAAAGACGTTCGTCCCCGGTCAGGGGAACAACGTGTACATCTTTCCCGGCGTGGGACTGGGGGCCATCGCCGCTCGAGCGCGCACCATCACCGATGGCATGTTCCTGACGGCCGCCAAGACGCTGGCCTCCCTGGTCCTGCCGGAGGAGATCGCCACCGGGAACATCTTCCCCTCGCTCACCAGGATCCGCGAAGTCAGCGGTCGGATCGCGCTGGAGGTGGCCCGCGAGGTGTTCCGCGAGGGTCTCTCCCGCGGCACGGAGCCCGCGGACCTGGAGGCGCACGTGGAGTCCCTGCGCTACGATCCGGAGTACCCCGAATACGCCTGATGGACCGGCGTAGCTAGGTTGGTTCCGTGTACGATCTCCAGGGCAAGCTCGTCGTGGCCGTGGCATCCTCCGCCTTGTTCGACCTGACGGAATCCGACCGCGTCTTCCGGGAAGAGGGAGAGGAGGCCTACAGGGCGCACCAGAGGGCGCGCGAAGACGCGTTGCTCGCGCCGGGAGTGGCCTTCTCCTTCATCCACAGGCTCCTGTCCCTCAACCAACCCGGAGACGACCGTCCCGTGGAGGTGGTCCTGCTCTCGCGCAACGATCCCGACACCGGGGCCCGCGTGTTCCGGTCCATCGCCCGGCACGGCCTGGACATCGAGCGCGCCGTCTTCACCAAGGGCCGGGCCCCCTGGCGCTACGTGGAATCCTTCGGGGCGAGCCTGTTCCTGTCCGCCCACCCCGAGGACGTCCGGGAAGCCGTGGGACTCGGCGTGCCGGCCGGACAGGTTCTGGCAAACCACGGGTTGGAGGACGACCCCGACGATCCCGGACTGAGGGTCGCGTTCGACTTCGACGGGGTCCTGGCCGACGACTCCTCCGAGAAGGTCTACAAGGCGGGCGGACTGGAGGCGTTCCGGGCCGAGGAGGAGAAGAAGCGCGACACGCCCCTGGACCCCGGACCGCTGCTGGGCCTCTTCCGCGAGCTGGGACGCATCCAGGCGCTGGAGGCCCTGCGCGTGCGGCGCGACGCGTCCTACGTCCCTCGCCTGCGCATCGCCATCGCCACCGCGCGCGGGGCGCCCGCCCACCAACGCGTGGTGGCCTCCCTGCGCTCCTGGGGTCTCTCCGTGGACGAGGCCTTCTTCCTGGGCGGAGTGGAGAAATCCAAGGTGCTGGGAACCTTCAAGCCCCACCTGTTCTTCGACGACCAGCTCGCCCACGCCGCTCCCGCCTCCCTCCTCCTGCCTTCGGTCCACGTCCCCTTCGGTGTCGCCAACCTCGCGCCCTGATCTCGCTTCCGATTCAGTACCTTTCCCCGGTTCCATGATCATTATCAGCGGCCTGGCAAAGCAATTCGGAGACCGGATCCTCTATTCCGGCGTCAACCTCAAGCTCAAGGGCGGCAACCGCTACGGGCTCATCGGCGGCAACGGTTCCGGCAAGACCACCCTGATCAAGATCCTCCAGGGCGAGGAGGACGCGACGGACGGATCGGTGGAATTCGAACCCAACCGCACCCGCGGATACCTGCGCCAGGACCACAACGCCTTCGACGGGTTCACCATCCTGGAAACCGTGCTGCAGGGGCACGCGAGGTTCTGGGAGGTCATGAAGAAGCGCGAGGAGCTCTACGCCAAGGAGCAGATGACCGAGGAGGAAGGTCATCTGGTGGGCGAACTGGAGATGGAGTTCGCCGACCTGGACGGCTACACCGCGGAATCGCGCGCGGGCGAGCTGCTGGAAGGGCTGGGCATCCCCACGGAGCAGCACGGCGATCCGCTGACGAATCTCGTGGGGGGCTGGAAGCTGCGCGTGCTGCTGGCGCAGGCCCTGTTCGCGCGCCCCGACATCCTGATGCTGGACGAGCCCACCAACCACCTGGACATCCACACCATCTCGTGGCTGGAGAGGATCCTGAACCAGTACGAGGGACTGGTGGTGGTGATCTCCCACGACCGGCACTTCCTGGACAACGTCTGCACCCACATCCTGGACGTGGACTACCGCGAGATCAACCAGTTCACCGGCAACTACTCCCAGTGGGAGACCGCGGTGCGCCAGGCCCGCGAACGCGCCGGCGCCCACAACGAGCGGATGGAGAAGAAGAAGGAGGAGCTGCAGGAGTTCGTTCGCCGCTTCTCGGCCAACGCCTCCAAGGCCGCCCAGGCCAGTTCGCGCCAGAAGCAGTTGGAGAAGATCAAGGAAGACATGGTGGAGCTGCGCCCCAGCTCGCGCGTGGCTCCGCGACCCGTGCTCAAGATCGAGAAGCCCTGCGGCCGCCAGGTGGTGAGCCTCAAGGACCTCTCCATGGCCTTCGAGGCCGACAAGCCCCTCTACTCCAAGGTGAACCTGGACTTCGTGTCGGGCGAGAAGGTCGCCATCATCGGGATCAACGGGGTGGGGAAGTCCACCCTCCTCAAGATCCTGATGGAGCAGATCCAGCCCACCTCGGGTTCCGTCACCTGGGGGAGTTCGGCGGTCAAGTCCTACTTCCCGCAGGATCCGTTCGAGCTTCTGGATCCCGAGATGACCGCCTTCGACTGGCTCTACCAGTTCCGGCCCACCTGGAGCCAGCAGGAGATCCGCGCCCTCCTGGGTCGCATGCTGTTCTCCGGCGATTCGCAGATGAAGTTGACCAAGGTGCTGTCCGGCGGAGAGAAGGCGCGGCTGCTGTTCTCCATGCTCATGGCCCAGCAGTCCAACACCATCGTCCTGGACGAACCCACCAACCACCTGGACCTGGAGGCCATCTCCGCCTTCAACGAGGAATTGCAGGCCTACGAGGGCAGCCTGATCTTCGTCTCGCACGACCGCACCTTCGTCAGTTCCCTGGCCACTCGGGTGATCGAGATCGTGGATGGCCAACTGTTCGACTACCAGGGCCCCTACGAGGACTACCTCAAGGGCCCCCGCGACGAGATCCTGGCCAAGGCCAAGTCCCGGAAGAAGTAGTCAGAGGGCCCACCAGGGAACCGCCAGGACATTTTTGCGGATCCAGGTCGGATTCTCCACGGCGCACACCAGCAGTCCTGGAGCGATCCGGTGCTCCGGCCACGTTTCCCGGAACGAGTCCAGCCCTCGCGCATCCACCGGACCCGGCTTCGCGGTGAGTTTCACCTCGATGGGGAACACCCATCCATCCTCCTCCAGGACCAGATCCACCTCCGCCCCGGCCAGGGTCCGGAAATGGCTCGCATGGGGAGGATTGCCGCGGTCCTGGAATCCACGCAGGATCTGCTGGACCACCCAGGTCTCGAAGAGGGCTCCCCGCGAGGGATGCTCTTCCAGCCCCACCGGGGATTGGATGCGCAGGAGATGGCAGGCCAGACCGGTGTCGGCCATGTGACCCTTTGGACGCCCGGCGATGCGCTTGGCCGAGTTGCGGGAAAAGGCGGGGAGTTCGCGCCATTGGAAGCCGGCCTGTGCCAGCGAGGCCCAGCGCAAGGCGGTCTTGCGATCCATTCCCAACTCGCGCCCCAGGTGCGCGGCGTTGATCTCCTGCGCGGTCTGCGAGGCCAGGAGCGCGAGGAAACGACGGAATTCGGCAAGGTCGGAGACGCCTCCCGCCGTGCGCAGGTCGCGCTCCAGGTAGGTCCTGACGTACCCGTCGCACCAGTCCGGCACCATCGAGTCGGGGAGCCCGATCAGGGCGGGCATTCCGCCCCGCCAGATGCGGGGCCAGACCGATTCCGGCCTCGGAATGACAGGATATGTCCCGATCTCGCCCCGGCCCGCGATCCACAGACGGAGGAAAGCCCGGTCCTGCGGGTTTCCCAAGATCTCTCCGCGCGCCAGGGGCGGCAGTTCCAGGAAGGCCACCCTTCCCGCCATGGATTCCGCCAGCGAGTGGAGCACGGAAAATTGCTGCGATCCCGACAGCAGGAACATGCCGGGGCGTTTTTCGCGGTCCACCAGCCGCTTCATGGAAGAAAGCAGGGGGGGCACGAATTGGATTTCGTCCAGAAAGCACGGTGCCGGATGTGTCTGGAGGAACAGATCCGGATCGGATCGGGCCGATCCGATGTCCGTCGATGGGTCGAATGTGATCGTGGGCATTTCGGGAAACCCGCATTGGACAAGGGTTGTTTTTCCCACCTGCCTGGCACCCACTACGCACACCACCGGAAAATGGCTGAAGAGATCCTGCAATCTCCCCAGCGACCATCGACCTAACGTCGAGGTTTCCATTGCAACGAGTAAATCAGGATCCATTCTCCCAATATACTCGTTACTATTTAAAAACACATAGTAAAATGGGATCATTAATCCCAAATTACTAGGTACTTAGATCTCCGCGACGGCCTTCTTCAGGGCGGCGACCTTGTCGGTCTTCTCCCAGGTGAAGGTCTTCTCGGTGCGTCCGAAGTGGCCACCGGCCGCCGTGGCGCGGTAGCGGGGCTTCTTCAGGTCCAACATCTTGACGATTCCGGCCGGCTTGAGGTCGAAGAGCGACCGGACGGCGGCTTCCAGCTTGGAATCGGGCACCTTGCCGGTTCCGAAGGTGTCCACCAGGATGGACACGGGCTCGGGAAATCCGATGGCGTAGGCCAGTTGCACTTCCACGCGCTTGGCGAGCTTGGCCGCCACGATGTTCTTGGCCACGTAGCGGGCCGCGTAGGCGGCGGAGCGATCGACCTTGGAAGGATCCTTGCCGGAGAACGCGCCGCCGCCGTGGCGACCCACGCCGCCGTAGGAGTCCACGATGATCTTGCGGCCGGTGAGCCCGGTGTCGCCGTGCGGACCTCCCACCACGAACTTGCCGGTCGGGTTGATGTGGTAGATGGTCTTCTTGTCCAGGAGCTCGGCGGGGATGACTTCCTTGACCACCTTGTTGATCATGTCCCGGCGGATGGTGGAATGGGCCACCTTCTCGTCGTGCTGGGTGGAGATCACCACCGTGTGGACCCGAACGATCTTGTCGCCGTCGTACTCCACCGTGACCTGGCTCTTCGCGTCGGGACGCAGGTACTTCAACTTGCCGGTCTTGCGGATCTCGGTGAGCTTGTTGATGAGTCCGTGCGCGTAGGCGATGGTGGCGGGCATCAGCTCGGGGGTCTCGTTGTTCGCGTACCCGAACATCAGTCCCTGGTCGCCGGCGCCCTGCTCGGCCGTGTCCTTGCCGTCGGCCGACTTCGCGTCCACGCCCTGCGCGATGTCGGGAGACTGGCTGTGGATGCGGATGTCGATCTGGGCGGAGTCGGCGGCGAACCCGATGGAAGGATCCACGTACCCGATCTCGCGGATGACCGACCGGACCAGGGCGTCGATGTTGGTTCGGGTCAGCGGGGCGCGGGTGGTGACCTCGCCCGCGACGCAGACGAAATCCGTCGTGCAGAGGGTTTCCACGGCCACGCGGCTGTCCGGATCGTGGGAAAGGCAGAAGTCCAGGACCGCATCGGAAATCTGGTCGGACACCTTGTCGGGGTGGCCTTCGGAAACGGATTCGGACGTGAAGAGACGACGGGCCATGGGATGAATTCCTTCGAGAGGCGATTTGGAACCACACTCGCCGGAAAAGCCTCCAGCGAACAATGCATCAAAATATAAGGAAGTGTTGATGCGTTGACCCCATCTCGGCGATTTCCCCCTGGGAGGCGACGATGGTAGAATCGCTTTCTATGTCCGGAAATCCCGACGAGCTGAACGATTCCGCCCGCCAATCCGGAATTCCGGGGGGAAGTGCCACCTTCGTGGTGCTGGTGTACGCCGGGGTCTCCCTCATCTGGATCCTGGGGTCGGACCATCTCGTGTTCACGCGCGTCCAACTCGTGAGTCGGGAAAGCTTTTCCATCCTGAAGGGAATCGGATTCGTCGCGGTGACCTCCCTGTTGCTCTTGTTCCTGATCCGTCGGCTTTTGCGACAGGTGGAAGCCGCCCAAGCCTCCGTCGTTGACGCCCGGGCGAAGGAAGCCGCACGGAGGGAGCTCGACGCGCGGGAACGTCGTCTGGAGGGATTGGGCAGGATCGCCGCCGGCGTGGCCCACGACCTGAACAACGTCCTGACCCCGATGCGTCTGGCCATGGACCGGATTCGCGAACAGCCGGCGGGAACGGACACTCCGGCCCGCGTGGAGAGCGCCATCGCATTCATCGAGCGCGGAAGGGAAATGGTGCGCGGACTGTTGGAGTTCGGGGAAGGTCGGGGCGGAATCGCCTTTCAGGTCGAACCCGTGGTGCGCGAGGCGGTGAGCGACTTCTCGGAGGGATTCCCGGACGGTCTCGTGGTAGAGGTGCTGTGCGAGCCGGGGCTTGAAGTGGTCTCCGACCCCAGGGAGCTGCACCGGGCCGTGACCAACCTGCTCGTCAACGCGAAGCAATCCTCCCTGGGTTCACCCCGGATCCAGGTCGAAACGCTCGGAAGGCGTGCGCCGTCCGGACCTCAGGTCGAAATCTCGGTCGAAGACGCCGGTGCGGGCATCCCCCCCGAACTGCGCGCCCGCGTGCTCGAGCCCTATTTCACGACCCGGTCCAAATCCGGAGGCACCGGTATCGGACTCGCCAATGTCAACGAATTCTGTCGGAACTGGGGAGGTTGCGTGGAAGTCGCCGACTCCCCGCGTCTGGGGGGTGCCCGCCTCGCCATCCGGCTTCCCGCCAGGACCGTCGAGCCTTCGGACACACCCTCGGCCGCCTCGCAGGGCGAATGCCTGCTGGTGGTGGAGGACGAGGCGGCCATCCGGACTTTCCTGCAGGAATGGCTGGAAGCCTCGGGGTTCCAGGTGGTCGCAGCCACGGACATCGAAGATGTGCGGAAGGTGCTGCGTTCGAGGAGACCACCCTTGCGGGGGGTGTTGATGGACTGGTGGATCCAGGGGAGCCGACCGGAGCAGGTGCTTGGCATGGTGCGCGGACACACGCCGGGAGTTCCATGCGTCGTCATGTCCGGTCTGGAGGTGCCGCGAACCGATCTGGATCGGCTCGGGATCGAACGATTCCTGCAAAAGCCCTTTTCCAGCCGGGATCTGATGGAATCCCTGGTCCAAACGGGAATCGTTCCGGGTCAGGTTCGGGCGGAGGGCTTCCAGCGGGGGTTCTTGGACGACATGTCCGAGGAATAGAAGTCGTCGCGCAGCTTGCCGACATCCTTGCCGAAGTAGTCCAGCAGGTACCTGGAAATCCACTTCTCGATCTTCAACACCACCAGCTTGTGTCGCAGCCGACCTTGGGTGTCGCGGTTCAGGATGGTGGGGAGGGTGTTCAACGTGAGGATCTCGTCGATCGCGTTGGAGGCCATGTTCTCGCGGCCTTCCTGGCTCGAGTAGAAATGGCTCACGCAGAACAGGACGCGTCGGGGACTGCCCTGTCGCAGCGCCCTGCAGCACTGGACGATGGTGGAGCCGGTGCGGACCATGTCGTCGAACACCACGATGTCCTTGCCCGCCAAGCCTTCCAGCGGAATCGGCGAATCCGCGGACACGTGGATGTCCACTTGGCGCTCGCCGGTGCGTTCCTTGGACATCATGCAGAGTCCCAGGCCCGGCATCCCGATGGCCTGCTGCATGGTTTCCACGAACTCCACCGCCCCCTTGTCCGGTGCGCACAGGATCAGGTTGGAGCCGTCGTGACCGGCATCCACCATGTCGGAATGCTTCAGGTAGTGGGCGTAGAGTTCGGAGGGTCGGAGGTTGTGGAAGTCGCCCCCGAAAATGGAACGGAACACGTCCTGCACGGACCGGCTGTGGTTGTGGACCGTGAAGACCGCGTCCACGCCGGACGTCTTCAGGAGCTGGGCATACATCAGGGAACTGAAGGGCTGCCCGTCGAATTTCTTGAAGTCCTTCAGGTCGCGCGGGTGGGCGGTCCGCCCGTGCTCCGGACGAGGGCCGCGATCCTGGGCGGAGAAGAACAGGTCGGGCTCCACCAGGACCACCTTGCCGGCTCCGTTGTCCTTGGCGGCCCTGGCGATCAGGAAGGTGCGCATGGCCAAGGTCTGGCGACTGTGGTTGTGGCTGTTGACCGACACGATCACCACGGTGGTGCCCTCGAGCTTCTCCCCGATGCGGGTCAGGTCCTGCTCCTCCGCGATGAACCGGGGGCAGAATTCCCCGTTCGCGAAGGTCTTCAGGGATACGATGTCGGAGAGGTCGGCTTCCTGTCCGAACGAGTGCCCTACGTCGATGGCAAAGGGGTCTTCAGCGACATTGCCGACGATGATCACGTGGCTCATAGAGGCGCAAAGCTAGTTCCGGACACGCTCCTCGCCTTGGAGCCGCACGTCTCCCGAAGACCCCCGGACGGGCCCTCAGGGCTGCAGGGTCGCGAATGCCGCCACGCCTTTGGCCTTCAGGGCGACCCCGGCGGAATCCGCTTCGGCCCTGGATCCGAATCGTCCATACCGAAGCTTGCGGATGTTGCCCTCCAAGAGGATCTGGACGCTTCCTGCACCCAGCATCTTCTCCAGCCGCAGCTTCTCCGAAGCGGCTGCTTCGGGGCTGGCGAGGGCGCCCAACTGGAGTTGCCAGGCACCGGTGGTCGGAGTGGTCTTTCCCGTGAAGACGGCGGTCCCGGTCGTGGGTGCGGAGGCTGGAAGCGGTGCCGTGCGGGCGGTGGACTCCGCGGCCACCGGCGCGGCGGGGACCGGACGCCAAGGATGCGCGTCCAGGTCCTGCCGGATCTCGGTGGGCGAGGGCGCGCCGAAGAGCGCGAAGTGGACGAGGACGGAAAGGATGCCCATGGCTGCGCCGAAAGTTACGTTCCATGATCCGAAGATGAAGGCGTTGCACCTGACTTGGCTTTCCGAAGACGGAAAGCCGCGGACCGTGAAGGTCCCGTTGTGGGCGTTCTTTTCGCCCGCCGCGTTGTTCCTGCTGGTCGCGATCCTCTTGGGAGTCCTGTGGAGCGGTCCGTGGTCGCCGCTCCAGTTGCGCGAACGCCTGGATCGGTTGGAGCGAGGGAACCAGAGGCTCGATCGCGAGTTGGCCACCGCTCGGAAGGGATTGGAAGAGGTCTCCACCGCCGTGCGGATGCCCGAGAAGGAAAAGGAGCAGGTGCGCGAACTCGCCGGCATGCCCAAGGAGGACGAGGTCCGCGCTCCCGTCGAGGAGGGGCTTCCCGACGTCGGGGAGATGCTCGCCACGGCGAGGAAGATCCGCGCGGGCTACGATGCCATGGAAGACTGGTTCCAGCGACATCCCGCGGAGACCGGAAGACTTCCCACCATCCGGCCGGTGAGGGCCGACGAACCCCTGGTCGAGCAGTTCGGTCCCGTCCTGGATCCGTTCACCGGACGGCACATCGAATTTCCCGGGCTTTCCTGGAGCACACCGGTGGGAACTCCCGTTTGGGCGACGGGTGCGGGGACGGTGGTGTCCGTCGGGTCGCAGGCCCGATGGGGGAAGTTCGTGGAGATCCGCCACGACGAGCGATGCCTCACGTTCTACGGACACCTGTCGCGGGTGGATGTGACCGAAGACGAACCCGTCGTGCGAGGACAGGTCCTGGGTCTTTCCGGGGAGTCGGGCAAGGTGACCGGCCCCCAGGTGAGCTACGCCGTGTTCATGGACGGACAACCCGTGGACCCCAGATCGTTCCTGCTTCCGGAGCAACCGCGCATGTAGGTCCCATGGGACCGGACGATCGCCGCTACAGGCTGCCGGTCTCGGCGAGCCTGAAGAAGGCGGCCTGGCCGAAGGGGCCCAACCCGTACACCGCGACGGCGGCCACCGCGGCTCCCGCCAGCACGTGGAGCAGCTGGCGCACCGGGCGACGTTCGGGGCTCCAGAAGAGACCCACGATGTGGAAGGTCGTCGCGAAGATCCCCAGGAGGATCGTTCCGATTCCCGCGATCCAGAACCCGGATCCGGAACCGAGATCCGGATCGAACCAGCGCGCCCAGGCGAACGTCCCGCACGCGAGGGATTCGAGGCAGATCAGGTACCATCCTCCGAGTGTCCAGAACATGGTTCCATCGTACCATTCGCGGCCGCGTCCCGCCAACGGGCAACCGGCGGGATCGCCGCTACGACGTCGCGCGGCGCAGGACGATGCGGAAGGTGGCTCCTTCGCCGAGGACGCTTTCCACCTCCGCCCTTCCTCCATGGGTTTCGGCCGTTTCCTTGACGATGGCGAGCCCGAGGCCCGTGCCTCCCAGATCGCGCGAACGGCCGTGGTCGGCGCGGTAGAACCTTTCGAACAGGTGGGGCAGGAACTCCTCCGGGATTCCCGGACCGCGGTCCCGGACCTCGATGTGCCATTCGTCCCCGACGCCTTTTACGGAAACCCTCACGGGCTGGCCTTCCGGCGAATACCGCACCGCGTTGGACAACAAGTTCAGGATGGCGCGCACCAGGTGGCCCCTGTGCGCCTGGACCGAAGCCGATTCCGGGCCGTCCAGGGCGATCCGGGTCCGTCTGGATTCGGCCTGCAGATCCAAGGTCGCGATGGCCTCCCGGCAGACCTCCATCACGGGAACGACTTCCTTCCTTCGATCCGGCGCCTCGGCGAGGCGGCCCAGGTCGAGAAGATCGCTCACGACCTCCTCCAGGTGCCTGGTCCCCAACACCACGCGTTCGAGGGCGCCCCGACGGAAATCGTCCTGTTCGTCCTCCAGCAGGGTTTCCGTCCAGCCGCGGATGGAGGTGAGCGGGGTCTTGAATTCGTGGGAGGCGTCCGAGACCAGCCTCGCCTGGAGCCGTTCGGCGCGTCGTCGGTCCGTGGCGTCCTGAAGCGACACCAGCCATCCGTTCCCCTCCGCGTCGGCCGGGACGGGCCACAGCCGCACCCAGTGGGTCCGGCCGGACCGTTCCATCTCGAAATTGGCGGGAAGCCGACGCGCCACCGCGCGGCGGAGGTCGTCCAGGAACCCCAGGTCGGAAGCCAGGGAAACCAGGGGTCGTCCTCGCGCGGCGCCCTTGGGAACCCGGAATTCCAGGGCCGTCGCGGCGGAGGCGTTGCAGGCGACCACGCGCAGTTGTCCGTCCAGCAGCACCACGCCCTCGGACAGGGGCTCCAGGAGCCGACCCATCCTCCTCTCTTCCCATCGCGCCAGGATCCGTCGCCGACGCAGGTCCGCTCCCAAGGTCGCGACCAGGTGGGCGTCCTCGTCGGGGATTCCAGCCGGTGGCGTCGGGGGGGTGCGGCCTTGGTCGACGGACCGGGCGACTTCCACCAGGTAGGAGGTGCGCAGTCGTTCGCGCCGCAGGAGGCCCAGCAGCAACCCCAGCGGGAGCAGGGTGCCCAGGCCCGCCGATATGCCCGAGAGCGTCCAGGCCGATCGGGGCAGATAGCCGTGGCCTGTCGGGAGCTCCAGCCGGATGACCCTGTTCCCGGGAATTTCCCTCTCGGCGACCAGGCACGAGGCGTTCCGGGAGGGGACGAACCTTTCCTCGGGCACAGCCCCATCGGGCAGGATCCGAAGGGAGTCCGGTTCGATCTTCGCGGTCAGTTCCCTGTTGTCGCCCAGGGTCCAGCGCGCCGAGTCGGCGGTGCAGGGCCCGTGGTTGCGCTCGGAACAGGCACCCAGCACCTGGGCGGCGAGGCCGGCGCGGAGATCCAGGATCTCCCGCTGCGAGCGCGTGAGGGTGGAGCGCCAACCGGCGAGCAGAGCCGAGATGGAGATGGTCCAGCCCAGGGCAAGGATGGCGGCTCCCACGGCCAGAGGGCGGTTCCTGGTCATGCGGTCACCATGGTGGGGCCTGCGTCCACCCGGATCCGCGAGAACGGGAGAGGAACGACCATCCGAGACCAGTCGCCAAGCCGCAAGTGGGAACCGTACGAGAATCGCAGGTGGACCAATGGCGAATCCGACCTGCGCGCCATCCAGTCGGGGCCTCGTTTGGGCATGCCGGCCGGGCCTTTCGGCCCGTCCCAGGTCGTGGCCACCGCCCGCCCCGCGCCCAGGACGTGCAGGCAAGCCTTGGCTCCGGAAATCGCGCCGTTCGAGCTCGAGCCCCTGATGAAGGTCAACCGTCCTCCGGAAAGGAGCCGCACCAAGGCTTCGCCGTCATTGCTGGACGAAACGAGCGCGGATACGGGTTTGGCGCGGAAGAAGGCGGAGGCGGCCACCAGATCGCGATGCCAGCAGGCGAAGACCGCGGGGCCGTCGCGGAGTTCTTCCGACCGGCCGAAGCGGAGGCTGTCGAGCCAGAACCGTCCGAGCGGAAACAGGAGTCTGGTGCTGTCCACGGTGGCGAAAAGGTAGGTGGCCGTGTATCGTTCACGGAGCGATGCCCGAACTTCCCGAGGTGGAGACCGTACGACGCGGACTGGAACGGAGGGCCGCGGGTGAAATCGTGGTGGGATGGAACATCTTCCATCCGGGGATCCTCGAGGATTGCCGTCCCGGGGATCTCGCGGCCTTGGGTCCCGCCCGCCTGGAACGGTTCGATCGCGTGGGGAAATATCTCCTGGTCCGGATGTCCTGCGGCGCGGGCGAACGGACCCTGGTGGTCCACCTGGGCATGAGCGGGCAGTTCACCTTCCGCGGGGCGGGGGAAGGGACCGTGGAGGGCTGGGTGCGCCTGGCCTCCGGCTACCGCAAGAGCCTGGGCCCGCATCCGGTGGATGTCCACACCCACGCGGTCCTGGATTGCGGATCCGGTGGACAATTCCTGTACCGCGATCCGCGCAGGTTCGGAAGGCTGCTGCTGGTCTCGGGTTGGGGATTTTCCGGACACCCCCGGTTGGACCGGCTGGGCCCCGATGCGCTGTCCCTGGATGCCGACGCCCTCTCCCGGGTCTTCGCGGACCGGTTCGGGTCGCGGAGCGTGAAGGCCGTGCTCCTGGACCAGTCCGTGGTGGCGGGCGTGGGGAACATCTACGCGGACGAATCCTGTTTCGAAGCCGGAATCCGACCATCCGCCCGCTCGGCCCTCCTGCCGGGGCGGGCCAGGCACCGGTTGGCGGAGTGCGTGCTCGACGCCTTGGAACGTGGGATCCGCAACTCGGGAACGACGTTCCGGGACTTCGTGGGAGCGGACGGGGCGAGTGGGACCAACGCCGAGGATCTGAGGGTCTACGGGCGGGCCGGACTTCCCTGCCTGCGCTGCGGGACCAGGCTCGTCGCCGGCGTGGTGGCCGCTCGCGGCACGGTCCACTGCCCGAAGTGCCAGCGGTGAGCGTGGACCAGGTATCTTTGCCTCCGTGTCCAGTCTGGCCTTTCTCACCACCAGGGTCCTGCTCCCGCAGGGGAAGTTGCTTCGGCTCGGTCGGGACAACCAGATCGAAATCCCGGTTCCGGACCCGCACATCTCCCGTCACCACGCCGTCCTGAAGCTGCTCCCGGACGGGTCGCTCTACGTGGCCGACAGCGGGTCGGTGAACGGCCTCTTCTGCGGCGACGAACGCGTGCCCTACGCCGTGCTCCGACCCGGGCAGGAGTTTCTCCTGGGAGTGGTCGGATTCCGGTTCGAGTGACGGAGGTTTCCATCGATCCTCGCGTCCTCCCGGTGGGCAGGTTCGTCGTGGAGGGGGATCGGTTCGTGTTCGGATGGCCCGGAACCGGCTTCGACTTGGGCTTCGAGGGCGAGCGGCTGGACGTGGACTTCGCCGGAAGCCGCGCCTGGATCGATGCCGGCTGGGACGGTGGCGCTCCGATCGGCATCGAACTCGATGCATCCTCCAAGGTGGGGCTCGCCGCACCGGGACCCGGACCTCACGTGCTCAGGGTGCGCAAACGCACGGAGGCGATGGTCGGGGACCTGGTGATCGCAGCGGTTTCCCCCGCGATCGGGATGTTGCTTCCGCCGCCTCCCTCCCCCGGGCGCCGGGTCGAGTTCTACGGCGACTCCATCACCTGCGGCTACGGCTGCCTGGATCCGGTGCCGGAGCACGGATTCCTCGCCGCCACGGAATCGTTTCCCCTTTCCTGGGCGGCGTTGTCCGCGGCGTCCGCAGGCGCGGAGGTCCACGCCCAGGCGATCTCCGGCATCGGCGTCTTCCGCAACTGGCCGGGTGTCGCGGGGGACCCGATGCCCTCGCGGTGGAGTCTGGCCCACCCGGAACGCGGCGAGGAATGGGACCTCGGCTCCTGGAAGCCACACGCGGTGGTGGTGAACCTGGGATCGAACGATTTCGGGACGCTGCCTTTCCCTTCGCGGACGGAATTCGTCGATGCCTTCCGCGATTGGCTCGCGGCGTTGGGCGATGCCCGACCGGGGATTCCCCTGGTGGTGGTGGACGGACCCCTGCTCGCGTCCGAACACCCGGCGCCCGGCACCCGGGACCTGGTGCGGTCGCTGCTGAACCATGTGGCGACGGAGGCCGGCGCCCTGCGGTTCTCGCTTTCGCCCTGCGACCCGACCGACGGCTTCGCGGCCGACTTCCACCCGTCCGCGGCCCAGCACCGCCGCAACGCCGGGGAGTTCGCGCCGTTCCTGGCCCGGCTCCTGGAAGCGGGCTCCTAGCGCCCGCGCACGGTCTTCTCGTAGAGGTCCGGCAGCGCCTTGTCCGGATCGTACTTCGCCTTCAGGTCGCGGTAGGCGGGACCGTTGTAGATCTGCCAGAATTCGTCTTCCTCGAAATAGGACGACGAATAGAGCGACTTGTGGCCCGAAAGCCGCACCACCTCTCGTTCCAGCAGGCGGTTGAAGTGCCCCTTGGGAAGATCCTCGCGCGTTTCGACCGCCGACCAGAACCCGAAGTTCAGGTGCAGGGCGTCCGGCAGGTCGTAGAGCGTCCAGGGACGCGCGGAGGGGAGGGGCCGGACCGGGCAGATCCAGAGGGGCCGGATGTCCAACGTCTTCCAGTAGAAGCGCAGGAATTCGGCGCTGTTCCCCAACGGGATCTCGACGTCCTGGATCACGGGTTCTTCCCCGTTGTAGGGCAGACCCAGGAGCTTGCGGAGCTTGTGGATCCGCTCCTCCAGCTTGTGGCGCCGGTAGGATTTCAGGATCGCCATGTAGGTGGTGGATCTCAGGAGCCTGCGCGGGACCAGGGCCCGGACCATGGGCTTCTGGAATCCCAGGGGACGGGAACACCAGAACCAGTCGGCGTCCCAGCGCCAAAGATGGTCGCGGGCCGTCAGGAGGTCCGTCTCCTTCGTGCGCAGGGTCTTGTAGTAGGGGATCCTGCCCGCGATGGGGGAGGTGGGGCCGTCGTCGTCGGTGCGCCAGCCCGTGGAGAGCACGTATTCGCCCGGACCGAACGCGACGCCTTCCACGAAGTCGGGACCGCCAAGAGACGATCCACGCCCGGTTCGGCAGGCTTCCGCCATGGCGGAGAGGAAGGACTCGGGGTCGTCGAACTTCCGGTAGGACAGGCGCACGTTGCGCCGGGTCCTGTCCAGGCGCACCCGGAGGCGCATGGCGTAGCCCAGGGTGCCGTAGGAGTTGGGGAAGGCGTGGAAGAGGTCGGAGTCGGGACCGTCCGGGCGGCAGGTGCGCACCACGCCGTCTCCGCAGAGGATGTCCATCTCCTCCACGGTCTCGTGCACGAACCCGCGCCGGAACGAGGACGATTCGATCCCGATCCCGGTGGCCGCGCCGCCGATGGTGATGGTCTTCAGTTCCGGCACCACCGGCGGAACGAACCCGTGGACCAGGCAGGCGTCCGCGAAGTCCTCGAAGGTGGCCATCCCCTGGACGTCGGCCACCCCTTCCAGACTGACGGAAATCGTCTTGTCCAGGCCGTCCACCACCAGGCGTCCGCCCTCGTGGGCCGCGCGTTCGCGGAAGAGGTTGGAGGTGCGCTTGGCGAGGCGGAGCTGCCTTCCCTCGCGCGAACGGGCCGCGCGCACCAGGGTTTCCACGTTCGCGTCGTGTTCGGACCGGCTGCGGAACAGTGCATCCTTCATCGCGTGGTCTTCCATCCGCCGCGGATGCCCCGCTTGGACAGCACCAGCTGGAAGAGCTGGTTGTAGCGGCTGCGGAAGGTTCCGGCGCAGCTCAGGAGGTAGTAGCGCCACATCCGGTGGAACCGGTCGCCGTACTTCTCCGAGAATCGGGGCCAGGCGGCCTCGAAGTTCTCGTTCCACGCCATCAGGGTGCGGTCGTAGTCGACGCCGAAGTTGTGCCAGTCCTCGAGGATGAAGATCTTGTCGAAGGCTCCGGCGATCTGCACCGGGGAAGGCATGAAGGCGCCCGGAAAGATGTACCGGTCCATCCAGGAGTCCAGCTCGCGGGAGATCTCGAAGCCGCCGATCGTGTGCAGGAGGAACACGCCGTCCGGCTTGAGCCTGTCGTGCACCAGCTTGCAGAAGGGCTTGAGGTTCCTCCAGCCCACGTGCTCGCACATCCCGATGGACACCGCCTTGTCGAACTCCCCGGTGGCGTCCCGGTAGTCGGACAGCCGGATCTCCACGGGCAGCCCCTCGCACTTCTCCCGTGCCCACGCCACTTGCTCCACCGAGATGTTGTAACCCACCACCTCGACGCCGTACCTGGAGGCCGCGAACCGGGCGAAGCCTCCCCAGCCGCAGCCCAGCTCCAGGACCCGTTCGCCGGGCTTGAGATCCAATTTCCGGCAGACCAGGTCCAGCTTCGCTTCCTGGGCTTCCTGGAGGGTCTTGGCGCCGCCCTGCCAGTACCCGCAGGTGTACTGCATCCAGGGGTCGAGCATCGCCTCGTAGAAGTCGTTGCCCAGGTTGTAGTGGACTTCCGCCACTTCCAGGGACTTGCGGCGGCTCTGCATGTTGAGCAGGCGCGCCTTCACCACCTGGGCCACGAAGTTCGCGTTGAGCCGGACCTTCCGATGGATCCGCCCGGACAGGATCCGGTCGAAGAGCTGGTCGGGGGCTTCGCAGTCCCACCAACCGTCCATGTAGGCTTCGCCCAGCCCCAGACTTCCCCTGGACATGACGCTGGAAAGCGCGCGATCGTCGTTCAACCCGATGTCGCAGGGGCGGCTGCCGTCCAGTCGCACGTCCACCTGGGCCAGAAGGTCCGTTGCCCATTGCTTGAGGGAGTTTTTCGTCGTAGCCTCCGGTGATTGGAGGTCGCAACTTTACAAATTCCGGGCGATGGCGCCCCCGGCCGGCGCCCCTTTTCCTACCGGACCGCCCTCCAGCCGCCTCGGACTCCGCCCTTGGAAAGGGTCAGCTGGTACAACTGGTTGTAGCGGCTGCGGAAGGTGCCCGCCGAGCAGGCCAGATAGTAGATCCACATGCGTCGGAACCGTTCCCCGTATTGTTCGGAGAAGCGCGGCCACGAGGCCTCGAAGCGCCTGCGCCACTCCACCAGGGTGCGGTCGTAGCTCTCGCCGAAGTTGTGCCAGTCCTCCAGCACGAAGATCCCGTCCACCGCCTTCCCCAGCATCGCGGGGGAGGGCAGGACCGCACCCGGGAAGATGTACTTCTCCAGCCAGGGCTCCAGTTCCTTCGCGGCGGTGATCCCTCCGATGGTGTGGAGCACGAAACGGCCTCCGGGCTTCAACCTGTCGTGGACCAGCTGCACGAAGGAGCGGAGGTTCTTCCAGCCCACGTGTTCGCACATCCCGATGGACACGGCCTTGTCGAATTCCCCCGTGGCGTCGCGGTAGTCCGAGAGCCGGATGTCCACGGGCAGGCCCTTGCACTTCTCCCGGCCCCACTCGACCTGTTCCACGGAGATGTTGTAGGCCACCACCTCCACCCCGTAGCGGCTGGCGGCGAAGCGGGCGAACCCTCCCCAGCCGCAGCCGAGCTCCAGGACGCGCTCGCCCGGCTTCAGATCCAATTTCCGGCACACCAGGTCCAGCTTGGCTTCCTGGGCCTCCTCCAGGGTGGCGATGCCGTTTTCCCAGTAGCCGCAGGTGTACTGCATCCACGGATCGAGCATGGCCTCGTAGAAGTCGTTTCCCAGGTTGTAGTGGACCTCCGCGACCTTCAGGGAGTTGCGGCGCGACTGGAGGTTCAGGAGCCTCGCCTTGGCGGCGTACGCCAGGATCGCGAGGTTCGGACGGATCTTGGTGTGCAGCTGCGCCGAGAGGACCCTGTCGAAGAACCCCTCCAGGTCGTCGCATTCCCAGAGGCCCTCCATGTAGGATTCGCCCAGGCCCAGGCTCCCCTGGGAGGCGATCCTGTCCGGGACGGACTCGTCCTTGATCCGCATGTCCCAGGGATGGGTTCCGTCGACCTCGACGTTCGCGTGGGCGAGAAGGGTCTCCAGCCATCGGCGCAGATTCTTTGCCATGCATTCTCCATTCGGGAGTAAGGACGGCTCGGTACTTTACAAAAGTTTCGGCCTATTGGAGTTCGACCGTGTTGAGATCGACGCCCGCCCGCCTCAACGCGATCAGGAGTTGGATGGTGGATCTCCAGGTCATGTTCGGGGCGAAAACGCCATGGTACCAGGGGCGCACGTCGGGAAGGGCGCCGGGAAGCGTCCGGTAGGCGTGGAGTTCGGCGGCCACGGCGATGTCCCTGGTGAGGGGACGGCGGATCACCCACTCCATGTCCTTCTCCGACCGCGGGTCCACCGTGTCGGGCAACCGGGAAAGATTGCCCAGCAGCACGTACTTGGTGCCCGGCCAAAGACTGTCCGTGCAGCGGTCCTGTCGGGCCTCCACCAGGCAGCGGCCGAGGGCGTCGTGCCAGCCGGTCTGGACGGTGTTTCGCTTCTTGCCCTCCACGTAGTCCACCCCGGTGTTGACGTCGCGCACCACCGGGATCTCGGGAAGCCACTCGCCGTCCGTCCAGAATCCGATCCGGGTTCGGGAAGCCACCACCACCAGCGACACCCGAGGCTTGAGGGAGTCCCGGGAATCGAAGGAATAGATCGAGCGGGGAGCGGGCACGGGAGGCTGGAGAAGGATCGGGGGGTCCTCCTTGTCGAGGGCGAAGAGCCCGCGGCAGTCCCCGTTCACCTTCGCGATCCAGGACAGGAAATCCACGAAGTCCTTGGAAGTGAGGTTGGAGTCGGCGTCCAGGGTCCACATGTGGCGCTGACGGTGGTCGGCGCAGAAGGGCCGGAGCGAATCGGCGGCCGCGGCCGAGTCCAGCGCCACGCCGTCCAGGGCGAAGCCGGACCTGGCCACCTGCAGGTGGTGGAGGATCCTGAAACCCGGTTGGCACGAGGCGAGGAGGGCGATCGCGGGGAACGACAGCAATCCAAGATTAGGTTTGGTCTTCAATGAACTACCTGACCCTTCCGATTGGACCTCGGGCGCCCGGCATCGTGCGGGCGGTCATCGAGATATCCAAGGATACGAATACCAAGTTCGAGTACGACGAGCACCTGGACATCTTCGTGCTCGACCGCGTCCTGCTCTCCAGCATGCTGTACCCGGCCAACTACGGGTTCATCCCGTCCACGCGGGCGCATGACGGGGATTGTCTGGACATCCTCGTCTACATGAACGCGAAGATGCCGCCCGGGACGGTGGTCGAAGCCATTCCGGTGGGCGTGCTGGACATGACGGATGGAGGCGTGAAGGACTACAAGGTCCTGGCGGTCCCCGCCTTCAACCTCAATCCGCCCAAGGACATCGACGGAATCGATCCCATCTTCCTCATGATCCTGCGGAACTTCTTCAAGGGGTACAAGGAGCTGGAGGGCAAGGTCGTGGAGATCGGCGACTGGCTACCCCGCTCCAAGGCCCTGGAATACATCGAAGACGGCCGCCAGCGCTTCAACCGCATCCTCGAATTGGAAGTCTAGGGTTCCCATTCCGCCCGCTCGAGCGGAATGGGAGGGCACCGCAAATGTCTCGGGCGGGACTTGAACCCGCACGGCCGTTGGGCCAGCGGATTTTAAGTCCGCCGTGTCTACCGATTCCACCACCGAGACTTTCGGGGATGGTAAACTTAGGTCACGCCGGTTTCGCGGCACCCGGCGAGTTCGACCCGAACCAGGGGGCGATCGATCGTCGAAAGGTGTCGGACCCGCGGCGTTCTCGATGCTTACCTTTGGCGCCGAACACGGGATCGACGGCCATCCACCGTCACCGACAGGAGACGAGTCCATGCAAGTGAAAGTCACCGGGCGGCATTTCGATGCTTCCAACGAGCTGCAGGCCAGCATCGAGGCCCAGGTCGCCGCCTTGGCGAAGTACAACGACCGGATCACCGGCGCGCATGTCATCTTGGACAAGCAGCCGAACGAGAACCGGTCCGCCCACGCCGACCTTTCCGTGGCCGGTCACGGGGTCCTTTCCGCCTCCGCGGAATCGGAAACCATGGGCAAGGCCCTGGACGACCTCTTCGAGAAGCTCACGCGCATCGTCAAGAAGGAGAACGAGCGCAACAAGGACCACCGCGCTCCGCCCACGGACACGGTGGTGAACGTCTGAGTTCTCCCGCGCCGTCCTCCCTCCTGGAACCCCTGGAGGTGCGCCATCGGGGGGTCCTACCCCTCCGACGGCTCTTCCAGTCCCATGCCGCGACGCTGGGGCTGGACGCGCAGACCGAAGTCTTCGAGACCGACATCACCGAGCCGGATCTCCACAGGCCCGGACTGGCCTTGGCCGGATTCACGCAGGTGTTTTCGCACAAGCGCGTGCAACTGGTGGGGAACACCGAATGGTGCTACCTGGACAGCCTCGGATCCGACCAGCGACGCGCGGTGTTCCAGAGGCTTTCGGCCACCCCTTCGCCGCTCTGGATCTTCACCCACGGCAATCCCGTGCACAAGGAGATCGTCGAGGAGGGGGCCGTCCAGTCGGCGACCATCGCCAGCTCCAAGCGACCGACCCTGGAGATGATGGAACACCTGGGAGACATCCTCCAGGACCACTTCGCACCCTTCGCGACCGTCCACGCCAGCCTGGTGGACGTCTACGGCATCGGACTGCTCTACGTGGGCAAGTCCGGGGTGGGCAAGTCCGAGGCGGTGCTGGACCTGGTGGAACGGGGGCATCGGCTGGTGGCCGACGACGTCGTGTACCTGACCCGCCGCGGCAACGACGTGGTGGGAACGGGCAACGAACTCCTGGGCCAGCACATGGAGATCCGCGGAGTGGGGATCATCGACGTGGCGTCTCTCTTCGGCATCCGCGCCATCCGGCAGAGCAAGCGCATCGAGATGGTCGTGGAACTGCGCATCTGGCAGGAAGGCGACACCTACGACCGCACCGGACTCTCCACCTACACCTGCAACCTGATGGGCGTGGACGTGCCGCGGACCATCATCCCCCTGTCGCCCGGGAAGAACATCACCGTGATCGGCGAAGTGATCGCGATGAACACCCTCCTCAAGCTCAACGGAAAGGATCCCGCCCGCACCTTCAACGAGCGGCTGATCCAACTGATGAACGAGAAGCGGGAGGAAAGGGCGCGCCGGGTCGCGCGATGGGAGTGAGATGAGCGGCCGCAACGCGCAGAACGTGATCGTGGGGACCGTGGTGTTGGCGGCCCTCTTCGTGCTTGTCTTCGGGATGGCGTTCCTCAACGAGTACCATCCCGGCGAATCGAACGTGCAGTACACCATCGTGGCCAACCAGGTGGGGCTCCTCACCCAGGGCGATCCCGTCAAGTTCAACGGCGTCAAGGTGGGCAAGGTCAAGAGGATCCGCCTGGAATCCGACCACAAGGTCGACATCCTGGTCCAGGTGGCGTCGGGGGTGGGGATCCCCATCGGGTCCACCGTCGAGATCCAGAACGTGGGACTGATGGGGGAGCGGATGATCAACGTCATCCTGGCCCCGGGCAACACCAGCTACCCCCCGGGATCCACCCTCCAGGCCACCTACGACTACGGCATCGCCGAGACCATGGGCGCGACCGGGGTGCTCATCGAGCAGGCCAAGGGGATCGTGGACGAACTCCAGAAGGTCGTGGACAGCACCGTGGGGCGACCGGATTTCGTCCCCCGGGTGAACAACGTGGTCCGTCGCGCCGACGAGGTGAGCGACCGGCTGGACAAGCTGGTGGCCCGGATCGAGCCCGAGGTCGCGCACGCCGTCGGAGATCTCGCTTCGGCGGGGCGCACCGCCCGCGGAATGGCCGACCGGACGGCGCCGGTGGTGGACAGCGTCGCCCAGCGCGCCGACCGCACCACGGCGGAGCTGGGCCCCATGGTGGAAGATCTCAAGGCCGTCTCCGCGGACATCCGCGTGCTTTCGGACAAGGCGAAGAACGGCCAGAGCACCTTGGGGAAGCTCGCGAACGACGACGAATTCTACAAGCAGCTCTCCAGCGCCGTCGTGCGCGCGGACAGCCTGGTCCACCGCATCCAGCGCAAGGGCCTGGACATCAACGTGGGCTGGTGAGATGGGCGAAGCTCCCTCCGTCAGGCTCCTTTGGGCCGTCCACTGCCACCAGCCGGTGGGGAACTTCGACTTCGTCTTCGAACACGCCTTCGAGAACGCCTACAGGCCCTTCGTGGAGGTGGTCGAGCGGTTCCCCGAGATCGGCGTCGATTTCCACTTCTCCGGCATCCTCCTGGACTGGCTGGACAAGAATCGTCCGGAATACCTGGACCGAGTGGCGGCCCTCGTCTCCAGCGGGCAGTGCGGACTCCTGGCGGGCGCCTACCACGAGCCCATCCTCCCGCCCATCCCAAGGCACGACCAGATCGGACAGATCGTGGCGCTGCGCAAGCGGCTGCTGGGGCGGTTCGGGGTGGAACCCAAGGGCATGTGGCTGGCCGAGAGGGTCTGGGAGCCCGGACTGCCCGAGGCCCTGGCCGAGGCCGGGATCGAATACACGCTCCTGGACGGCACGCACTTCAAGCAGGTGGGCTTCTCCGAGGAGGACCTCTTCGGTCGCTGGCTCACCGAGAGCGAAGGCAAGGTCGTCTCTGTGTTCCCCATCCACGACGGGGTCCGCGACCTGATCCCCTTCTCCACCGTGGACCAGGCCCTGCAGGCGCTGCGCGACCTGGCCCGGCCCGGCGGACGCGACGTGGTCTTCGGCGACGACGGCGAGAAGTTCGGCGACTGGCCCGGCACCCACGTGCTCTGCTACGGGGAGCGCTGGCTGGAGAGGTTCTTCGAGCAGGTCTGCCGGGATCCGTCGATTTCCGTCCGACCCGTCTCGGAAGCCTACGCCACGTCCAAGGCGCGCGGGATGGCCTACCTCCCCGCCGCGTCGTACTTCGAGATGATGGAGTGGGCCGAGCGCGCCCGGCGCCAGACCGCGCTGCGCCACGCCCGCCAGGACCTGAAGGAACGCGGGACCTGGGAGGAGATCTCCCCCTTCGTGCGCGGCGTGGCCTGGAGGAACTTCCTGGTCCGCTATCCCGAGAGCAACCGGATGCACAAGATGGCGTCGCGCCTCTCGAGGATCGTCCGCGAAGAACTGGACGCCAAGCCCAGGGAGCCGCGCAGGCTCGCGCTCCTGGAAGCCCGCGAACACGTCTGGCAGGCCCAGTGCAACTGCGGCTACTGGCACGGGGTCTTCGGCGGGCTCTACCTGCCCCACCTGCGGCGCGCCATCCACGGCCACCTGGCCCGGGCGGAGTCCCTCCTGCGCGGCGGGGCGGTCGACGTCGCCCGCGAGGACTGGGACCTGGACGGGACCGAGGAGGTCCTGCTCTCCAGCGGTGGTCAATTCCTGTCCATCCACCCCGGACAGGGCGGATCCATCCCCACCTGGTACCTGGACCGGGCCGGCCTGAACCTCGCCGACTCCATCACCCGCGGGCCGGAGTCCTACCACGCCCGCATCCGCGGCGAGGAGGGGAAGGTGGGCGGAACCAAGCTCGCCGACCAGTTCGCCGGGAGCGACCCGGTGCTCGCCGCCGCGCTCGTCTACGACGCCGTCCCCAGGACCTCCGGACTGGTCTGGTGGTTCCCGGAAGGGACCGACCGGTCGGAATGGTCGCGGTCCCGCCCCCAGGAACGCTGGGTGGGCGGATCGTGGGACGTCCTTTCCCTCCGACGCGGACAGGTTCCGTCCTGCGAGCTGCGCGCCGCCCGCGACGGTCTGGTGTTCCGGCGGGGACTGAAGATCTCCCCGAACGGGGAGGTCGAGCTCATCGTGCTGCTGGAGAACCCGGGCGAGGAAGAGGTGTCGGGCACGGTGGGCGTGGAATGGATGGTGAACCTCCTGGCGGGCGACGCGCCCGACCGGTGGCTGGAAACCGGTGACGGAATCCGACACCGCCTGGGCACCCGCGGCGATTCGGCCGGTGCGGTGCAGATTTCCGACGAATGGCTGGGATTGCGGCTGCGGCTGGACGCGGGCGCGGATTCGGCCCTGGCCTGGGAAGGCGTGCACACCGTCAACCAGAGCGTGGCAGGCTACGAGAAGGTGTACCAGGGGACGTCCTTCCTGCAGACGGGCGCGGTCGTGGTGCCCGCGGGTGGAGTCGCCAAGTTCAGGGCCGTGCTGGAGATCCGCCAGCCCGAAGTCCCTTCGCCCCTATAGGATCAGTTTCGGAGAGGAAACCATGAGCAAGACGACCAGGACATTGCAGGTGATCAACCGGTTCGGACTCCACGCGCGGCCCGCGGCCATGGTGGTGGAGGCCGCGTCGAAGTTCGACTGCGAGGTGACCCTCACCAAGGACGGCATGAGCGCCAACGGCAAGAGCATCATGAGCGTGATGCTCCTGGCCGCCGAGCCCGGCAGCGAGGTCGAGCTGGTGGCGGAAGGCCCCCAGGCCGAGCAGGTTGCCGACACCATCGAAAAGCTCTTCCAGGCCAGGTTCAACGAGGAGGAGGCCTGAGATGGTGCTGGGGAAGAGCGCGTTGCGCGGCGAGCTGCGCACGGGGCGGCTGAAGGTCGAGCCCTTCGACGACGAGCTTCTCCAGCCGGCCTCCATCGACATGCGCCTGGGGGAGCAGTTCCTGGTTCCCCAACCGTCGGCCGGATCCTTCACCCGGTTCGGGGAGAGCATCCCCTACGAGGAGATCCGCACCGACAGCTACATCCTGCCCGGGAACTCCTTCGTGCTCGCGCGCACCCGGGAGGTGGTCCATCTGCCGGACGACCTGACCGCCTTCGTGGAAGGTCGGTCGTCCATCGGGCGTCTGGGACTGTTCATCCAGAACGCGGGATGGGTGGATCCCGGCTTCCGCGGTTCCATCACCTTGGAACTGTACAATGGACTTCCGCACCCCATCGAGCTGCGCGCCGGTTGGAGGGTGTGCCAGCTCGTGTTCGTGCGCATGGAAGGAAGTTCGGAGGGCGGGTACACGGGCAAGTACCAGGGCCAGGTGGACACCACCGGAAGTCGATTGCACCAGGATGCGGACCGGATGTCCGCGGCGAACGGGTAGGAAGGGGGGAGCTTCGATGCGCTACGGGATCTATTCCGACATCCACGGGAACCTCGAAGCGCTCCAGGCCGTGCTGGAGTCCATGAAGGCCCTGGGCGTGGAGCGACGCATCTGCCTGGGCGACCTGGTCGGCTACTGCGCGAACCCCAACGAATGCGTGGACATCATCCGGGAGAGGTCGGATCTCGTCATCCTGGGGAACCACGACAGCGTGGCGCTGGGCCGCGAGTCCAGCGAGAACTTCAACTTCTACGCGCGACGCGCCATCGAATGGACGCGGGAGAACCTCTCGAAGGAGTCGGTGGACTTCCTCCAGAAGCTCAGCTACATCGAGGTGGAGGAGGAGCTTTGCTTCGTGCACGCCTCCCCGCGGAGCCCCGCCGATTGGTACTACGTGACCAGCCTCGACGACGCCGTGGACGCCTTCAGCTTCTTCCGCCAGCGCATCTGCTTCGTGGGGCACACCCACTGGCCGGTGATCGTGGTGATGGAAGGGGAACAGTCGTTCCGCATCTGCGACACCCTGAGCTACACCCTGGAGAAGGGGCAGCGCATGCTCGTGAACGTGGGTTCGGTGGGCCAACCCCGGGACCGCAACCCCTGCGCGTCCTGGACCGTCTGCGACAGCGAAGCTCTCTCCGTGGAGATCGTCCGGGTGCCCTACGACATCGGCAAGGCCCAGAAGAAGATGCGCGACAACGATTTCGCGGACTTCCTGGTGCACCGGCTCTCCGAAGGAAAGTGACCTCTCCCGCGGCCTCCGTGGCCCTCCTCCTGGACCTTTCCGACGCCAAGCCGCATGTGCTCCTGGGAAGACGTCGCACGCGAGCGGGCGATCCCTGGAGCGGCCATCTGGCTCTCCCGGGGGGCAAGGCCGACGCTTCCGACGGGGACGCGATGGACACCGCCGTCCGCGAGTGCGCCGAGGAGGCGGGCATCCGGTTGGAGCGATCCATGGTCTGGGGAGGTCTTCCGCCCGTCGTGGCCGGTCGCGTCACCGGCCGTCACACCGTGGTTTCGCCCTTCGTCGCGGTTCTGGACGGGCGCTTCGATCCGGCCCAAGGGGGATTTCGCAGGGACCGGGGAACGGATGGGGAGATCGAGGTTTGGATGGGCTTCGCGTTGGAGGATCTGGATCGACCCGAGTTGCGGACCACGATCCAGGCTCCGGACGGCAGCGCGCAGGAAGGAGTGCGGACGGAGCTGGGGACTCTCTGGGGCATGACGCTGCGACTCCTGGAGCGGGTCTGGCAGGCTCCCCTCGTGCCCGGGATCTCCCGACTGTGGCTGGATTTCGACGGTACGCTCTATCCCGCGTCGCACCCGCTTTCCGACGCGGTGGACCGTCGGATCACCGAGTGGATCTCGCGGGAGCGGGGGGTCGCGCCGGAGGCGGCGGACCTGGTGCGGATGGACCTGTACCGGCGTCACGGAAACACCCTGCGCGGCATGATGGGCGAGTCCGACATGGATCCGGGGCGCTACCTGGACTTCGTGTTCGACCTGCCGGATTCCGTCTTTCCCGGGTCCGATCCCGATCTGGACCTGGCGCTCTCGCGTCTGGACCTCCCCGCGAGGGTCTTCACCAACGCCCGAGCCGACTACGTCCGCCGCGGCCTGGAAAGATTGGGGATCTCGGGTCGGATCCGCGGGATCCACGACATCGAATCCTTCCGCTGGCGCTCCAAGCCGGACCCGTCGGTCTACAGCGAACTCCTGCGCCAGGAGGGAACCGATCCCGCCGCCATCCTCTTCGCGGACGACCGGGCCGAGAACCTCGCTCCCGCGCGCGCGCTGGGCATCCGATGCGTCTGGGTGGACGAGGACGAGCGCGGCGATTGGACCGATCGCGACGGCCGCCCCTGGGACGGCCTTCCCTGGCAGTGGAAGGTCCGGAACGCCGGTCGCCTGCCCGCCCTGCTTTTGCCGCGGCTGGGGACTTGAAGATCCTCCTTTCCGCCGGGGAGGTCTCCGGAGATCGGATCGGGGCCGCGCTCGCCACCGCCATCGCGCGGCTGGATCCCGCCGCGGAACTGGCGGGCTGCGCGGGCCGGTCCATGGTTTCCGCGAAGGTGCGACCCCTGGCCGATCCCGCGGTGTTCTCGCATTCGGGCTGGGAATCCGTCCTCGCTCGCGCGCCGCGTCTGTTGTGGAGCGCCTGGAGGTATCTGGCCCGCGCCGCGGCCTTCGCTCCGGATCTGGTGGTTGCCGTGGACGCCCCCGGCCTCCATACCCCTCTCCTGAACGGATTCCGTCGCCGGGGCGTGCGATGCGCCTGGGTGGCGCCCCCGCAGCTCTGGGCCTGGCGGGATCGGAACCCGCCCGTCCTGCGCGGACTGCGCGTGCATCCGATGCACGAATTCGAGGTCGGTTCCCTGCATCGCGCCGGAGCCGATCCCGTCTGGCTTGGATATGCCGGACCCCGCGCCGCCCGTGCGGAGGGATTCCGCGATCTCCTGGTTCTTCTTCCCGGCAGCCGGGAGGCGTGGCGGCGAAGGCACGCGGGCCTGTTCCTGGAAGCCGCGCGGATCGCGGACACGGGGTTGGAAGCCGTCTTCGTCCATCCGGAGCCTTCATCCGCTCGGGAACGCGGTCTCCCTTGCCTGAGTCCGGAGGTGGCCCTGCCCCGCGCCGCGCTGGCCTTGACGCTTCCCGGCACGGCCACGCTGGAAATCGCCTTGCAGGAAGTGCCCGCGGTGGTGGCGGCGCGTCCCGGACGCCTGGACGCGTGGTTGGCCTCCCGGAGATTGTCCGACGGGCCCTTCGCCCTTCCCAACCGCATCCTGGGCCGCCAGGTCTATCCGGAACTTCTCGGACCGGATGTGGTGGTGATGGACGTCGCGCGGGCGCTGCGATCCGCCCACGAACGCGGTGCCCGGGATACGGAACTCGCCGGTTTCCGGGAGAGGTTGGGTTCCGAGGACGCCTGCGAGCGGATCGCCCGGTCCTTGGGAGTTTGCGACCGCGTCCGATAGTGGTTGATCGTTCCCCCGCGCTATGGGAAGATCGGTGGGCAATGTCGGACCCATCCCAGGGCTTCGGTTTCATCCGGTCGTTCCTCCGGTGGCGCAACCATCCGGACGGGGCCCAGGTGGAAATCGTGCCGGACGCGCCAGAAATCGACGAACAGGACATGTTCCGGGCCTTCGCCGGGGCGGGGATCGTCAACGCGAACACCGCGACCATCTGCAACCTGGTCCGCCAGAAGGCGACCGGATGGCAGAGGGTGGGCAGGCCGTTCGAGTTCCGCGACGCCACGGTGTCGCCGGTGCTGGAGGTCCGCAAGACCGAACTCGTGGCCTCCGTCCGCATCGATCCCCCGATGGCGCTGGAACAAGGGCGCGACATCCCTCCCGAGGAGATCCGGGCTCTCCTGGCCAATGCCGGGGTCAGCCACGGTGTCGATTCCGACCTGGTCCGGATGCTGATCCAGCCTGGATGTCCGGCGGGATGGTACGACATCGCCGCCGGAGAGCCTCCCGTGAACGGAACCGACACGGTGATCGAATGCCGCGTGCGGATGGACCAGGGCCTGCCCGTTCCCCACGAGGACGGGTCCATCGATTTCCGCGACCGGGGAGATCTGCCGGAAATCGCCGAGGGGGCCGCCGTCTACGTCCGCATCCCCGGACAGGCGGCCAAGGACGGGATCGACCTGGCCGGTCGACCGATCCCCGCGGTCAAGGGGCTGGACGCCAAGTTGGTTCCCGGCCCGAACATGCGCCTTCGCGACGGGGACCCCGATGTCGTGGAGGCCGCCTGCGACGGGTACCTCCTGCTCGGCAGGGACGGGAAGATCCAGGTGGGGAAGGTGTTCGAGGTCAAGGGCGACCTGGACCTTTCGGTGGGGAACATCAAGTACCACGGACCGGTCCAGATCGGGGGCAACGTGCCCGCGGGTTTCCGGATCAACGCCGGCGGGGACATCGTGATCCACGGCACCACCGAGGGCTCCGACATCCGCAGCACCGGAGGTTCGGTGCAGATCCATGGAGGCGTGTTCGGAGGTCGGATCGAAGCGGCGGGGGACATCGCCGTCGCCTTCGCCCACGAAGCCACGCTGCTCGCCGGAGGGGACCTCCGGGGCGGGAAGTACCTCCAGCACTGCAACGCGCGCTGCACCACGTTGAAATTCGCGAACGGCGGGATGTTCGTGGGCGGACAGGTCCTGGCCTCCAGGGAGATCGAATGCGACGTCCTGGGAACCGACGCGGGCTCGGCCACCATCGTGCAGTTGTCCGACCCCGACGAGGAGGCCGCCCGGTCGGACCTGGAACGGGTCAACACCGAGGAGAAGAAGATCGTGCCGCTGCGCGACCTGCTGGAACAGAAGGTCGTGGTCCTCAAGACCCGCTTGTCGGGCGGGGGACAGCTCCTGGGTCGCGCCCGGGAGGACGCCGAGGAACTCCTGCGCCAGTACACCGCGGTGACGGAGAAAGTCCACGAGTTGGAGCGCCGCCGGGCGCACGACCAGGAGATCCTGGCCGCCGAACGGACCCGGAGCGGCTTCATCTCCGTGCGCCGCAAGATCCACTCCGGGGTCGAGGTGCATATCTTTGGGCGACGCTTCGATGCCCAGTCGTGCAGTCCACCCGTTCGGTTGGTGGCCCGCGAGAAGGAAGTCGAAGTCGCCAAGATCTGAATCCAGGAGACCGTGATCGAATCCGTCCTGACACCGGAGCCCCTGACCGTCGAGGTCATCACGCGCCTGGTCCGCGGGCTGGAACACCTCGCCCCCTGGGGCTTGCGCAAGGCGGTCGAGCGCGACCGCAAGTCGGATGACGCCACCCGACCCCCTCGTGCTCGGGCCGACCGCGAGACCTTCCGGTTCTTCGAGCTGGAAGACGACCAGCCCGCGCGCCTGGAAGACCTTGTGCCCGGCCGGGAAGTCGCGACACCCCTGGGCCCGGTTTGGCTCTCCCTGCGGCCCCTGGACACCTTCTGGCAGCCGTTGCCGGAATTCCCAGAACCGGACCCCACCCGGATCTGGTTCGACATCGAGACGCAGGGTGGGAGAGGGAATCCCGGGTTCCTGTTCGGTGCCGCCTACTTCGACGAGGGGCGCTGGTGGCTGTGGCAGGCGCTGGCGCGAGACCCCTCCGAGGAACCGGCGCTGCTCCACCTGATCACGGAACTCCTCCAGCAGCGCCCGCGACTGGTCAGCTACTCGGGCTCCAAGAACGACTGGCCCTTCCTGGCGTCGCGGTGGAGCCACCACAACCTGCCCATCCCCACGCACGCCGACCACCTGGACCTCTTCGATCCCGCCCAGACCCTCTACCGGGGCGTGCTCCCGTCGTGCCGCCTGCTGACCCTGGAAAACCACCTCTGCAACCGCTGGCGCGAAGCCGACCTTCCCTCGGGCTTCATCCCCATCGCCTACCTGAAGTGGCTGGACGATGGCGACGGTCGCCTGATGGCCCAGGTCCTCCAGCACAACGCGCTGGACGTGGTGTGCCTGTTGGAGCTGGAGCCCTACCTGACGGTGGAGGCGTGCCCCTTGCCGTTGCGGGCGGTGCCGGTGGTTCCGCCGACGGCGCATTCGGCGTAGGGTTCATTTTTGCGCCTTGCGGCGCGGCGTTGCACAGGGGCCGCGGAAGGCCCCTGTAAAGCGCCGGGCGCAGCCCATAAAAAATCCGCCGCCGGCCGCAGGCCAATCAAAAAGCCAAGCGCAGCCCTACTCCCGACCCCTCTGGTCCAACCACCTCTCGAAATCGCCCTTCCCCTTCTCCCGCCAATAGCTCTCGAAGTGGCGCCAGTTGCGGTGGCTCCCGTGCGGCGCGGCGTCTTCGGCCCGATCTTTCCAGCGGCGGCCCTCTTCCCGCATCTGGTGTCCGAACCGGTGCATGCCGCGGCGGAATGCCCGCCATTCGTCCTTGTGCATGCGGCCGTGTTCTTCCAGGTGGTCTTCCCAGTCGCCGCTTTTCCAACTGTGGAGGCCGGTCTTCCAGTGGTGGCCGGCACCGAACAGGAACTGCAGCAGCCCCACCAACGCTCCGGCCTGCCACCAGGTCACCGCGGGCAGGTGGAAGAGAGGCGGACCCACCTGGTTCCACATCCACTGTCCCAGCCAGCCAAGGACCACGGCCAGCACCGCGGTCCAGACCAGGAACCCGATCAGGCGCAGCCCAAACAGGATGCGTGCCAGGGCCACCAGCGCGACGCCCTGGGTGTAGTCGATGCGGGGCAGGTGGAAGAGGTCGGGGACCACGGCGTTCCACAGCCAATGGACGGGCCACCCCAGGAGGATGGCGTAGACGGCGGTCAGGAGGGTGAAGAGCAGGAGTCTGAACATGGTTTTCTCCAGGGTTTCAATCGTTGTATTCGGCGAGGACCACGGCCAGCCGCCGCAGGGCGCGCGACTTCCGAGACAGAAGGGTTCCGATGGGGACCTGCCACAGTTCGGACAATTCCCGGAAGGTGCGGCCTTCGAACTCCGTGGCCACCACGATCTCGCGGGAGGCGTCGTCCAGGGTGCCAAGCGCGTGGTGCAGAGCGTTGGACAATTCCTGGCGGTGGATGGAGTCCGGCGGGAGTTCGCCGGGGGAGGGAAGGATGTCGGCCAGGACGAGCCCGTCCGTGTCGGCCACGGGCGACTCCAGGGACACCAGGGGTTTGCGCCGCCGCATCCGGTCGATCACCCGGTGTCGCAGGGCGGTGTAGACGTAGGCGGAGAGGTTGTCGATGGGCAGATCCCCGTCCGATTCGAACAGGGTGGCGTAGACCTCGTGGACGATGTCCTCGCCTTCCCGATCGGCGGAGTCCGCCAATCGGCGCCGCACCCACTGGGCCAGCCGTTTCCATTCTCGCCCGAAGTGGACCGCGAGTTCGGTCCTGGTCACCGGCATCGCCAAAATGACGCTTCAGGAACCGCCGTATTGCAGGCTTTTTCGCCTGGCGCGACCGAAAGGGGCCTCAGCACTCCACGGCCAGCATCTTCTCCAGCTTGGCTTTCACGGAATCGGTCGGGATGCGCATCCGGAACCATGCGTCCACCGCCAGCAGGATCGCCATGCCCGACGCGAAGATCCATCCCGGGTTGAAGATCAGGGCGATCACGCCCACCAGGAGGAGCACCGTGGCCAGGTTGAACAGGCCCGCGGGGGAGGGGACGATGGTGACGTCCAGCAGAGGCCCTCTGGCCTTGGCGGACAGGAGCCAGCGCACGCGCCTCCAGCCCGTGGTCAGCTCGAAGACGGGGAGTTTTCCGGCACCCTTGTCCGTGGCTTCCAAGCGCACCAGCAGGGTGGACAGGGTGGACGCCGTCTTCAGCGTGGGGGTGGTGGCGGGCAGGTCTTCCGCCTTGCCCTTGACCTCCAGGGTTTCCACCCCGAAGAGCTTGGGCTTCTCTCCCCTGGAAAGGGCGTGGATGGTGGAACGCAGGACCCGTTGCCGGAGAGCGCGGAGGGCGACCATGGCGCTCCCCAGAAGGATGATGGGCAGATGCTGGAACATTTGGCGATGGACCTCAGAAGAAGATGATTCCGACCAGGATGAAGAGCGGCACGAGCACCCCCACCGACCAGGCCATGTAGCCGAGGAAGCTGGGCATCTTGACCCCGTTTTCCTCGGCCACCGCCTTGACCAGCATGTTGGGCGCATTGCCGATGTAGGAATTCGCGCCCATGAACACCGAACCGCACGAGATCGCCGCCAAGGTGGCGACCTCAGACATCAGCCGGGTGGCGTCGCCTCCGCCCACGTTGAAGAAGAGGAGATAGGTGGGGGCGTTGTCCAGGAAGGAGGAGAGGATGCCGGACGCCCAGAAGTAGCGGACGGGCGTGTGGACGGCCTCCACCAGCCAGCCCAGCGAGCCGTCGCGGCCCGCGTGCAGGATCTGCACCAACGGGATCAGGGTCACGAAGATGCCCGCGAACAGCAGGGCGACCTCCTTCACCGGACCCCAGGAAAATTCGTTGGCCTCGCGCACGCCGTGGGGGGTGGTGCGGATGGATACCCAACCCCAGCCCAGCAGCAGCACGTCGCGGAGGAGGTCCGCGTAACCGATCACGATGGGTTCCTGTCCAGGAATCCGAAGGCTGAAACCGGACCACACCTTGGCGAGCAGGCCCGTTCCCACCACGGTGGCCACGATCCCCAACAGGACCAGGGCGTTGCCCATCCCGCGCACGTCCAAGGGCAGGCGTTGCAGGTCCACATGGTGCGCCTTGCGTTCCATCTTCCAGAAGCGGGTGTCCAGGGCGAAGTAGAGGCCCAGCAGGATCACGCTGGCGAAGGCCATGGGACCGGCGTTGTGGGCCAGTGGCCAGAAGAAGTCCACCCCGTGCAGGAATCCCAGGAACAAGGGAGGGTCGCCGATGGGCGTCAGGCTGCCGCCGATGTTGGACACCAGGAAGATGAAGAAGACCACGGTATGGACCTGATGGGTGCGGTTGGAGATGGAGCGGAGAACCGGACGGATCATGACCATGGATGCACCCGTGGTGCCCACCAGGCTCGCCAGGATGGTCCCCATGCCCAGGAGCAGGACGTTGCCCAGGGGATTGCCCGGCTCGCCGCCGGTCAAATAGATGCCTCCGGCGGCCACGAACAGGGTGGAGACCAGGATCAGGAACGGGAGGTAGTCGTGGAGGAAGGTGTCCAGGTGCAGATGGACGGCGGAGAGGAATCCGTAACCGAAGGCGTAGGGGACTGCGAAGGCGAGCGACCAGAAGGCCACCACCCAGGTCTGCTTGTGTTCCCACAACTTCGGGGCCCGCAAGGGAAGGATGGCCATGGAGAGCAGAAGCCCCAGGAAGGGGAGGACATAGGCGATCGAAAGGGAAGCGTTCATGAGGTGACAAGAACCAAGCGCAAGCCGGGCCAATTCGACAAAGTGTCAGGAGAGGCTGGTGGCAAGTTTCTAATTGACTAAAATCGCCAATCCGTGTCATTGTCCGTGTTCAACCACGGAGTCCGGAAATCCACGGAGATCGTTGCCGTTCCGGCCTCGGGGGTGGCATAATCGGCCCGATGGTCGACACCACGTTGGGACGGTACAGGATCCTGGGAAAGCTGGGCGAAGGCGGCATGGCCGAAGTCCACATGGCGGAGGACTCCCTGCTCCACCGGTGCGTGGCCGTGAAGACCCTGCGTTCGACCGGACTGCGCAATCCCGACATGGTCCTGCGTTTCCACCAGGAAGCCACCACGGTCTCGCGGCTGGGCCACGCCAACATCGTCCAGGTCTTCGACTTGGGCGCGCGGGCCGACGGCGATTATCTGGTGATGGAATTCCTGGACCGGGGCAGCATTTCCCGGGTGGTGGCCGGAATCGGTGGCCATCTGGACCCCGTCTGCGCCGTCTGCGTGGCCGTCCAGGCCGCCGAAGGCTTGGCGGCTGCCCACGAAGCCGGAGTCGTGCACCGCGACGTCAAGCCCGACAACCTCCTGGTCTCGCGCCAGGGGGTGGTGAAGGTGGCGGATTTCGGCATCGCCCGCCTCCAATCCGAGGTCTCGCACACGGAGCCCGGAACCGCGTTGGGATCGCCCCACTACATGGCACCCGAACAGGTGGAAGGGGAAGTCCCCACGGGGCGCACGGATGTCTTCGCCCTGGCCAGCGTCCTGCACTTCCTGATCGCCGGCTCCCCCGCCTTCGAAGCGGAAAACGCCATCGGACTGATGTGGCGCATCGCCAAGCACGACGCCCCCGACCTGCGCACCGCGGCACCGGCCTGCCCCCGACCGATCTCCGACCTGGTTCGGGTCATGCACTCGCGAGATTCCAATAAACGTCCCGACATGGAGGAGGTCGCGGCCACCTTGCGCGCCTGGCTGGCGGAGCAAGGCGTGCTGCACCCGGCGGAGCACCTGCGCCAGACCCTGGGATTCCCGCTGACCGCGCCCATCGCCTCGGGCGCAAGCACCACGCGTAGATTGAGCCTTCTCCACCAACGGCGCAAACGCCTGCTCTGGATGGCTGGCGCCGCCTTCGTCGCCATCCTCGCCTGGCTCGGCCTCCGCCACCGCTAGGGGAGCAGCGGAATGGAGTCGCCCGCGACCGCGAGAGCCGTTCCCCTGGCCGTCGCGGATTGGCTGGAACCGTCGCTGTATCCTGCGCGGAACTGGTAGAACGTCGTGTCCTGCAGGACGTCCACCGGCACCTTGAAGAAGTTCTCGGCCTCGGTGGCCCAGGCCATGTCCGACCAGGAGGTGTCGGTGGCCGAGACCTTGCGATAGTCCAGGGAGAGGACCGCGGAGTGGGGATCGCGCACCTGGACGATGGACCAATCCTTCGAGCTTCCGTCCTTGATCCAGATCCGCGGGGGTCCGTCGAAGAGTTCCGGATGGCCCTGGCAGGAGACGAACGACCACTCCCCCGAGTAGCGCCCCGCCAGGGTTCCCATGAGCGCGAAGGCGGGAGCTCCGCCCAGGTCGATGCCGCAGTTTCCGTCCGGGCACTTGTCCACGATCCGCACCACGGTCTGCTTCCAGCCGGAATCCGTCCGGGCGCGGACCAGCGCGCACTGTCCGCAGATCCTCCCGCCGTTCCACTGGCCCTTCCCGTCGCCGGGCAGATCGTTCACCTGGATGGCGGCGTAGTCGCGGATGCCGGTGATCCCGTAGTTGCAGGCTCCGCCGGAGGAAACACGGGTGGTGTCCGTGCCGCCATAGGTGGTGATGTCGCCGTAGCTGATGGAGTCCGTGAGAACGGGGATGCTGGGCGGCGAGGCGTCGCAGATGCCGGTGCAGGCCCCGGCCGTGTCGGTGCGCGGAGGTACCCCAGAGGAACCAGCGGGCGCCGTGGCGTTCCGGGAACATCCGACCAGCAGGAGGGAGACGATGGCGACGGTCGATTTCACCCGGCTCATCGCGTTCCGCGGGTCTTGGCGACCAGGTCCACCGCGGCGCGCACCTGGACGTCCAGGAGGCGATCCTGGACGGCCAACGGCATCGGGAGCACGCCCCAGGCTCGGGCCTCGGATTCCACGAGTTCGGTTTCGTCCTTCCACCGGCCCTCCCGATCGGCTCGGATCAGGTGGGAGGTCCATGCGGCGAGGCGGATCTTCCAAGCGGGGTCGTCGGGGACGGGCGTGAGGAACAAGGGGATTTCCGAGACGAAGGTGAAGGGATCCCCGCCCAGGGACCGCGCGAACTCCATGCTGGAGGGTCGGAACAGAGCGGCGGTCTCGGGATCATTTTGGGACAGGAAATGGTTGCGCATGGAGAGGCTGTCCGGTCGCGTGCAGAAGCCTTCGGAGATCCTTCGGAAGCCCTTTTCGCCGCGGCGATCCACGTCGTGCACGGTCAGGCCCTCCCGGGCCACGGCCTCAAGGCAACGCGCGCGGTAGGGCGCCAGCCGATCTTCCCAGGAGGACTCCACCAGGAACCACGGACCTCCGCCGAACCCCAATCCGTGCAGGGACCCGTGCAGGTCCAACGGCCCCTGGGCGGACAGAAAACGTGCCACGGCGGCGGCTTCCGGTCGCACTCCGGGTTCCCCTTCTGGTGCTCCGGGAAAGCCGAATTCAAGGTCGTCTCCGGGAAGTTCCCGCACCCGGTGCATCAGATAGGAAGGCAGGTTTCCCACGCCCTCCCCGTCTTGCCACCACGCCTCGTTCTTCGCATGGGCGTCCGGGTTGGCATCGGGCACGATGCGCAGGGTCGCGAGCCGAAGCAGCGGGTCCGACAGGTCGGCCTCCAGGTGGCGCACCAACTCGAACAGGAAACGCGGCGACACCGGCTCGTCGCCATGGCATCCCGCGATCAGCGAAACCCGCAACGGCCCATCGCCCAACAGCCACCCGTGGATGGCCCGCCCCTCCCGGGATTCACCGAGGAGGAGCGGCTGGTTGGAAGAGCGCGTCATGCCAGGGAAGATAAGCGCCCTACTTGTATTCCTCTACGAGGACGTCGTGGCGGGTGCCGTCCACCGTGAGCGAAACCCGGCGGGACCGGGCGATTTCCGTGCTGGTGGAAGCGGCCTTGGGCACTTCCTTGACCTCGGGCTTGGCCGTTCCGTTGTAGACGGCTTCGGTCTGCTGCGGGAACATGGCATAGAGGACGGCGGCCTCGTCGGTGGCGGGCAACCCCTTGGCCGCCAGTTCCTTCTTGAGGTCGTCCATCTTCGGGGCCAGGAGATCGGCTCCGCGGCCTTCGATGGGCTTCTGGCCGGTCTGTTCGCATACGAGCTTGAGTACGTCCGGGTCGATGGGGCCGGGAGTCCTTCCGTACTTGCCCAGGACGATGTCCTTGGTGTTCTGCGCGATCATCTTCCAGCGGCCCATCTTCACGTTCATCATGGCCTGCGTGCCCACGATCTGCGAGGTGGGCGTGACCAGCGGGATCCAGCCCAGGCACTTGCGGACGTAGGTCATCTCGTCCATGACCTCGGCGACCTTCTCGCCCATTCCCTGCTCCTTGAGCTGGTTCAGGAAGTTCGACATCATGCCGCCCGGAACCTGGTAGCGCAGGATGCCGATGTCGGTGCCCTCGTTCTTGGGGCTGGTGTAGGCGGCCAGTTCCTTGTAGACCCCCTCGAAGTACTTCATGAGCTCGAAGAGATCGTCCTTGCCGTAGGCCGGCTCGCGGCCCGAGCCCTGGAGCATCTCCTGCATCAGCAGGGTGTCGGGTTGGCCGGTGCCGTTGGCGAAGGGAGCGATGGAACAGTCCAGCAGGTCCACCCCGGCGGTGACGGCGGCGTAGTACGCCGTGTTGGCGAGGCCCGCCGTGTTGTGGCTGTGGAGAGATACCGGTACCTTCACCTTCGCCTTGATGGCCTTGACCAGCTCGAAGGCCACCGGGGCGATGAGCAGTCCCGCCATGTCCTTGATGCAGATGGAGTCGGCGCCCATCTCCTCCAGTTCCACGGCCATCTGCACGAACGCCGCCACGGTGTGGACGGGGGAGATCGTGTAGGACAGCGCGCCCTGGGCGTGGCCGCCGAATTCCTTGGTGGC
Source organism: Fibrobacteria bacterium (assembly GCA_035604215.1). Lineage (GTDB taxonomy): Bacteria > Fibrobacterota > Fibrobacteria > UBA5070 > UBA5070 > UBA5070. The sequence continues at coordinate 46,066 of DATNIW010000153.1, forward strand.
CTGGATGGCGGTCTTGAGGTTCCGGGTGTCGTTGAGGGCGTCGAAGATGCGGAGGTTGGTCATGCCCGCGTCGATGCTGCACTTCACGAAGGCGCGCACGACGTCGTCCGGGAAGGCGGTGTACTGCACGATGTTCTGGCCGCGCAGGAGCATCTGGTGCGGGGTCTTGGGCGAGAGCTTCTTGAGGGCGCGCAGGCGGTCGAAGGGGTTCTCGGCCAGGTAGCGCAGGCAGGAGTCGATGATGGCCCCTCCCCAGGTCTCCAGGGCGTTGAAGCCCATGTCGTCGAGCTTTCCCACCACCGGAAGCATCTGGGAGGTCTTCATCCGCGTCGCGGCCAGGGACTGGTGTCCGTCGCGCAGGACCGTCTGGTTGAACTTCACGGCTGTCATTTTCCGTCTCCTATGGGTCAGATGAATCGGTCGTCGAGGGACACGAGCGCGCGCATGTACTGGGCCCGCTCGAAGGCGGCGGAGTCCACCACCTTGCGCTGGCTCATGGAGCCGCGGAGCTGGTCCACCGAAAGGTATTCGTTCTCGTCCATCCAGTCCCCCAGGTCGCGCAGGACCTCGCGCACCCGATCGGTGCCGTTGACCAGGATCTCGCTGGCGATCTGGCCCACCTGGGCCCCGGCCAGGAGGGACTTGAGCAGGTCGCGACCGGTGTGCACGCCGCCGGACAGGGCGATTTCGGGGGACACCTTGCCATGCAGGATGGCCGTCCAACGCAAGGGGAACGCCAGGTCGCCGGAATCCGAAAGCCGGGCGGTGGACACCACCGCGAGATTTTCCGGATCCAGGTCGGGCTGCAGGAAGCGGTTGAAGAGCACCACGGCCTTGGCTCCCGCCTCGCCGAACCGGCGGACCATGTTGGGAAGCGAGGAGTAGTAGGGCGAGAGCTTCACGGCCACGGGGATCTTGACCTTGGAAACCACATCCCCCACCAGATCCACCGCCTGGGCCTCGACTCCGGCTCCGGTGGCCGAGGTGTTGACGGGGATGGAATACAGGTTGAGCTCCAACGCATCCACGCCAGCCTGTTCGATGCGGTGCGCCCATTCGGTCCAGCCCCCGCGGGTCACGCCGTTCAGGCTACCGATCACCGGGATGCCCACGGCTTTCTTGACGGCGGACAGGTGCGCCAAGTACTGATCCGGTTCCAGGTTGTAGTGGCCCAGGTCGGGGAAGTAGTCCAATGCCTCCGGATGCATGTTCGTGGCTTTGGTCAGGAAGTGGTCGCGTTCCTGCTGCTCGTGGTTGATCTGCTCCTCGAAGAGCGAATACACCACGACCGCGCCGATGCCGGCTGCTTCCAGCTTCTTGACGTTGTCGATTCTTTTGGAAATGGGCGACGCAGAAGCCACCAACGGATTGGCGAGCTTCAGACCCAGGTAGCTCGTGGATAGATCGGCCATCAGTTCGCGTCCTTGTTCTGGGCGGCAAGATACTGGAGTTGGGTCCAGCGCGACGCGATCCCCGCCTTGGCCTGGCCCAGGAGCATCTCGGCCCGGGGCTTGTCCTGCGCGAGCAGCATCTTGTAGCGGGTTTCGTTGTACACGTACTTCTCGAGTTCGATGGACGGTTCCTTGGAGTCCAACTGGAATCCGTTGTTGCCGGCCACCACCAGTTCGGGGTTGTAGCGGTACAAGGGCCAATGGCCGGACTGGACCGCGAGCTTCTGTTGTTCCAGGCCCCGTTCCAGCGCGAAGCCGTGGGCGATGCAATGGCTGTAGGCGATGATCAGCGACGGTCCGTCGTAGGCCTCGGCTTCCTGGAACGCGCGGACCGTCTGGGCGTCGTTGGCACCCATGGCGATGCGCGCCACGTAGACGTACCCGTAGGCCTGGGCGATGAGGCCCAGGTCCTTCTTGGGAAACCCCTTGCCGGTGGCGGCGAACTTGGCCACCGCCCCGATGGGGGTGGATTTGGAGGCCTGGCCGCCGGTGTTGGAATACACCTCGGTGTCCAGGACAAGCACGTTCACGTTGCGTCCGGTGGACAGGACGTGGTCCAAGCCGCCGTAACCGATGTCGTAGGCCCAGCCGTCTCCGCCCAGGATCCACACGCTTCGCTTGACCAGGGTTTCGGCGAGCTCCACCAGGTCGCGGGCACCCGGGGACGTGTCGGTGGCGAGCTTGGACTTCACCAGTTCCACGCGAAGCCTCTGTTCGGCCAGACCCTTCTCCGTCTTCTGGTCGGCCTCCAGGATGGCGGTCACGAGCTCGTCGCCCAGCACGTCCGAGAACTTCTTCAGAAGCTCCTTGGCGTAGCCTTCCTTCTGGTCCAGCGCCAGGCGGAAACCGAGGCCGAATTCGGCGTTGTCCTCGAAGAGGGAATTGGACCACGCCGGGCCCCGGCCCTGGGCGTTGGTCGTGTACGGGGTGGTGGGCAGGTTGCCGCCGTAGATGGAGCTGCAGCCGGTGGCGTTGGCGATGTGGGCGCGATCGCCGAACATCTGGGTGAGGAGCTTCACGTACGGGGTCTCACCGCAACCGGCGCAGGCGCCGGAGAACTCGAAGAGAGGCTGCAGGAGCTGGCTGTTCTTGACGTTGTTGGGGACCACCGTGGTGCGGTCGACTTCGGGAAGCTTCAGGAAGTAGTCCCAGTTCGCCTTGTCGCGATCCAGCACCGACTGCACGGGAACCAGGTTGATGGCGCGGCGCGAACTGTTGGTCTTGTCGCGGGCCGGGCAGGCCTCGATGCAGATGCCGCATCCGGTGCAGTCCTCCGGACTGACCTGGAGGACATATTCCGTCCCCGGGTATTCCTTGAAGAACTTGGCGGGGACGTGCTTGAAGCCCTCGGGCGCCGCGGCGAGATTTTCGGGAGTCGAGAGCTTGGGCCGGATGACCGCGTGCGGGCAGACGAACGCGCACTTGTTGCACTGGATGCAGATGGAGGGATCCCAGTCCGGGATTTCCAGCGCGAAGTTCCGCTTCTCGTACTTGGTGGTCCCGGAGGGGAACGTGCCGTCCACGGGCACCGCGCTCACGGCGAGATCGTCGCCGCGGAAGGCGATCATGGGTCCGATCACGTTCTGGATGAATTCCGGCGCGGACGCGGGGACGGGATTGGGCCGTGAATGGTCGGCGGTGACGTGGCCAGGACAGGAGACCTGGAAGAGGTTCTCCACGGATTTGTCCACCGCCAGGAAGTTCTGCTGCACCACGGCCTCGCCGCGCTTGCCGTAGGTCTTCTTGATGGCCTTCTTGATCTGGGCGATGGCCTCGTCCGCCGGCAGGACTCCGGAGATGGCGAAGAAGCAGGTCTGCATCACGGTGTTGGTGCGGTTGCCCATGCCCGTGTCCTTGGCGACCTGGTAGGCGTCGATCACGTAGAACTTGAGCGACTTTCCGATGATCTGTTCCTGGACCTCCCTCGGGAGCTTGGCCCAGATCTGGTCCTTGTTCCAGGTGGTGTTGAGCAGGAACACGGCGCCAGGAGCGGCGTACTTCAGCATCTCCACCTTCTCGAGGAAGCTCTCGGCGTGGCAGGCCACGAACGAAGCGTGCTCGATCAGGTACGGGGCGCGGATGGGATTGGGCCCGAAGCGCAGGTGCGAGACGGTGAGTCCACCCGACTTCTTCGAATCGTAGAAGAAGTAGCCCTGGGCGTGGTTGTCGGTCTCCTCGCCGATGATCTTGATGGAGTTCTTGTTGGCGCCCACGGTGCCATCGGAGCCCACCCCGAAGAACAGGCAGCGGACCGATTTCGCGTCTTCGACATTGAAGGACGGATCGTAGGAGAGCGACAGGTGGGTGAGGTCGTCGTTGATGCCCACCGTGAAGTGGCGCTTGGGAGACGGGGACTTCAGGTCGTCGAAGACGGCCTTGGCCATGGCCGGGGTGAATTCCTTGGAGGAGAGGCCGTAGCGCCCCGCCGTGACGATCTCGAAGGACCGGCCCAACTCGGAGATGGCGGTGACCACGTCCTGGTACAGGGGCTCGCCGGCGGAACCAGGCTCCTTGGTGCGGTCCAGCACGGCGACGCGCTTCACCGAGGCGGGGATGGCGTTCACGAACAGCGTGGCATCGAAGGGACGGAACATGCGCACGGCCAGCACGCCGACCTTTTCACCCTTGGCGTTCAGGGCCTTGGCGGTTTCCTCGGCGGTTTCCACCGCGGAACCCATGAGCACGACCACGCGGTCCGCATCCGGGGCTCCGAAGTAGTCGTAAAGCCGGTACTGGCGGCCCGTGAGACCAGCGAAGGTGTCCATCCATTTCTGCACGATGCCGGGGATGGCCATGTAGAACAGGTTGGAGCTTTCGCGACCCTGGAAGTAGGTGTCCGGGTTCTGGGCGGTGCCGCGGATGAAGGGCCTCTCGGAGGAGAACCCGCGTCGGCGGTGCGCGGCCACGAGATCGGCGGGCACGAACTGGCGGATCTGGTCGTCGGATAGAGGGAGGATCTTGTTGATTTCGTGGCTGGTGCGGAACCCGTCGAAGAAGTGGACGAAGGGGACGCGGCTCTCCAGGGTGGCGGCCTGGGAGATCAGGGCGAAGTCGTGTGCTTCCTGGACGCTGTTGGAAGCCAGCATGGCCCAGCCCGTCTGGCGCACGGCCATGACGTCCTGGTGGTCGCCGTAGATGGAGAGCCCCTGGGCGGCCAGGGAGCGCGCGGAGACATGGAAGACCGTGGAGGTGAGTTCCCCGGCGATCTTGTACATGTTCGGGATCATCAGCAACAGACCCTGCGAGCAGGTGAAGGTGGTGGTGAGGGCACCCGTCTGGAGAGATCCGTGGACCGTGCCGGAGGCGCCGCCCTCGGACTGGAGTTCCATCACCAGCGGGACGGTGCCCCAGATGTTGGGCTTCTTCTGCGCCGACCACTGGTCGGAGAACTCGCCCATGGGAGTGGAAGGGGTGATCGGGTAGATGGCGATCACTTCGTTGGTCTTGTGCGCCACCATCGCCACGGCCTCGGTGGCGTCGACAGTGATCATCTTGGAGTCGGATTCGGATGACATGGTCCTCGTTTCCCCTTTCCTAGAGCAATGGATTAGACAAATCTAAGATGCACAACTCCAATTTACACGTAAATCGGACAAAAGGGTCCATTAGGAGGATGAAAGGCCTTAAAGCGTTCGCAGACCTCAAGAGTTCGCGAAAGAACCGCTTTCCACCCCGGAGTGGACCTCGACATCCAATTTTGTCCTGGAGCGGACATGGTTGGCGACTTCCGTCAGCCATTCCAAGGACATCGGCCTGCAACCCGGTGCCGCCGTGGCGCGCGCCACGGTATGGAGTTGCACTCCAAGCAGGGGTCCGTGGCGCCGGATGGTCTCCAGATTCCCGAGCCATGCATCCACTTCGGCCTCGTCCGGGATCTCGCCTGATCGTTCGAAGAACAAGGTCTGGATGCGAAGCGGGAACAGCGGGGCGGTGGCCGCGAGGTTGTCCATGACCTTGGAGAGCGGTACCCGGGTGACATTCACCTTCCGGTAGAAGGATTCCGTTCCGGCATCGAGCTTTCCCCAGATCTCCCCGCCGCCGCCGTGGCACAGGACACCCAGTCCCTCGATCACGGTGGGCCGATCCAGCAAGGTGGCATTGGTGATGAGGACCAGCCGGAACGCGATGCCGCCAGCAGCCGTCCACTCTTCGCGAACCAGGGAAAGTCGGCGGCAAACCTCCGGAAATTCCGGACGCATGGTGGGCTCGCCGTCTCCGGAGAGGGCGACATCCGACAATTTCCTCTGCTCGGGAGGAACCCCAGGAAAAACCTCTTCCAGACGGGTGGCGGCCACGCGTCCCAACATCTCCCGCAATTCCGCCTCCACACCGGCGGGATCCACCTGGGCGGAGGGGGCCGGACCGCGGCGGTCCACTTGGCAGTAGGGGCAATCGAAGTTGCAGGCCTTGTCGGGGTTCAGGTTCACCCCGATGGACAGACCCCCCGAACGCCGGGACAGGACCGGATAGACCCAGCGGAAGTCGTCGAAGTGGCGCGAATGGCTGGTGAAGGCGGTCGTGAGGGCGTCCATGGAGGACTGAAGGTACTCAGTCCGACATTCCACGCCCGATGGCCACGTCCTGGGCGATGCGCATCAGGATGGGGTTGACCGCCTCGGAGAGGTGGCCGGGAAGGAAGGACGTAGGGACGGTTCCGGCTTGGAGCGCCGACGCGGCCTTGGTGTCGGCCAGGTAGCGGCCCGTCGAGTAGACGCCTTTGCCGGGCTGGTAGAAGCGCAGCACCACGTGGAGGACGACCTTGACGGATTTTGGTCCGCGTGCCATGGGGGCTGGCTTGGGGGCGGCCTTGGCCGTGTCGAGCGTGGCGGGCTTCGTCGAGTCCTTGGCGGCGAGCTTGGTCGTATCCTTCGCCATCTTGGCG
>DATNIW010000154.1:0-2349 GCA_035604215.1 Fibrobacteria bacterium
CGGCGTGCTGGCGGACCATGGCCAGGAAGGGGGCGATGCCCGTTCCCGTCCCCACCATCACCAGCGTCTTGGTGAGGGCGTTCTCCAGGGTGAAGTTCCCGATGATGCGCCGACCCACCTGGATGCGATCCCCGGGTTCCAGGCTCCACAACCGCGGGGTCAGCGAGCCGCCGGGGACATGCGCGACGTAGAACTGCAGCACTTCCGTTTCGAAACCCGCCGAGGCGATGGAATAGGCCCGCAGCACCATCTTCCCCTCCTGGGGCGGGCGCATCTCGGGAAGGATGGCCCCGGTGCGGGGAACGGAGCTTTCCAGGCCCAGGGTCACGTACTGCCCGGCCAGGTAGGGCTCGAAGGGCTGGTCGGGCTGGATGTAGTAGGTGCGCAAGGCGGAGGTGTACTCCGTGCGCGCGACCACCGTGGCGTTGTAGTGGGGCGAGTCCGGGATCGGCATCTCCCAGGGATTTACAAATCGATTCCGGAGTCCGGGGTCCACGGGATGGATTCCGTCCGCGAACCGGAGAACGCGTCCCGATGTAATTTGCCGTCCCTGATGGTCACCGAAGAATCCGTTCTGCAAAGCCTCCGATCCGTGTCCGACCCGGATCTCCACAAGGACATCGTCTCCCTGGGGTTCGTCCGAAATCTGTCGATTTCGGGGAAGGGGGAAGTCGATTTCGACCTGGTCCTCACCACCCCGGCCTGCCCGGTGAAGGACCTGCTCAAGGACCAGGCCGCGAAAGCGGTCCGTTCCGTGCCCGGAGTCCTCTCCGTGGAGGTGCGCCTCTCGGCCCAGGTCGCCGCCCGGCCCGGCATGGACAAGGGCCAGCTCCTGCAAGGCGTGCGCAACGTGGTGGCCGTGGCCTCGGGCAAGGGCGGCGTGGGCAAGTCCACGGTCACGGTCAACATCGCGGCGGCGCTGGTCCGCCAAGGCGCCAAGGTGGGCATCCTGGACGCCGACATCTACGGCCCCTCCCAGGGCATGATGCTGGGGGTCCGCGAAGATCCGGAAATGGACTCGCAGAAGAGGATCCACCCGCCTGTATCGCGGCGCATCAAGGTCATCTCCATGTCCATGTTCTCCGACGACGAGGCCCCGGTGGTTTGGCGCGGCCCCATGGTGAGCCAGATGGTCCAGAACTTCGTGCGCCAGGTGGAATGGGGCGACCTGGACTACCTGCTCATCGACATGCCCCCCGGAACCGGCGACATCCAGCTCACCCTCACCCAGCAGACCCCCATCACCGCGGCCATCATCGTGAGCACGCCGCAGGACGTGGCCCTGCTGGACGCCAAGAAGGGCCTCCGGATGTTCGAAAAGGTCTCGGTGCCGGTGCTGGGCATCGTGGAGAACATGAGCGGGTTCGTTTGCGACGGCTGCGGCAAGGTCCACGACATCTTCCGCCGCGACGGAGCGCTCCGAATCGCCCGCTCCCTGGGCGTTCCCTTCCTGGGCACGGTGCCCCTGGAGGCCGGAGTGGCCCTTTCCGGCGACCAGGGCGAGCCCATCGTCTTCCGATCGCCCAACGCACCATCGGCCCTGGCCTTCGCGGAGATCGCGGGCAGGATGGCCGCCGAGCTTTCGGTCCTGCGCGCCGAGAGCTCTGATGTCATGACCGAATACAACCTGGACTGGAAGACCCTCCCCGAGGAAGAGCTGGAGGTGGCGGCATGAGCCGCGTGGCCCCCGTGCGCATCCACCGCTTCGCGGGCGGCTTCCTGGGCGTGGACTGGTCGGACGGCAACCGCACCGCCCTCCCCTACCGCTGGCTGCGCGGCAAGTGCCCCTGCGCCCGCTGCGTGGACGAGTGGACCGGCGCCCGGAACACCGGCGAAGCCGAGGTCCCCTTCGACGTCCATCCGATCACGGTGGCCTCGGTGGGCCGCTACGCCCTGCGCGTGGTCTGGAGCGACGCCCACGACACGGGCATCTACAGCTACGAGTACCTCCGGGAATTGTCGGGCCGCTACGCGGAGGGACCGGTGGTGGCGGAGGATGGCGTTCCCGCGTGCGGGTCGGGGGGCGGGAAAAGCCCTTAGATCCTGGCTGCCGGGGGTGCCGGTGGCTTCGATACATCGGCCCGTTCCCTGAGTGGCCAGCCATTGGGCTGGCTGTATTGAAGGGCGGGCCGACACTCAGCCAACGGCGAGGGTGTGCCGTCTGGCGGTGGGAGACCACCCCGTCCGGCTGCGCCCGGTCCCCATGGATCGCCGCGCCAGGTCGTGAGGCCCATGTTCGGCTTCCGGGCATCGGCGCGGGCATGGACGATCTCGGCGGCGGTCATGCCGGAAATCGCCCAGTGCATGCGATTTTGGACCATCTTGAAGAACTCGATGCTGATGTCCTGC
>DATNIW010000155.1:0-4510 GCA_035604215.1 Fibrobacteria bacterium
GGGAGGGCTGTTCCGTGCGGATATCCATGAAGGGGATCACCAAGAGGTTCGGCGAGCTCGCCGCCAACGACAGCGTGGATCTGGACGTCGGCGAAGGCGAGGTCGTCGCCCTCCTGGGCGAGAACGGGGCGGGCAAGTCCACCCTGATGAAGATCCTCTACGGATTCCAGTCGCCGGATTCGGGGACCATCGAGATCGAGGGGAAGCCCGTCCGCTTCTCCTCGCCGCGCGACGCCATGGCTTCCAGCATCGGAATGGTCTTCCAGCAGTTCAGCTTGATCCCCGCCCTCACCGTGCGCGAGAACCTCCAGCTCGCCTATCCGGACCTCCCCATGGTTCCGGCGCGTGGAGGGGGGCGCGACGAGCGCCTGCTGGCGCACCTCAAGCGGCTGGCGCCGGACTTGGACCCTTCGGCGCTGGTGGCCGACATCCCGGTGGGACAGATGCAGCTGGTGGAGCTGGCCAAGGTGCTGAACCTGGAAGCCCTGCTGGTGATCCTCGACGAACCGACCTCGGTGCTCACGCCCATCGAGACCAAGGGGCTCCACGAGAGGGTGCGGCAACTGGCCAAGGAAGGCCGATCGGTGATCCTCATCACCCACAAGTTCGAGGATGTGGCTTCCTGCGCCGACCGCGTGGCCGTGATGCGCCACGGGAAGATGGTGGAGAACCGGACGGCCGTCGGGCTCAGCGCCCAGGAATTGTCGTCCCTGATGGTGGGCGGCGCCAAGGTGGTCCCCGCCGTGCGTGTGCCCCCGCCCGCCCGCGAGGTGCCGCTGCTGGAGGTCCGCGGTCTGACCGCGGGCGACGTGTTCTCCTCGGTGTCCGGCATCGACCTGATGGTGGCCCCGGGGGAGATCCTGGGCATCGCCGGCGTTTCCGGCAACGGCCAGGACGTGCTGGGGGCCTGCGTGGCGGGCATGCGCGAGGTGACCTCCGGGGAGGTCCTGCTGGAAGGGGTGGCGGTCCAGCGCGGCAACGGAGGTGTTCCCGATCCCACCGTGGTCGGATTCATCCCCGAACGCCCGTCGGTGAACGGCGTGGCGCCCGACCTGGACCTCTCCGTGAATCTCGCCCTCAAGGGAATCCCCCGCCTTCCTTTCTGGATGGCGGGACGGAAACCGTCCGCAGTGGAAGCGCTCCCCATGTTGGAGGCCTACGACGTCCGTCCCCGCGACCCGTCTCGGCGGGCCCGCGACCTGTCCGGGGGCAACCTCCAGAAGCTGGTGGCCGCTCGCGAGCTTTCCGGTGCGCGGAAGCTGGTGGTGGCCTGCTACCCCACCATGGGGCTGGACCTCTCCGCCACCCAGGCGGTGTACGCGCGGCTTTTCGCCCACGCCCGGGACGGGGCCGCGGTTCTATGGATCTCCGAGGAACTGGACGATCTCCTTCGCTTTGCTCACCGGATCTCCGTCCTGTCCCACGGGAAGATCCTGGGCACCGTCGCCGCCGAAGGCGCCGATCGGAACCTGCTGGGCCGTTGGATGATGGGGGCGGCGGCATGACTCCGTCCCTCGCCGTTCGCCGCAAGGCGCTGGCCGTCCGGTACCCGTGGTTCGAGGGGACCCTCTTCGCGGTTTCCGCGACCCTGGTTTTCTTCGTCTCCAGCCTGATCTTCTTCGCTCTCCTGGGCCGATCGCCGTTCCTCCTTTTCGGCGAACTCCTTTCGGGGTCCTTGGGGAGCTCCTACGGGCTGACGGAGACGCTGGTCAAGACGATCCCCATCCTGCTGTGCGCCTTGGCGACCGCGCTACCTGCGCGCCTGGGCCTGCTCACGGTGGGGGCGTCCGGCCAGTTCTACATGGGCGCATGGTGCGGTACGGCGATGGTCCTTCTTTTCGGGCACAGCCACTGGGCCGCCATGCCTCTCATGTTCCTGGGGGCCTTCGCCGGAGGTGCCATCTGGGGACTGGTTCCAGGTTTCCTGCGCGCCAAGCTGGAGGTCAACGAGACCCTGGTCACGCTGCTCCTCAACTACGTGGCATCGCTTCTAGTGGATTGGGTGGTGTACGGCTCGTGGCGCGACACCTCGAACCTGGGCTGGCCCGCCACCATCTCGTTCCCCCAGTGGGTGAAGCTGCCCTTGCTGATCAACGGTTCGCACCTGCACTCGGGACTGATCCTGGCGCTTCTAATCGCGGTGGCCCTGCACGTGGTCCTCTCCCGGTCCCGGTGGGGTCTTTCGCTGCGCATCCTCAAGAGCAACCTGAAGCTGGGCGAGGGGGTCGGGTTCTCCTGGACGGGAAATGTCGCGCTGGTGATGGGGATCGGAGGAGCCATCGCGGGGCTCTCCGGCATCCTGGAGACCTCCTGCATCCACGGCCGCCTGGAGTCTGGGATCGCCCTGAACTTCGGGCTCACCGGTTTCCTGGTGGCGTGGATGGCTGGTCAGCACATGATCCGGATCATCCCGCTGGCCTTCGTGATGGGCGCGCTGCTTTCTTCCGGCGACGCCCTCCAGCTCTACGCGCAGCTCCCCGAGGCCACCGCGGTCGTGCTCCAATCCATCCTCTTCTGCAGCGTGCTGGCGACCGGCGGATTCCTCCGGCGCGGGAGATCCCCATGACCTTCATCGAACTCCTCCTGGGTATCCTGCTCTCCGGCCTGCGATCCGCCACCCCGCTCCTCCAGGTGCTCCTGGGCGAAACCATCACGGAACGGGCAGGGGTAGTGAACCTGGGCGTGGAGGGACAGATGCTGTCCGGAGCCTGCGCCGGATTCGCCGTCGCGGCGGTCACGGGCAACCCCTGGGCCGGCCTGTTCGCGGGCATCGTCGCGGGCATGCTGCTCTCCTCCGTGCATGCCTTCCTGGTCCTGGTGGCGGGTGCCAACATGTTCGCGTCGGGGGTGGCGGTGTGGCTGTTGGGCGGAGGTCTTTCCGCCTTCTTCGGCATTCCCTTCGTGGGACGGCGCATCGACGGCTTCGCCTCCCCCGACTTCGGCGGCGCCGCGAAGCTTCCCCTGGTGGGCCCCATCCTCCGCGTGGCCACGCCCAGCGTGCTGATCGCCCTGGCCACCTGGGTCCTGTGCTCGCTTTTCCTGTACCGCACCCGCGCCGGCTTGCGTCTGCGGGCCGTGGGGGAATCCGCGGAATCGGCCTCCACCCTGGGCATCTCTCCCACCAAGGTGCGCTGGGCCGCCATCCTCGCGGGAGGCGCGCTGTCCGGCCTGGGGGGCGCGAGCCTTTCCGTGGACCTCGTGCGCAACTGGGTCGAATGGATGACGGCGGGGCGCGGGCTGGTGGCCGTGGGCCTGGTGATCGTCGCGCGCTGGAACCCCTGGTACGCGCTTCCCGCCGCCCTCCTCTTCGGGGTGGTCGAATCCCTGACGCTGCGACTGCAGGCCCTGGGCGTGACCATCTCCCCCTACCTGCTCTCCACCCTCCCCTACCTGGTCTGCCTGGGGGTCCTCGTGTGGGGATCGGCCCGGGCGCGATCGAAGGGCGGCATGCCGCGCGACCTCGCGCAGGTCTTCTCGAAAACCGAGTGAACGTCCACCAACGGAGGAACAACATGATTCGACGTATCCTGTCCATGTCCATCGCCCTGGCCGCGGCCACCATCCTGCTCGCGGGCTGCGGCAAGAAGGAGGAATCCAAGGCCGGCGGCGCCGACTCCGCCAAGGTCGGCTTCATCTACGTGGGGCCCCGCACGGACTACGGCTACAACTACGCCATGGACCAGGGGCGCCTGCAGCTGGAGAAGGACCTGGGCATCAAAACCGTGTACTTCGAGAACATCCCGGAGAACGCCGAGGTCGAGCGGGTCATGGAGCGGATGATCGGCGACGGGATCAAGATCATCTTCGCCACCAGCTACGGGTACCTGGATCCCGCCCTGGAAGTGGCGGCCAAGCACCCCGACGTGATCTTCATGCACGGCGGTGGATTCAAGCTCGCCCCCAACCTGGGCACCTTCTTCGCCGACATCGACGAGGTGGAGTACCTGTCGGGCATGGCGGCCGGGGCCTGCACCAAGAGCGGGAAACTTGGGTTCATCGCGGCCCATCCCATCCCCCAGACGCTGCGCAACATCAACGCCTTCACCCGCGGTGCCCAGAGCATGAACCCCAAGGTCACCATGAACGTGGTGTGGACCGGCTCCTGGAGCGATCCCACCAAGGAGGCGGAAGCGGCCAACACCCTGGCCGACCAGGGGATCGACGTCCTGACCATGCACGTGGACGGACCCATCACCATCGCCCAGACCGCCGAGAAGCGCGGGATCATGGTGTGCGGCTACCACGCCGACGCCTCCCAGTTCGCGCCCAAGGGCTGGCTCACCGGCGCCGCCTGGAACTGGGCCCCGCTCATGGAGAAGATCGTGAAGTCCATCCAGGACAGCACATGGAAGAGCGCCAACCTGCGCGGCAACATCCGCGACGGCTACGTGAAGCTCGCCTCCTACGGGCCGGCCGTGCCGGATCCCGTCAAGACGAAGATCGACTCGGTGGAGAAGGCCTTCGTGGGCGGCGCCCCGCTCTGGATCGGGCCCATCGTGGCCCAGGACGG
>DATNIW010000156.1:0-3512 GCA_035604215.1 Fibrobacteria bacterium
CTCGACCCCATCGCCCGCATCGTCCGGGGGGACGCACCCCTCAAACAAGGAGATCGAACGTGACCGAGCGCAAGTTGAAGTGGTGGGGGGCGGCCGCCGCGACGGTCTTCGCCTTCCTGGTGTACTGGCGGACCATGGCCCCCACGGTGAGCTTCTGGGACTGCGGCGAGTACATCGCGGCGGGTCGGATCCTGGGCGTTCCCCATCCCCCGGGCATGTCGCTCCACCACGTGCTCTCCCGGATCTGCATCATGCTCTTCTTCTGGGTGAAGGACGTGGGCGCCCGGGTGAACCTGATCTCCGTGATGGCCTCCGCGCTGATCGCCGGAACCTCCTACCTCACCGGCTTCCGCGCCATCCGCATGTTCCAGAAGGATTCGGAACGCGCGAGGTTCCTGTGGGTGGCGGCCTTGGGCGGCGCCCTTTCGGCCCTGCTGGTCACCTTCTGCGACACCCTGTGGTTCTCCTCGGTGGAAGCCGAGATGTACACGCCGGCCATGTTCTTCACGCTGCTCAGCGTGTACCTGATGATGGAATGGCGGGACCTGCGCGCCACGCCCTGGGCCGACCGCATCCTGGTGTTCGTGGTCTACCTCTCCTTCCTGGGCGTGAATTTCACCCTGTTCACGGTCATGTTCCTGCCCATCCTCTGCGTCTGGGTGGTTGCCGTGGACGAATCCAAGCGGCGCATGTACCCGCTCTACCTCGCGGGCACCCTGCTGATGTCCATCATCTACATGCCCGGCCTGTTCCCGCTCATCGCGCTGGCCCTGGCCGTCGTGTCGCTCCTCCTCTGGATCTTCCCCGTCATGGGCGAGAAGCAGGGCTGGAAACTGTCGTGCGTGCTCTCCTTCGCCGCCGTGCTCGGCTGGTCGCTCTACCTGTACATCCCCATCCGGGCCTCGCTGACCCCCATCATCGACGAGGGCGATCCCCAGGTGCGTCCTCCCCTGGTGCTCGGCGACCCGACCACCTACAACAACCTCCAGACCCGGCCGTCGTTCTCCGATGCCTTCAGTCTCAACAACTGGGGCGAGTTCCGCGAGTACATCGAGCGCAAGCAGTACGGCTCCGAGAACATGATCGTGCGCTCCCTCACCCGCCGCGGCAACTTCCTGAACCAGCTCCTGGTCCACGAGAACATGGGCTATGGCGGCTACCTGATCCAGCAGTTCACGCCCTTCAAGGTCCAGCGCGACGACAAGTTCTTCGGAATCCGCGTCCCCAACCAGCTTTCGGCGATGGGCGTGGAATCCGTCAAGGGAGAGGACGGGGTCTATGCCCAGGTGCCCGGTTGGGTGCCCAAACGGGTGGCGCAACTGGCGCTGTTCTTCCTGGCGAACCTGCCGCTGTGGTGGCTGTTCCGTTTCGGTTGGGACCGCGAACGGCGCCTGTCCATCCTTCTTGCCGGGCTGTACGTCTTTTCCAGCTTCGGCATGCTGTGGTACGTGAACTTCGCCGACGGCACCCAGCCCGAGGTCGCCGAATACAAGGCGTGGCTCCAGCAGAAGGGGGGAGGGCAGGATGTCGCCTATCCGGATCCCGTCCACATGGAGGTCCGCGAGCGCGACTACTTCTTCACGCCCGCCTTCGTGCTGGTGGGGATCCTGTACGGAGTGGCCGCGGCGCTCTACGCCCAGAAGATGCGGGAAAGCCGTAAGGACGACTGGAAGAACCATCCCCAGTTCGTGTCCTACCTGGTGCTGGTGGCGCTGATGCCCGTGGTGGCCGGCGCCTCCAACTGGCACGAAAGCGACCGGCACAACGACTGGGTTCCGTTCGACTACTCCTACAACCTGCTGAACTCCTGCGAACCCAACGGCATCCTGTTCACCAACGGCGACAACGACACGTTCCCGCTGTGGGCGCTGCAGTACGCCTACGGGATCCGACCGGACGTGCGGCTGGTGAACCTCTCGCTCATCAACACCGACTGGTACATCCGCCAGATGAAGAACCTGGAGCCCAAGGTTCCGATCACCTACACGGACGCCGAGATCCGCGCCCTGGACGTGGACCGGAATCCCTTCGGACCGGGAACCGTGGTGGACATCGGACCGCGCAAGGTCCAGGTGCCGTCCGACAAGGACCTTCCCTGGATCAAGATCCAGGACAGGCTGATCCTGCACATCGTCCAGTCCAACGACCACGCCGCCGTCCACAAGCCCATCCACTTCGCCGCCACGGTGGGCGAGGAGAACATGATGGGCCTGGCGCCGTTCTGCCGCATGCAGGGAATGGTGTTCACTTTGACGGATTCCGTCCAGACGGATCCCGTCGACATCGACAAGACCGTGGAACTGTTCACCAAGGTCTACAAGTTCCGCGGCATGGCCGGCGACCAGTACAGCGTGGGCTACCTGGACGACGACAGCCGCCGACTGGAGACCAACTACTCCTCCATCGCCATCCAGGCGGCGCTGGGTTCCGCGGACATCGCCAAGAAGTGGCGCGATTCTGCGGCCTTGACCAGGGACACCGTGCTCGCCAAGGCGTTGAAGGCGAAGTCCGTCGAGCGGATCGCCAAGGTGGTGAGCCTCATCCACGAAGCGGAACGCCTGGTTCCCGACGAGTGGCGGACGGCCTACTTCACCGCCCAGATGTTCGCGACCCTGGGCCAGCCCGCGTCCGCGGACAGCGTGATCACGGTCGCGCGCAAGCGCCTGCCCAACGAACCCATGCTGGACCGCGCCGCTGCGGAGGTCGACAGCAGATCCGGACATCCCGAGAAGGCCCTCAAGGTCCTGGAGGAGTCGGTCAAGCGCCACCCCTCCGACGGCCAGATCCAGGTGGACCTCGCCATGACCTACGCCAACCTGGGCAACTTCGAGCAGGCCATGTTCTGGATCAACAAGGCGGCGGCCCTGAGTCCCGGAGACCAGCGTCTCCAGCAGGTGGCTTCGCAGATCCAGGAGCGCGCCCAGCAGCTGTCCAGGATGAAGGGGCTCCCCGCGCCCGCGCGGGCGCCCGGACAGGACTCGGGCGCGAAGTGACCTCGCGGCGAGTCCTCTGGATCAACTGGCGGGACCTGCGCAATCCCCGGATGGGGGGCGCGGAGGTCCATGCCCACGAGGTCCTGCGAAGGCTCGCCGACAGGGGATGGGAGTCGGTTCTCGTCAGCCACGGAGCCCGCGGGCTCCTGGACAGGGAAGAGGAAGCCGGGTACGAGGTCCGTCGCGAGGGCGGGGCCTCGACCTTCAACTTCAACGTGTACCTCAACTTGCGGCGTTGGGTACGCGAGGAACGGGCCGACCTGGTCGTGGACGATTCCAACAAGATCGCCTTCGCCGCCCCGTGGATTTCCACGGTACCCGTGGTCGCCTTGATCCACCATCTGTTCGGGAAGGCCATCTACCGCGAGGCCAGCCTGCCTGGAGCCCTCTACGTCAGGCTCTCCGAAGCCCTGGTGCCGCGCATCTACCGCAACACGCCCACCATGACGGGCAGCCCCTCGGCCCGCACGGAACTGCTGGGCCTGGGGTTGCGGGACGTGACCGACGTCGGGGAGGGGG
>DATNIW010000157.1:0-6013 GCA_035604215.1 Fibrobacteria bacterium
CTGCTTCAACGGCTCGCTGAACTTCACCGTCAGGGTGTCCTGGGTGGTCCCGAAGGTGTAGCTGCCGGAGAGGGCCATGGGCGCCACGCTGTCCACCAGCGGCCAGGTCACCAGGGTCGCGCCCGTGGAATCCAGGAAGGAAATCGTGCAATTGTTGGTGGGACACGAGGTCGCACCCTTCGCAAACCACAGCGACGAGGTCGTGGGATGGATCCCGAACGAAGCGGATGTGGGGCCCACCGGCCAGGTCCGGGTGTCCGCCTTGCCCGTGGCATCCGTCCAGGTCAGGACCGCCGTGGTGGCCGGGAGGGTCCCGCGCACCGCCACCGCCACCGAATCCGCGCGGCCGTCGCCGTCCGAGTCGTAGAGGTAGGCACGCCCGCTGGGACGGGTCACCAGCTTCACCCACAGCGAAGAGGCGCCCACCGTGGCCCCACCGTTGTCGGAAATCGACGTCCCGAACCGCACCCACGACGCGTCGTTGGGAATGGAGCCGGAGGGAACCACCAGGTTCAAGGTGGTCCCCGAGACCACGGACGGATTCGGCTGTGCACCGGTAGGCAGGTAGGCTCCCGTGTTCGACGAGTCGCTGTTCAAGAGGACGTAGTTCGTCCCCAAGGCCTTCAGGCCTTCGGAGCCGACAACTTTCAGGGTGTCGGATGAACCCGGATCGAACCCGAACACCAACGTCGCGCTCAACGGAACCGGAGCCACGGAATCCTCCACCGGCGCGCGGTAGGAGGTCTGGTCGGAACCGATGTCGAACCAACCGGCATCGCCGGGAGCGGGAGCCGTCCCCTTGGCGAAGGGTCCGATGGGTCCGCTCCACGAGAGCTGGTCTGCCGAGCGGACCAGGTTCTTGACGGAAAGTGTTTGGCCGTTCCACTGCACGGTGAAGGAATCCGGTACCGGCACCCCGTTGGCGGACCGGGCGAGGCGGAACACCACGCTGTCGGCGCGGCCGTCCCCGTTCTCGTCGAACAACTGGACCCGGATGGGTTGGGGTCCGTACGCCACCGGAACCCAGGGGGAAACCGCACCCGGCGCGTTGCCCGAGGCATCCTTGGACCAGGCGCGCAGCCGCAACGAATCGCCCGTGAAGGCTCCAGGGGCCACCAGCAGGGTCAGGACATTGGTGGGCGTCCCGATGGCGGCGCCTGCGGCCACGGTACCCGATGCGCTCTGGCTGGGCGCGTTCTTCTGGGCCACCCAGCCTTCGCCCGGCGCGTTCCCCTGGACAAGCTGTTCGCTGGCCGTGACGGTCAGGGTATCCATGGTCAACCCGTAGCGATACACGGCCTTGGTGGCCACCGGGGCCACCGAGTCGGCGACTCGGGCTCTCCACGTGGTGGTATCGCTTCCTACCCGGATCACTCCCATCTCCCCGGGAATCGGGGCCGTGACGCCCGGGGCGAAGGGTCCGATGGGACCGCTCCAGGACAGTCCGTTCGCCGCAGGCACGAGATTCGAGACGGAAATCGTCTGTCCGCCCCATTGGACCGTGAATCCGGTGGGAACCGGCGCGCCGCTGGCGGACTTGGTCAGGCTGAAGACCACGCTGTCGGCGCGACCGTCCCCGTTCTCGTCGTACACCGCCACGCTCACGGGCTGGGCGCTGAAGACGACGGGCACGAATTTGGAGACCCCACCCGAGGACTGGCCGGGTACGTTGCCGGAGGCGTCCAGGGACCAACCCCGCAACCGCAGCGAGTCGCCTGTGAAGGTCCCGGTGGGAACCAGGAAGGTCAAGGTGTCCGTGGAAAGCCGTGGCGAAGTTCCAGTGGCCACCAAGGTCCCCGAGACGCTGGCGCTTCCGATGGCCTTCTGGGCGACCCAATTCTCACCGGCGACGCTCCCCTTGGTCAGAGGTTCCGATGCCACCACCACCAAGGTGTCCACCGATGTGCCGTAGCGGTAGGAGGCGCTCACCGCGACGGGGGCCACGGAATCGAGGAGAGCGAAGCTGCGCGACTGGGTGCCGGTGAACACGTCGATGCGGCACCCGGAGCAGGTGGTGGCGTTCTGGAGGATGCCCGAAGGCAAGGTCAAGCTGGTGCCCAGACCTCCCGGCGTGGCAACGGAAAATGTCGTGTCGGCCCCGGAAGCGGTCTTCCAATGCACGGTCACGGAGGTCGCCGAGGCGAGGCTTCCGCGGGAACTGATGTGGATGACGTCGGGAGAGCCCAGCCCGATGGTGTCCAGCATCCAGGACTTGGCCACGGCGTTCGCCAGGACGGGAACCCAGCGAGACTGGGCGCCGGGAGCGTTGCCCGAGAAATCGGAGAGCTTGCCTCCCAGCCGGACGGAGTCGCCGGGAACGATGGGGTCGGTCGCCGACGACAGCGGGAGCTTGATGAGCAAGCCGTCGGTGGAGACGATGCCCACTCCGGGAAGCAGGTTCGGCGCGGTGGACTTGCCGTCCAGGATCCAGGCGGCGATGCTCGCGGCGGGAAGGACCGAGGCGCCCTGCACGGGTTCGGAGGGGATCACGTACAAGGTGTCCATGCCGGTGCCGGTGGTGTCGTAGGCCAACCAGGCGCTGTCGGCCACCGGTGCGATCCCGTCCAGCAGCTTGATGGGATTGTCGACGGCCGCGGCCATGCCTCCCGGGTGTGTGAGCACCCCGCCCAAACTGTCCGGCTTCACGGGAGGCAGGGCGGTCCGGATCCCCCACGAGGGGTTTCGTCCACCCAGCGGGACGTCGACGATGGAATCCGAGATCATGTTCACCTGCGCCACGGGTACGATCAACGAATCCTTCTTGCCGGACGCGTCGAACCAGACCACGTGGTAGGAAGGATTGTCCAGGAAGATGGGAGCGGGAGCCACCAGCCGGATGGAGTCGGCGATTCCGTCCCCGTTGGCGTCGAACACGGTGCCCTGCACGACATGCGATCCGTAGCTCTTGGTGAAGCTGATGGAATCCAGCGGATCGCCGTAGAGGGATTGGACCAGGATCGTGTATTTGCCCGTCCAAGACAGGTCGGGATCCAACTTGAGGGCGGCGGTGTCCACCGTGATCGTGTTGTTCGCGTAGACCAGCGCTCCGCCGTAGAGGGTCGTGTCGGTGGAATAGATGGTGTAGAGGTCCGATCCGTCTGGACCCACCACCACCATCTGCCCCGAGGTGGGTTGCCAGGTCGCTCGAGCCGCGGCGGCGAGGTCCGCGCAGGTGGGGGTGTAGTTCTGGGTCATCTGACCCTGGATGAGGAAGGATGTGGCGCCGTTGCCGGTCTTGGGAAGAAGGGAATCCTTGAACTTCCACGACGGCTGCAGGTCCATGGAGGTGCGGATGCGGATGGAGGATCCGTTGGTCTGGCGTTCGCAGTAGAAGATGTCGAAGGGATACACGCGGCCTTCCACCAGGTGCAGCTTGTCCACGTTGACGAAGGTCGATTCCGGGGCATGGGTGCCTCCCAGATCGATGGCCAGCAGATTGTTGATGAACACCCAGACGTCGTCGTCGCCCCGGAACTCGAACTGCAGACCGGGGGTGTATTCGAAGGCGGCGTGGCCCTGGAGGCAGAACGAAAAGTTGTGCTGCTTGTTGTCGGCAGCGAGCGCCAGGGACACTCCACGCGTGTCCGAAATGGTGTCCAACGGGAAGAAGCTCTGGTTGTCGTACTTGTAGTAGCCGCTATCGGCCGGGGTCTTGATCAGCGGCAGCTGCAGGCAGGTGTGGCCGATTTTGATGCCGGGAACCGCCGCCACCAGTGCCGTGGTGTCGAACCAGTTGCTCGGAGTGGACTTCTTCCACAGGGTGGTCGCCAACGTCAAGGCGGCGGTGTTGTTCCCCTTCGGGCCGTTGATCCCCCCGGACTGGTAACCAGAATCCCTCCCGGTGTAAACGGGAAGACCGTTGGCTCCCAGCGCATTCTGCACCATCCCCGGATCCGGGCCCGTGCTGGCCGCACCCGTGAGGTCGGTCCACCCACCGATCTGGAACGAGGGGTTGCCGCCCCCATCGCCGCGGCCTTTGAAGTCGTAGGCCTCCATGACCAGGTTCAGGGTGTCCGTCGCGCAGCTCTTCGTGATGGGGGCCGTGGTGGCGGCCGCCGGAACGCGTACGCCCGCGATGGGCCCGAAGGTCTGGACCCAGACGGAACTGTCGGGACGGAAGGATGCGGAGAGGGTCACCCAATTGGAACGGGTGCGGAACTGGGCTCCCGCGGTGCCGTAGATGGAATCCAGGTAGGAATGCCCGATCAGCATCTGCACAGGGCGGGTGTACAGCGGATAGCTGTACCATCCGCAGTTCTGGGTGGGCCTCATCACGCGGAGGTAGGCGTCGTTGGGCCACACCACCCGAGGCGTTCCCGGACTCCACGGATCCTGGACATAGAGCATGTACGGGGGTTTGAGGGCCGGCACGCCGGCCTTGGCGATCAGAGGGCCTCCGCCTTCCGGTGGCACGAAGTAGTAGCTCAGGCCGTCGGTGGTGCCCGGTTCCTGGAAGGGCTGGACGATCCCCGTGCTCACGCCGGAGGCGTCGAAGAATTCGCCGCTGGTGGCCGATTTCTGGAATCGGAAGTTGATGGCCGGCTTGGTGGCGGACGTGTCGATGTAGCGCAGATCCACCACCATCCAATCGGGGAGGCTGGTGGAGGGGTACATCTGCAATTGCTGTCCGTTCCAATCCACCACGGGACTGGAGCCCGGCCAGGGATTGCGCAGGTACAGCCGAGCACGCAGCTTGCTGAACGGATTGTAGGAGGTACAGGACATCGAGGATTCCTGCGGTTGCTGCTGACCGGAGGGAAGGAAGCGGATCCAGACGGTGTCTCCCGGAATGGTGTCCAGGCAGTTGTCGATGGAGCCCATGCCCGTGCCCGTGGTGGGGCGGACATTGAGAACCGATGTCCCGCCGTTTCCGGCCGAGGTGTAGAGCTTGGGCCCTTTGAACCAAGCTCCGGCGGGCAGGGCCACGGTCTTGGGCCCGGCGGCGGGGATGGCGATGGTGGTGTCCCGCTGGTTCACCGGATTGCGATAGGTGAAGGTGGTGGCCGTATCCAGGATGTGCAGTTTGGAAAGATCGATGACGGTGTCGTTGGCCATCGTATACGTGGAGTCGGCCTGGTACCAGCCACGGCTGTACAGGGTGTTGATCCGAATGCGCCCTTGGCTGTAGTCGTTGGCATTGAAGTTGGGCAATGCGTACCACCAGGCGTACTTCTGCGGGGTGTCGTTCTGGTACGCGTTGGTCTTCACGGGAGCGGGCGGGGTCGCCGGAGTGGGCAGATACTGGATTTCCGGGGTCGGCTGGAAGACCTGGAGGTTGATCACCGTGTCCATGGGCTGGTTCAACCACCAGTCCACCAGGAACATGAGGGTGCGCGCGGCACCGGCGTGGGCGGACAGGACCAGAATCGCGGCCCCGATCAATGGGATCGCCCGATTTCCGGGCTTTTTTTGAGAGGCAGGATGCATGGAACACCTCCGACCCGGTGTTGCGGGGTCCGACCCCCCTATTCTACGCCGAAATCGGCCTCTCCACAGCGAAAAAGGAGCCAAAAACGCGCCGCACCTGCCTCCCTTGGCGTCCACCTCACCCCTCCCCCACCTTCGGCGAGGGAGGGGTGAGGTGGGTTGGGCCTCAATTCGTTCCGTGGAGCCAGCCGAACTTCCAAATGAGGTTCTTGTAGTAGATGTGGCCCACGCCGTCGTCGACCTTCACCACCACCCGCATCAGGTACACGCCCGTGGCCACGAACTTGCGCTTGGCGTCGGTGCCGTTCCAGGTGATCTCCACCTGGTGCATCGCATCCTCGCCGCCCGCGGGCCACAGTGTCGCCAATGCCGACAGATCCGTGTTCAGCACGCTGACTCCGATGTTGTCGTAGATGTACAGCTCCCCGCTCACCGGTCGATTCAACCGCAGGTAGACCGCCATCACGTGGCTCGAGTCGTTCTGCGCCGGGGCTCCGCCGATCACCGTCCCGCCCGCGCCCACCTGGGTGCTGTTGTCCACCTTCACCCAGTTGTTCGAGGTGTTCAACACCAGAAGCTCCGTCTG
>DATNIW010000158.1:0-2129 GCA_035604215.1 Fibrobacteria bacterium
CTGAACATCGGGCTCTCGCTGATGGTCCTGCTCTCGCTGTTGCCCATCGGCATCCTGCAGACCATGGCCTGCATCGACCACGGGCTGTGGTGGGCACGGTCGGCAGACTTCCTGTACCAGCCGCTCCTGGAAACCCTGAAGTGGATGCGGATCCCCGGCGACGTCGTGTTCGCGGGCGCCGCTCTGATCCTCTCCTTCCAGTTCTTCCGCCTTGTGTTCGCCTCGTTTTCCACCCGAAAGGAAACCCCATGAATCCGGAATCCACCATCGGAACCCTGGTCGCCCAGCGGCCTTCGCGGTCGAAGGTCTTCGAGCGCCACGGGATCGACTACTGCTGCGGCGGAAAGCGCAGCATAGGATCGGCGGCATCGGAGGCGAACATCGATCTGGACGCCCTGATCGCCGAACTCGAACGGGACCCGGGATCTCCGGTGGACAGGGATTGGCAGAACGCCACCGTCGCGGAGATCGTGCGCCATGTCCTGGCGGAACACCACGCGTGGCTGCGGGAAAACCTGCCGCGCATTTCCGCCCTGACGGAAAAGGTGGCGCAGGTCCATGGTGCCCACGCGCCGTCGGTTGTCGAGCTGCGGGACGCCTTCGAGGCGGTGCGCGCCGACCTGGAGCCTCATCTGGAAAAGGAGGAACGCGTGCTTTTCCCCGCTGCGCTGCGTCTGGAGGAGACCGGGGAAGTTTCCCTGGGTTGCCATGCCCAGATCGGCGCGAGCCTGGAACCCCCGATGGCCCGCATGGAGGAGGAACACCGGGAAGTGGGCGCGTTGCTGGCGAAGATCAAGGACCTGACGGACGATTTCCGTCCTCCCCCCCAGGCTTGCAACACCTGGCGCGCCTGCTACGACGCGCTGTCGGAACTGGATTCCAACACGCGCGCCCACATCCACCTGGAAAACGAGGCCTTGCACCCGCGCATCCGCGCCCTGCAGGAGATGGCGTGAGGATTCCGCTTCCCAGGGAGCACGGGGCGTGGGTGATGCTGTGCCTTTCGCTTCTGGCCGGTGGGATCCTCGCGGGCGGGAATCGCGTCGGGGCGTCCCTGCTCGCGGCCACGTTGGGGGTACTGGGCTTCCTGGCCCAGCACGCCCTGCGCGAGTGGGTCGCCGGAAGGGTTCCGATCCGGGCGCCCCTGGCACTGGGAGGATTCGCAGGAGCCCTATTGCTCCTGGACTCCCGCACGGCGGAGCATTGGCGGTGGATCGCCTTGCCCCTGGCGGCGGGAATAGCCGCATGGACCTTGCGCTGGTACCGGTCAAGAGGGGGGCGAACCCGCATGGCTGATCTTCCCTCGCACCTGGCGGGTGTCGTGGCGCTTTCGAGCCTTTCGCTTCTGGTCGCCATGCCCGACTCCAGGGAATCCGCCTTGGCGGGCCTTCGTCTCTGGATGGTCCTGTCGGTGCAATTCGCCATCGGTGCCATGGTCGTCCACGCAAGGCTGACGGGTCGTTCCGCATTCGCCAAGGCCACCATGCTCGCGGCGCTCGTGGGCGTCGCAGCCATCTACCTGGTGGATCGCGATGCCCGCTGGCTCTCCTTGTCCCTGGTCTTCGCCGCCGCAGCTCTGGTGCGCTCGGTGACCTTGACCAGGCGTTGGCCCCTGGCGCGCGTGGGCTGGTCGGAAGCCGTCACCGGCCTCGCCGTCTGCATCCTCGGAGCGCTGCGGTGATGGGGACCATGGACGATCCGCGGCGGCCGGAGTAGTCTTTCCCACATGTCCTTCCGATACGGCAAAACCTTGGCGAGCGCGATCTCCGTCGCCTCCTTCCTGGCGGAACGTTGGAGCGATCGCAGTCGTGCGAACTCCGCCGAGGTCGCCGCGGCCCGCAGGATCTCCCAACCGCTGGCGGCGCGCCTTTTGGTCCACTTGTCCCAAGCCGGGATCGTCACCGGCACCACCGGACCGGGCGGAGGCTATGCCTTGGCCAAGGCTCCCTCCGAAATCCAACTTTCCGAAATCGCCGCACACTTCCAGGACTCGGCTGGAATGGAGGATCGCTGCGCCTACGGCCCGGGCTATTGCGGCACAGGGAATCCCTGCCCACTCCACGACACCCTGGTGCGTCTGAACCAGTCGTTCACCGAGTTCCTGGAGGAGACCACGCTGGAGGTGTTCC
>DATNIW010000159.1:0-36623 GCA_035604215.1 Fibrobacteria bacterium
CCCGAGCCATCGCCCCAGGTGGCCTTTGCCCAAAGGAGCGGTTCACTCCCCGAAGTGGTAGCCCTGTTCTCCGTGTTCCACCAGATCCAGGCCCTGTTCTTCATCTTCCCGGGTGGGGCGCAATCCCA
The DNA here is from genome assembly GCA_035604215.1 of Fibrobacteria bacterium. GTDB lineage: Bacteria > Fibrobacterota > Fibrobacteria > UBA5070 > UBA5070 > UBA5070. The sequence goes on from DATNIW010000159.1 coordinate 129, forward strand.
CCAGCGCCTTGACCAGGTAGGCGATCACCGCGGTGGCCACCACGGACAAGGCGATGGTGAGGCCCATCGCCTTGAGCTGTTCCTGCCAAAGCGTGTGCCCCACGATCCCCTTCAGGTTGGTGGTGAGGTTTCCGTTCACCTCTTCGGTCGCCAAGAATCCCGTGAGCAGGGCTCCCAGGGTTCCCCCCACGCCGTGCACGCCGAACGTGTCCAGGGCGTCGTCGTACTTGAACCAGGATTTCAGCTTGGTGCAGGCGAGGTAGGGAACCAATCCCGCCACCACCCCGATGATCACGGCGCCGGTGGCATTGATGAACCCGGTGGCGGGTGTGACCACCACCAATCCTCCCACGGCTCCGGAGCAGAAGCCGAGCACGGTGGGTCGGCCGTTGTGGATCCACTCGACCAGAGGCCAGACGGAGGCCGCCACGGCGGTGGCAAGGGTGGTGGTCATGAAGGCGTTGGCGGCGATCCCGTCCGAAGCCAGGGCCGATCCCGCGTTGAATCCGTACCAACCCACCCACAGCATCCCGGTCCCGATGGCCGTCAGCACCAGGCTGTGCGGAGTGAAGTTGGTGTGGCCCCAGCCCCTGCGCTTGCCGAGGATGATCATGAGGACCAGGGCCGACCATCCCGAGCTCATGTGCACCACGGTCCCCCCCGCGAAGTCGATGGCCTTGACGGAGGCCTTGGCGTTCCAGACCCCGTTCATGAATCCGGTGGACCCCCAGACCATGTGGGCCAGCGGGAAGTACACCAGGAACATCCAGAAGAACACGAACAGGAGGATGGCCTTGAACTTCATGCGTTCGGCCACGGCCCCCAGGATCAGGGCCGGAGTGATGATGGCGAACATCAACTGGTACATGGAGAACACGTTTTCGGAGATCCAGTAGGCGTAGTCGGTGTTGGGCGCCGAGGTCACCTTGCCCAGGAACGCCTTCCCGAGGCCCCCGATGAAGGCGTTGCCCCCGTCGAAGACCAGGGAGTACCCGACCGCCCACCACAGTACCGTCACAAGGCCCGCGATCCCGAAGCATTGGGCGATGACGGAAAGGATGTTCTTGGACCGGACCAGTCCTCCGTAGAAGAGGAACAGGCCGGGGAGGGTCATGAACAGGACCAGGGCCGAGCAGATCATCATGAACCCGTTGTGCCCCGGGCCGGCCACGCCCACGGCGAGCGCCGGCGTGCTCTTGGAGGGATCGGCGTTCTGGATGTAGGCCTCCAGCGCCGCGACGCGATGCAGCAGGGCGGTATCGGTCGCCGGTGCCAACCGCGAGGCGATTCGCATCGAATCCGCGCTCTTGGCCGAATCCATGTGGATTACCGGGTCAGTGGATGCGCATATCGGCTTGATTGCCGCCAACGCCAGTGTCATCGCTAGAATGTTTGCAAAGCGCATTGCTTCACCCTTCAACGGAAGGTTGGATGTGGTTGGTGAGCGCAGCGGGCCGCTGCGGCTCCGGACAACTGTGACAAAATAAAACAATGGGTCGATTGTCTTCAACCCGTTTATGCGCAATTTGCAGGGGATTTCAGATCTTTCGGACTCGACACGAGGAATCGATTCGACAATTTCCTTTAGATTGTTAACAATACCTCATTCGCTGAAGTCAATTTCCCTGTTTTGTCGACGATTCAATAAATCTTTTGGATTTGTCAAATAGTGCTGATTGCCACGTTCACCATTGGACCCAAGAAATGACGGAGCTTTAGCCCCCCAACCGCCAGGGATGGGCCAGATCGTAGATCGTCTTGGCGGGAAGGAACGTGTCCAGAGGGATTTCCAGGAACACCGTCCACCATCCCGACATGGACCCGTTCCAAAGCCCGGGTCGCTCCAAAACCCGGATCTCGCCCCCCGGAGAGGGCTTGCTGGAGAGAAATGCGCGGGATGGGTCCACGTAGTCGGCCAGATCACAGGCCCCACCGGACGGTTTGCGGAAACAGCAGGCCATCTCCACGGGATTGAAGTGCGTGGATCCGTGGAGCAACGACTTCTGCTGGGGCGCGACTTCGGACTGTTCGATGATTTCCAACCGCAGCTCGTCCGGCTTTCTCACCCAGAACGGCCCACCACCCGGTTCGCCCGCGTTGGGCACCATCCCGGCCACTCGCAGGGGCCTGTCCACCGCGGCACGCAATTGGGGCAGGTCAGGCAGACCGATCCCCAAGCTTTGCGCCAAACGCTGCAGCGTTGTTGGATTTCCCGTGGAGAGGAACTCGTCGGCACACGTGCGCAGCGCCCAGGCCAGGGCGCCCAATCGGCGACGCCAAGGCACCACCAGATGGCGGCGATGGTCGGGCTGGATGTTGTCGATGTTCTTGACCAGGACCACCATCCCCGGGGTGGCCGCCAGGTTCTCCAACAGGGATCCGTGTCCGCCCGCCCGCAAGGCTGGGTTTCCCTGGGCGTCGCGGACCAGCTCTCCACCGCCGGTCACGGAGAGGGTGTCGGTGGAAGGGGACTGGATGGAAGCTCCGGCGACGATGTCTCCGCCGTGCCGACGGCCCAGCACCCTGCACAGCTCGTTGAAATGCGGCGGAAGGGGCCAATCTTCCGGAAGGGTGAAGTGGATGGTTCCGTGCGCTCCAGGACCCACGACCTCGGCCGACTCGGCCACCTGCTCCACCAACGGGGTCCGCAGCGGGAAGGTCTCCTCGGGGTCCTGGTGGAAGGGCACGAAGGCCTTGGGCCGCGAAGACCATCCGAATCCCTCCGGAACGTCCGACACCAGCAGTCGGGCCACTCCTTGGGCGTCGTCCGCGGACACGTCCCGGTTCCAGAGATTGCGCGCCACCACCGGAGCCCGCGCCAGGTCGCGCAGGCGCACCGCCTCCACCGCCGGGTCGGGATGGGTTCCCGACAGGAATTGACGCGGGCCCGCGAACATCCGGCTCGCGGCGCCGCTGGCGGGCACGAAGAACCCCACCTCGCCGCGTCCGGCCAATCCCAGGAATCCGGGGACCAGCGCGTCCAGCGGACCGGGCTCGATGCGCGCGATCCCGTCGCCCGCCGTGGCGGCGCGATCCAGCACCGGCGGCGTGCTTCCGGACAGGAGCAGGTCGCACTGCGCCTGGGCTTCCTCCCGGGAGATGCCCCGGGCGGCGAGGTGCTCGATGTCGGCTTCGGACAGGAGAGAGATGGGTCGCACGAGTCCTCCACGGCGGCCTTCTGGACCGTCCGCGGAAGGTAGCACATCAGTGCCTGGCGGTCGGACGCCTCGGGACGATGCTGTCGGCCACCAGGAAATCGTCGAAGAAGATCCGATTGTCGTCGGGAGCCTCGAAGTCGGGTGTTCCTCCGCCGAAGAAGGTGGAGAAGTAGAACCTGTCGACGTGCATGGAGTCCAGGTCCCGGAACCGGAACCCGGCGGTGTCGGCGGCCTGGCGGCCGTCGTACCAGGCCTGGACGCGGCCGTTGGAAACACCTTGTCCACCCTTGGTGCCCGGAGTGTTGAGCATCACCCGGATGGCGAGCTCGTGCCATTTTCCGGTCTCCACTCGCAGCGTGTTTCCGGTCGAATCCTTCCAGGGGATGTCGGTCCCGTAGGTCCCCGTCTGTCCCGCGTGGTACAGGTAGAGCACGAGCTGGGCGGATCGCCTCCACATGATGCGCGCCGACCAGCCATCGGTGCCGGAGGGCGGATGGCCTCCCGTGTTGCAACCGGAGCCGCAAAGGCCGGGGAGCTTCCCGCCCTTGACCCATTCGAACCCGTCGGGGAAGTACACGTAGTAGCGCAGCATCAAGGTGTCCCGCACGAAAGGAAGGAGGGAATTCCACTGGGCGCCGCAGGATGCCGCCCCCCCGGTGCCCGTGGGACCCAGGCAACGCGCGGGGTAGTCCACCCTCAGGGAATGCCCCGACCAGGTCGTATCGCCACCCTGGACCACCTGGACCCGGTTGGCCTCGGGTGAAAGTCCGTTGTTCCAGGTCACCCCTGGGAACTCGGCCTTGCAGGAATCGAACTGGTACGGCCCCACGGGGTCGCGATCGAAGGAGGCGTGCAGGAACGGCGCGCTCCAGGAACTCCCGGCGAAGGTTCCCACCAGGAGCCCGAGGGCCCGACAAACTCGACCGATCCGCATGTCCATGTCCAGGGTCCCTTCCTTGCGCAACGATCGCTTTGTCGCGAACCCCTGTCCGCGGGTTCCAACGATACCTCCCTCCCCCGCTTCCCCCCATTCCCGGCGCGGATCGTCTACATTGCCGCCGTGCCCGAACCCATCCTGATCGCTTGGCGTCCTGCGGAACTCTGGAGGCGCCTGGTCGCCAAGGGCATCGACGCCCTCCTCTTCGTGTTCCTGCTCCCCTTGACGGGATTGGGCATACAGGCCGCGTTCTACCTCCACAACATCGGCCCCTTCGCCCTCGGTCTCGCGCTCTTCCCCGTCCTGGAAATCGTGCTCGTCAAGTTCCACCAGGGGACCCCGGGCAAGCGGATGCTGGGGCTCCGCGTCCTGCGGGTGGACACCAAGGCCTTGAGCTGGCAGGACTCCATCCAGCGGGAGATCCTGCTCCTGGTGCTGGTGGTCACGCTCTCGCTGCAGATCGGTTCCGTCCTTCCCGCCCTGCCGGGAGACATCGACCAGATGGCGTTGGCCCAGGCGCTCCAGAACACGCCGTCCAACTGGGCGATCGTCTCCGATTTCACCTCGGCGTTGCTGCTGGGTTCCTTCCTGCTGGTGCTGTTCCGTCCCGACCACCGGTCCCTCCCGGACATCTGGGCGGGGACGGTCGTGGTCCGTCCTTCCCAGGTGGCGCCCAAGGGCTAGATTTCCTCCTCCAACGCCACAGGAGAGAACATGTCCGAGCAGCTGATCTACATCGACGGCGAATACCTTCCGAAGGGCGAAGCCAAGATCTCCGTCTTCGACCACGGGTTCCTGTACGGCGACGGCGTCTTCGAAGGCATCCGGGCCTACCACGGGAAGGTGTTCCGGTTGGAACAGCACATCGCCCGGCTCTACGAATCCGCCAAGGCCATCGGGCTGACCATCCCCGCCACCCCGCTGGAGATCTCCGGGATCGTGGTGGAATCCTGCCGGCGCAACGGGATCGCCAACGGGTACATCCGGCTGGTGGTGAGCCGCGGCGTGGGCGACCTGGGCCTGAACCCCTACCTGTGCCCCAAGGGGAGCATCGTGTGCATCGCCGCCACCATCCAGCTCTATTCGCCCGAGCTCTACGAGAAGGGCCTGGACATCGTGACGGTGCCCACGCCGCGCAACCATCCGGAGGCGCTGAACCCGCGCATCAAGAGCCTGAACTACCTGAACAACATCATGGCCAAGATGGAGGCGATCCGCGCCGGCGTCCAGGAGGCGCTGATGCTGAACCTGCAGGGGTACGTGGCCGAATGCACCGGCGACAACATCTTCGTGTGGCGCGGACGGAAACTGGTGACGCCGCCGGCCACCGAGAACGCCCTGGAGGGGATCACGCGCAACGCCGTGATCGAACTGGCGCGCCGCAAGGGCCTGGAGGTGCGCGAGGAGCGCATGTCCCGCTTCGACGTGTACACCGCCGACGAGATGTTCCTCACGGGAACCGGAGCGGAGCTCATCCCCGTGGTCAAGGTGGATGGGCGCGAGATCGGATCCGGCGCCGTGGGACCCGTCTTCCGCGGACTCCTCGAGGACTTCCGGGAATTGACCAAGGTGGACGGGGTCTCGATCCCGGGCCTTTCGTGATCCTCCCGCCGCTGTCCGGAGCCAAGGCGGCAGCGCGCCTCAAGACCATCCTCGCCCGGGGCGCCTCCCCGGACGCCGAGACCGAAGCCAAGGTGCGCGAGATCCTGCGCGAGGTGCGGGACAAGGGTCTGTCCGCGGTGACGGACTACGCCAGGAGCCTGGATGGACTGGGCCCGCGCCAAGGTCTCCGGATCCCCCTCAAGGCCCTGGACGCCGCTGCGGGAAAATGCCCCCGTCCGGTGCAGGAAGCCATCCGGCGCTCCATCCGCCAGGTCCGCGCCTTCCACGAACGGCAGGCCGAGGAATCGTGGGTCCTGGAAGGGGCCGCCGGACAGTGGCTGGGCATGCGGATCACGCCGCTTCGCCGGGTGGGTCTCTACGTGCCCGGAGGCGCGGCGGCGTACCCGTCCACCGTGGTGATGAACGCCGTCCCCGCCCGCGTCGCGGGCGTCGAGGAGATCGCCGTGGTCACGCCCTGCCCCCGCGGCCTGGATCCGTCGGTGGCCTACGCGCTGCGGGAACTGTCCATCGACGAGGTCTACGCCGTGGGCGGCGCCCAGGCCGTGGGACTCCTGGCCTACGGGGCCAAGGGGATCGAGCGGGTGGACAAGATCGTGGGGCCCTCCAACGTGTGGGCCTCCATCGCCAAGCGCGAGGTCTTCGGCACCGTGGACATCGACAACATCGCCGGCCCCTCCGAGATCCTGGTGTTCTTCGACGGGACGGCCCATCCCGAATGGGTCGCCGCCGACCTCCTGTCCCAGGCCGAGCACGGCTCGGGATGGGAGGCCGCCGTGGGCCTCACCACCAGCCCCGCCGCCGCCAAGGCGGTCGCGGAAGCCGTCCAGAGGCAGGTGGAGGCCTCGCCGCGGCGCGCCACGCTGGAACTCGCGCTCTCCCGCCACGGCCTGCTCATGGTCTGCTCCTCGTGGGCGCAGGCCCTGGACACAGCCAACCGCATGGCTCCCGAGCACGCCGAGATCATGACGGAAAACGTCCAAGAGATCCTGGAGGGCCTGCGCAACGCCGGGGCCATCTTCGTGGGCCCGTGGACCAGCGAACCGGTGGGCGACTACCTGGCCGGTCCCAACCACGTGCTGCCCACCAGCGGAACCGCTCGGTTCGCCTCTCCGCTGGGCGTCTACGACTTCCTGAAGCGCACCAGCCTCCTGCTCTACGGACCGCAGGCCCTGGCGCAGGACGGACCGCACATCGTGAACCTGGCCGAGGCCGAGGGGTTCTTCCACCACGCCCAGGCCATCCGCATGCGTCTCCCGTCCGCCCGGGCGGCCTCCCAGCCACCCTTGGCCAAGGGTCGCCGCGCCGCGCCCACGTCGCGTCCGCCGCGGAAGGCCGGGCCCCGGAGGGCGAAGTGACGGTCCTGGTGGACTACAAGGCCGGGAACCTCGCCAGCGTTTCCCTCGCGTTGTCGAGGTTGGGGGTGGAACACGCCGTCAGCGGAGACCCCGACGTGGTCCGCAAGGCCGACCGCATCGTGTTCCCCGGCGTGGGGGCGGCGGGCTCGGCCATGGAAACCCTGCGCGGCGCGGGGCTCGCCGACGCGTTGACGGAATCCGTCAAGAAGGGAACGCCGCTCCTTGGCATCTGCATCGGATGCCAGATCCTGCTGGACCGCTCCGAGGAGGACGGGGGAACCGAGTGCCTGGGGATCGTGCCGGGCGAGGTCCGCCGCTTCCGGTTCGATACCCTCCCCGACCCCCGACCCAAGATCCCGCACATGGGCTGGAACACCGTGGACTTCGTGCGGCCCCACCCCCTCCTGGAGGGGGTCCCGTCGGGCACGCACTTCTACTTCGTGCATTCCTACTACCCGGTTCCTTCCGAACCGTCCGCCGTGCTGGGCCGGACGGACTACGCCGGGACCGGATTCGCCGCCATCCTGGAGGCGGGGAACGCCGTGGCCACGCAGTTCCACACCGAGAAGAGCGGCGAACCGGGTCTGCGGATCCTGTCCAACTTCGCCCGCTGGAGGCCCTAGTGCAGCACCCTGCAAGCGCAGAGACCGTCTACAACCCCGCTTGCAGGAGGTCGCCCTAGATGCTGGCCAAGAGGTTGATCGTGTGCCTGGACGTTCGCGCGGGGAAGGTCACCAAGGGCGTGAAGTTCCTGGAAAACCGCGACCTGGGCGATCCCGTGGAGATGGGTGCGGACTACTTCCGGCAGGGCGTGGACGAACTCGTGTTCTACGACATCACCGCCAGCGCCGAGGATCGCGGGATCGACCTGGAAATGGTCCGTCGCGTGGCCCGCGAGGTGTTCATCCCCTTCTGCGTGGGCGGAGGCATCCGCCACCTGCAGGACATGCGCGACGTCCTCCTGGCGGGCGCCGAGAAGGTGAGCGTGAACTCGCTGGCCGTGCGCCGTCCGGAAATCATCTCCGACGGGGCCAAGGCCTTCGGGAACCAATGCATCGTCCTCGGGATGGACGCCCTGCGCGTGGGCGAATCGGCATCGACCCCGTCGGGGTACGAGGTGGTGGTCAAGGGCGGTCGCGAACGCACCGGGCTGGACGCCGTGGCCTGGGCGCGCCGCGCGGAGGAGCTGGGTGCCGGCGAGATCTGCCTGAATTCCATCGACGCCGACGGCACCAAGGCGGGATACGAACTGGAGATCACCCGCAAGGTGTGCCGCGCGGTGGGGATCCCCGTGGTCGCCTCCGGGGGTGCGGGAGCTCCCGGACACCTGGTCGATGTGCTTGCCCCGGATGTGGGTGCGGACGCCGCCCTGGTCGCGAGCCTCGTGCACATCGACGGATGGACCGTCGGATCGCTCAAGGCGAAGATGGCCGAAGCGGGAGTTCCGGTCAGGATCTGACCGGTTCCATCCTGGTGGTCTCGGTCTTCGCGGCCGGACCCAGCCGGAAGCGGAACGTGGCGCCCCCACCGACCGCCCCATGTGCCTCGATGTCGCCTCCCAGGCGGTCGAGGATCCTCCTGACCGTGGCCAGACCGATCCCGACCCCGTCGATGGAATCGCCGTGCAGCCTTTGGAACGCCTTGAACATCCGATCAGCCTGGGCCATGTCGAAACCCAAGCCGTTGTCGGAGATCTCGTACCAGGTCCCGTCGGGGCGCTGCACGCCTTCCACCCGGATCCTGGGCGCGCCCTCGCGGCGCGTGAATTTCCAGGCGTTGCCCAGCAGGTTCGCGAACACCCGCCGGACCATGTCGGGGTCCGAGTGGACGCAGGGAAGATGTCCGACCTGCCAAACCGCTGCGCCATCCTCGAGCAACCCGACCCTGCCGGTTCCATCCGTCGTCAATTCCTCGATCGTTTCCCGGACCACCGCCTCGACATCCACTTCGTGGAGCACGATGTCCTGGCGGCCCAGCCGCGAGAGTCCCAGCAGGGCTTGGATCAATCGTCCCATCCGTTCGGTGGCCGCGGTGATGCGGCCGATCAGGGAAAGCGCCTCCCCCGGAAGCGAGCCCCCGAAATCCTCCTGGAGGACGCGCGCGAACCCGTCGATGGCGCGAAGGGGTGCGCGCAGGTCGTGGGACACCGTGTAGGAGAAGGTCTCGATGGATTCACGTTCCCTCTGGATGTCGGCGGTGCGCAGGAGGACACGGTTTTCCAGTTCTTCGTTGAGTCCCGATAGACGGATCGAATTTTCCTCGAGTTCGCCCACCAGCACCAGCACCGCGGCCAGCACGAGACCGGCCACCAGGGCGTAGCAGACGCCGAGGTTGACCCACATGACCGCCGTGCGGTTGACGAAGGGCAGGGCGGCGTCGACGGAGCTTCCGTGCCGGATGTTGGATTCGGCGGCGAACACGAATTCGACGAACTCCACGGCATACATGGACCAGGCCCATCGGCGGGGCAGAAGAAGCCAGGTCAGGACGAACACGGACAGGAGCAGCGTGCCAGCGGGCGAGCTGCTCCCGTGGAGGATCAGCCCGACGGTGCCCCCCGCCGAAATGGACCCGAGGACGAACGCCGCGCGCCATTCGGTCGGGACCCTGGCCCGGATCACCCACAGACCGGCGACGATCGCCAGGAAAATCGCGTTCCAAAGGGAGGCCCGGACGTCCGCCGTGCCCTCCAGGACCCGACCCAACCCGATCAGCAGCGTGATGGAGCCCATCACCAAGGTCACCTTGTGCACGAGATCGAGCACCTTGACCCGAACCCCGACGAAATCACGATTTCTGGATATGTCGATCATCGATCCCTCGATTCTAACTCTCCCGTGGCCCCATTCGATCCCCCCGACCAAGGCGTCCCAACCTTTTCGAACGCTTGGACTCCCCAACGGATTCCCGCGCGCGGAATCACGTCCCAGCCCTTGACAAATGCGGGCTGCGGACTAATTTTCCTCCCCTCGTTCGTCGGGCAATTAGCTCAGTTGGTAGAGCAGGTGACTCTTAATCACCGGGTCGTAGGTTCGAGCCCTACATTGCCCACTTCGAAACGGCTTCCGGGACCCTAGACCGTCCGGGAGCCGTTTCTCTTTTCCGATGGAAACGTTGCATCTGCTGCCGCGCCAGGAGCGCAGGGTCCTTGCCGGCCACCTCTGGGTCTTCTCCAACGAAGTCGACTGGAAACGGTCCTCCAAACCGCTTCCCGGTGAAAGCCGACTCCTTTTCGCGGCCAATGGCCGCCCCTTGGGGCTGGCGGACGTCCACCCCAACACCTTGATCGCCGCCAGGCTCCAACCCGACCTGCCCGAGCCCGATCCCACCGAGGAATTCTGGGTGGAAAGGCTCGGAAAAGCCCTCGCGGAGCGAGCGGCCTGGATGGGCGACAACGGCTTCTGCAGGTTGGTCAACGCCGACGGCGACCGTCTGCCCGGCCTGACGGTGGACAGGTATGGAACCCACGCCGTGGTCCAGGCCCAGACGGTGGCCATGGATCGCCGCGCCCCCGTCGTGGCCCGCGCCCTGCTGAAACTGGGCCTGGAAGGGGTCAAGCTCTCCGGATCGGGCGCCTCGCGCGTTCTGGAAGGACTCCCGGACGAGGATCTCTGGTTCGGGAACCCGGCGAAGATGGCCTGGGTGCCGGTGGGTCCGGACGTGGAGGCGGGGGCCCCGCTCGAAGACGGACAGAAGACCGGATTCTTCCTGGACCAGGCCGACAATCGGAGGTCGCTCGCGCACCTGGCCGCGGGAAGGCACGTCCTGGACGCCTGCTGCTACAGCGGTGGGTGGGGATTGGCCGCCGCCCGCGCGGGAGCCCTTTCCTGCACCTTCCTGGATTCCGCGCGCGACGCGCTGGACCTGGTGGGCGCGGGATGGGAGCGGGCCGGTCTTCCCGGCGAGCCTTCGCTGCACCAGGGAGACGTCTTCGACGGCCTGCGCGACCTGGCCGGCCTGGGTCGACGCTTCGGGATGGTCGTGCTGGATCCCCCCGCCTTCGCCAAGAGCCGCAAGGCGGTGGACCAGGCCCTGGTGGGCTACCAGAATCTGTCCAGATTGGGCCTGGAGGTCCTGGACGAGGACGGCATCCTGGTGACCTGCTCGTGCTCCGGCCTGGTGCCCGAGGAGGACTTCCGCGCCTCGGTGGTGCGCGCGTTGCGGCAGAAGCGGCGCCCGGCCCGGCTGCTGTGGAGCCTGGGGGCGGCTCCCGACCACCCCGTGCATCCCGCGATGCCGGAAACCCGCTACCTGAAGGTCCTGGTCTGGTCCGTGTCCTGAAGGACACAAATGGACGATTTTCGACAAACCCGGAAGCCGGATAGCAAGGCCTTCCGGTCCGTTTTTCGCGGGCGTGTCCCGGGCGTTTCAGCGGCGAGTCGACAGATTCCGACGCGATTTCCGGCCGTACATTCGACCGGACCCATCATCCAGGAGGAATACGACTTGACCAAGAAAATCCGCAACGTTTCGGTGCTCTCCGCAATCGCGCTCGCCGCGTCCGCGGCGTCCGCCGCCCAACTTTCCGATGTCCGGCACATCGTGGTCATCTACCAGGAGAACTGGAGCTTCGACGGCCTGCTCGGGAAGTTCCCGGGGGCCGACAACCTCGACAGTGCCACCGCCATGTCGAAGACGCAGCTCGATTCGACCGGCACCCCCTACGTCCACCTGCCGTTCAACGATTCGGCGCACTTCGGGGCGCAGCTGGTCCTGCCCAACGGACCCTGGGACATGACGCAGTACCTGAACGCCGACTCCTTGACGGAGGATCTGGTGCACCGCTACTACCAGGAGCAGTGGCAGATCAACGGCGGCCTCAACAACCGCTTCGCGTCGGGCTCGGACGCCAAGGGCCTCTCGATGAGCTACGTGGACGCAACCAACCTGCCGCTGGGCATGCTGGGTTCGCAGGGCGTGGTGATGGACCACTTCTTCCACAGCGCCTTCGGCGGCTCCTTCCTGAACCACATCTGGATGGTCTCGGCGCAGACCCCCAAGTGGCCGGGTGCCCTCCCCGCCTCCAAGATCACGACGTTCGACGGCATGGGGAACCGGACCAACGACGGCTACATCACGCCCGACAGCTTCGCCGTGAACACGGTGCAGCCCATGACGTGGCCCTACTATCCGGGAACGGCCGACTCGCTGCGCCTGCCCCCGCTGTCGTTTTCCACCATCGGCGACCGCCTGGATTCGGCGAACATCTCCTGGACCTGGTACTCCGGTGGCTGGGACTCGGCTCTGGCGGGCGACGGCAACTCCCCGGACATCCAGTTCCAGTACCACCACCAGGCGTTCAACTACTTCCAGAAGTTCACGGACACCGCCTCCGCCTACCGGAAGGCCCGCCTCAAGGACGAAATGGACTTCTTCACGGACCTCTCGTCCGGACACCTTCCCTCGGTGGTCTGGATCAAGCCCGAAGGCGAAGAGAACGAACACCCCGGCTACTCCATGCTGGTGAATGGACAGAACCACGTGAAGGCCCTGGTGGACAGCCTGAAGGCCCATCCGAGCGTCTGGGACAGCACCGTGGTGGTCATCACCTACGACGAGCACGGCGGTCGCTGGGACCACGTGGCCCCGCCGGTCATCGACAAGTGGGGTCCGGGCCTGCGGGTGCCCGGCATCCTGCTCTCGCCTCTGGCGAAGTCGGGGATCGTGGACAAGCACCAGTACGAAACCGTCTCCATCCTCTCCTTCATCGAGCATCGCTACGGCCTCCGGCCGCTCTCGTCCCGCGACTCGTTGGCCGATCCGTTCACCGGCGCCTTCGAGTTCCCGATCACCACCACCGGGATCAAGCCCGCCGGCTCGCACACCATGGGAATGTCGCTGCGCACCGCCGCGCCGGGCGAGATTTCCATCCATCGCCAGGATGCCGCCGCTCCCGTCGTGTTGGAAGCGCGCGACCTTGGAGGCCGTCTGCTGGCCCGCCAGTCCGTGGCCGCAGGCCAGGCCGACGCACGGCTCCGGGTGGGGACCTCCGGCCTGGTGCTGGTCCGCGCGGTGGGAACGGCCGAGAGCGTCAAGACCTTCGTCCAGTGATCCCTCCCCGTCGGCCCCGGCATCGGGGCCGACACCTGTTTCCCGCCTGTTTCGAACCCGTCGGCATCGGCGGGTTTCTTGCACATTCCGGAATTCGTCCCAACCTGGAGCACAACATGGACCGTCGCCCGAAACCAAGACTCCTCCCGCCCGCGGTGGCGCTCGCCTGCGGTCTGTGCGGGGCCGCGAACCTCTCGGACGTCAAGCACTTCGTGGTGATCTACCAGGAGAACTGGAGCTTCGACGGATTGCTCGGGAAGTATCCCGGTGCCGATGGATTGGACAGCGCCTCCGACGTCGCCAAGACCCAGTTGGACTCCAGCGGGAGTCCCTACGCCCACCTTCCCTTCTTCGACGCGGCCCACTTCGGTTCCAGCCTGGTCTTGCCCGACGGACCGTGGGACCTGACCACGTACCTGAACGCCGATTCGCTGACCCGGGATCTGTGGCACCGCTTCTACCAGGAGCAATACCAGATCGACGGCGGGAAGAACGACCGCTTCGTGGCCGGCTCCGACGCCAAGGGCCTGGCCATGAGCTACGTGGACGCGACCTCCCTGCCTCTGGGAGTGTTGGCCTCCCAGGGCGTGCTCATGGACCACTTCTTCCACAGCGCCTTCGGAGGATCCTTCCTGAACCACATCTGGTTGGTCGCCGCCGCCAGCCCGCGATGGCCCAAGGGCAAGCCCTTGCCCGCATCCAAGATGGCGAGGCTCGATCCACATGGGCACCTGCTGCCCAAAGGAGACGGGTTCATCACGCCCGACAGCTTCGCGGTGAACACGGTGCAACCCTGGGCCTGGCCCTACCAACCGGGCACGGCGGATTCGCTCCGGCTACCCCCGCTGGACATGTCCACCATCGGGGATCGGCTGGACCGGGCCCGCGTGTCCTGGGCGTGGTACAGCGGAGGCTACGACTCGGCCCTGGCGGGCAAAGGAGAATCCCCCGACATCGAATTCCAGTACCACCACCAGCCCTTCCTGTATTTCCGGAAGTTCGCGGACACCGCGTCCCGCTACCGGAAAACGCACATGAAGGACGAAACCGCGTTCTTCACCGACCTGGAGGCCGGAAAGCTGCCCTCCGTGGTCTGGATCAAGTCCGAGGGCGAAGAGGATGAACATCCCGGCTACGCCCAGTTGGTGAAGGGACAGAACCATGTCAAGGCCCTGCTGGACAGCTTGAAGAACCATCCCGACGTCTGGAAGAGCACAGTCGTCGTCGTCACCTACGACGAGAACGGCGGGCGCTGGGACCACGTGGCGCCACCCGCCATCGACAAGTGGGGACCGGGCACTCGGGTGCCGGGGATCCTCCTTTCGCCGCTGGCCCGCCACGGGATCGTGGACAAGCGGATCTACGAGAGCGTCTCGACCCTTGCCTTCATCGAAGCCCGATGGCACCTGAAGCCGCTCTCCTCGCGCGACGCGAAGGCCGACCCGTTCTCCGGCGCCTTCGACTTCCCCATCCGGGCAACCGCCAAGACCCCATCCGCCAAATAGCGCGGGGACCCCGATTCCCGGCCCCAGGCCCGGCCCCGGCTTCCTATTTTGGGTAGCCAGATGACCTCCAGGCGACATCGACCGCTCCGGATTCTCGTGCCCTTCGCTTTCCTTGCGGCTGCCACAGGTCCGGCCTTGGCCGAAGGGGATCTGTCGGCGGGAATCGGACTGGGGGGGTACGTCTCCCCCGTTCCCGGGAACGCCTCCGACGCGGGCGAACGCGGCAGCCTCGTGCTGGAGGCCGCGGGGAACTGGTCCCTGATGCCGGAACTCTCGATGGGTCTCTGGGAGATCGGATCCTTCGGGGGAGGGGACCTGACCTTGGCGCCTTCGGATGTGGCCACCGAAACCATCGACAATTCCGGCACCGCCTTCGTGCTCACGCGCGTCTGGGAATCCGACAGGTACAAGGGGCGGATGGGCGTGTCGATCGGGGCCGGGCCGTTCTACCTCAGCGATCGCATCGACCATTCGGGCGCCTACCTGCGGACTTCCGGTTGGGGTCCCATGGGCACCCTCCAATCGGTCTGGTCCGCGGACCTCGGCCAGCAGGCCTTCTACCGGATCCGGCTGGCTTGGATGTGGGCCTCCACCGACCTCGCCCTGCCGGACAACCCCGGTTATCGGCAGATCTCGGATTGGAGCCGCATCGAACTCACCTTCGGGCTCGGTCTCAAGATCTGAGATTCCTGGCCATTGCGGCCCCCAGGGTGATACCATGACCCCCGGATGGCGCAATTAGAGCAATTGTGGAAGGAATGGAAGGTCGAG
The DNA here is from genome assembly GCA_035604215.1 of Fibrobacteria bacterium. Classification (GTDB taxonomy): domain Bacteria; phylum Fibrobacterota; class Fibrobacteria; order UBA5070; family UBA5070; genus UBA5070. The sequence goes on from DATNIW010000159.1 coordinate 15,529, forward strand.
GGCAGCCGAAAGGCCAAGGATCGCCTGTTGGCGGAATACGCGGGCTTGGCTCGCCAGACCGCCCAGCGGGTGGCGGTGGGTCTTCCCAGCCACGTGGAGATGGGCGATCTGGTGGGCGCCGGGGTGATGGGCCTGATCCGGGCCGTCGAGACCTTCGAGCCCGAGCGCGAGGTCAAGTTCGAGACCTACGCGGTACACAAGATCCGCGGCGCGATCCTGGACGAACTGCGTTCCCTGGACTGGGTCCCGCGCAGCGTGCGCCAGAAGGGTCGCAGCCTGCAGAAGGCGTATTCGGAGATGTCCGGCCTCCTGGGTCGCGCGCCCTACGACGACGAAGTCGCCCAGCACCTTGGACTGACGCTGGTCGAATTCGAGGAGCTGCTCACCGAGGTCGCGCCGCTCACGGTCCTTTCCCTGGACGAGCAGGACGGCATGGGAGACGACGCGCCGGCCCTCTCCGAGACCATCGCCGACCCGCAGGCCGCCAACGCCCTGGCCGAAATCGAGGAAGGGCAGATGAAGGCCATGCTCCGGGACGCCATCTCCGGACTCCCGGCCAAGGAACGCCTCGTGGTTTCCATGTACCACTTCGAGGAACTGAACTTCAAGGAGATCGGGAGGGTGATGGGCGTCACCGAATCGCGGGTGTGCCAGATCCACTCCAAGGCCATCGTCAAGCTCCGGGCCCGGGTGCGGTTGCAGGCGAAGAAATGAGCCGCGGCGACTTCCCCATCGCCGGTCCGGGATCGGGCGACACGCGCCGGATCGCGCTGCGACTCGCGAGCCCCGAGGGCGTGTCGGAGGGGACGGAGGGGATCGACGAGCGCGCCGAGCGCCTGCGCCGCTCGACGGAATCCGTCATATCGCTGCCGGCGCTGCCGGAAGCGGTGTCGCGGCTCCTGGGGATGGTCGACGATCCGGAAACCTCGGCGCGCGCGCTGGCCCAGGCCATCTCCAGCGACCAGGTCCTCACCGCCCGGGTGCTCAAGCTCGCCAATTCCAGCTACTACGGGTTCCAGCAGAAGGTCGGGACCGTGAGCCTCGCGCTGGTGGTTCTGGGGTTCCGCGCCGTGAAGGATCTCGCGCTGGCCACCTCGGTCATGAACGCCTTCGGGAACGCCTCGAAGGATCGGCGCTTCGACATGAGGGGGTTCTGGGAACATTCCGTGGCGGTCGGGGTGGCCTCGCGCTGCCTGGCCAGGATCCTTCGGGTGGCGACGGCGGGAGAGGCCTTCACCGTCGGGATCCTGCACGACATCGGGCAGGTGGTCCTGCACGAGTACCACCCCGAGGCCTTCCTGGAGACCCAACGCCTGGTCCGGGAGGAGGCCCGATCCCTCCTGGAAGCGGAAACCACCGTGCTGGGGGCGGGCCATCCCCAGGTGGGCGGATGGCTGTGCCGGCGCTGGAACCTGCCGGAGGGCATCTGCCAGGGCATCGAACTGCACCACGGGCCGTTTCCAGGGTCGGCCGCCACCGGCCTTCCGGCCCTGGTGGCGCTGGCCGACCACCTCGTGGCCGCCATCCGCCCGGAATCCGGTTGGCTCGTCGAGGATCTCGATCTCAAGGTCCTCCACGTGCTTTCCGCGCTGGGCAACAGCGTCGACATCTCCGACCTTCCCACCCTGCGCGACGCCGTCGACCAGGAACTGGAACGCGCGGGCGACATGATGGACGCCTTCCGGTGATCCAGGAGCGGTTGGCGGAGCTGGAGCGGCTGCTGGGGGAATCCGAGCGCGAGCGGTCCGAACTGCTGGATGCCGTGCGGGACACCTTGCACCTGCAGCACATGGCGGAGGAGGCGGGCAATTCGAGCGAACATTCCCCGCTCCTGCGTTCCTTCGTGCAGGCGTTGGGAAGGATCGTCCCCTGGACGGCCGCCGAGGTCCGCCTGCGCGAGAACGCGGGCGATCGCCGACTCTCCCGCACCGCGTTGCGCGAGGGCTGCGGGCGGGACCTGGAAACGGAGATCCGTGAACTGGACGAGGAGGGCGTGTTGGAATGGGCCCTGGCGACGTTCAAGCCCACCGCCCTGCCTCCGCTCGGACATCCGAAGGGTCAAGGTTGGCTGCTGGTGCCGCTGGTGGTGCAGGGAGCCGACATCGGATTCGCGCTCCTGCGCACGGTGCCTCCCCCCGATTCCCTGACGGCGCACCACCTGGAGATGGTCCGTCTGGTCGCCTCGCAGACGGCCGTGGCCCTGGACAACATCGCCCACATCGACGAAATCCGTCACGGGTACATCGAATTGCGCAGCCTGCACGACGTCGCTGCCTCCCTGGGGAGGAGCCTGGACCTGCAAAGCCTGTTCGACACCGTCCTCAAGGCCCTTCGGGAACGCATGGACACGCCCGTCGTGGCGCTGGGCATCTTCCGGCCCACCGGCGAGCCCATGCGGCTCATGGCGGAGGGAGCCGACCCGGAGCGTTGCCTGGGCATGCTCTCGCGGATCGTTTCCGCGGGAAGGACGCAGAGGCTGGACGTCTCGCTGGGCTCCGGCCACGACATGGAACGCCTGGGGTGCCGGAGGGCGATCGGGTTCCCGCTCCTGCACGGGGACGGAGACTGCCTGGGCGCCCTGCTGGTGGCGGAAGCCGACGGGAACGTCCTGGACGCGCCGGACGCGGTGGAGTGGCTGGAGGCCGTGTCCCACCTGCTGGCCGCGGCCGTCGACAACGCCAGGCTGTTCGAGGACGTGGTGGCCGCCAACCACCGGATGTCGGAACTCCAGTCCAGCATGATCCAGGCGGGACGGCTCGCGGGGATCGGCCAGTTGGCGAGCGGGATCGCCCACGAGATCAACAATCCGCTGCAGGTCATCCTGGGACGGATCCAGATCCTCCAGGTCCGCAACTCCGGACAGCCCGAGATCCTCGCCGACCTCGGCCGCGTCGAGACGGAGATCATGCGCATCGCGCACATCGTGCGCAGCCTGCAGAACTTCGCGAGGCAGGAGGAGGGCGAACCCGAGGGGAAGCCTTCCCGCCTGTCCACCTTGACGGAATCCGTCCTGGAACTGATCGGATACCGCCTGCGGCGCCAGGGGATCGAGGTGGTCCGCATCGGATTCGAGGACTCTCCGCTGATCGCGGGAGACCTGGAACAGCTCCGCCACGTGGTGCTGAACCTCTGCCTCAACGCCCTGCAGGCGATGCCGCAGGGCGGGACCCTGTCGCTGGAGACGAAGGTGCACGAGGACCAGGCGGTGCTCGAGGTCGCGGACACCGGCCCCGGCATTTCCACCGAGGACCTGGAGCGGATCTTCGATCCCTTCTTCGCCCGCTCCGGGGGAATGGGGCTGGGGTTGGCCATCGGATTCGCGGTCGCCCAGCGCCACGGCGGTTCGCTCCACGCCGTGCCGGGTCTGGCCAGGGGAGCCAAATTCCGGCTCATCCTTCCGCTCCATCAGCCCGAATCGGGCTTCAGCCCTGGATGAACCTGTCCGCCCACCCGCGCACGTCCTTGCCGTTGAGGACGTGGAAGGTGCGCAGCTTCTCCAGCGAACGGGCCGGGAATCCCGACAAGGGCACGTGGACCAGGCGTTTCCCGGCGTCGTGTGCGATTCCCTGGAGCTGGAGGCTGGGCGGATCCCAGGAGGCGAAGGCGACGGCCTTTTCGCGGGCGAACAGGCAGGTACCGGCAACCAGCGTTTCCAACGCCCCCCGCGCGCCGAGCGGGGGATCGGCGAGGGAATAGACGTCGGGAACGTGCCGAGGCGGGAACAGCAGGGCCAATCCGCCGTAGCGGGAGCGCAGGATCCCCGGGCCGACGGGATCCACGGCGGGGTCGGTCGCGTAGAAGATCAGGGTGGATTCGCCGGGGTGTTCCGCGTACCAGGTGCCCCGATGGGGATAGGAAGGGTCGTCCCCTTCGTCGAACGCGATGATCGCGGCGTCCAACCGCAGCGATCGGGCGGGACGCTCCATCACCCAGATCTCCCCCTTCCAGAAATTCCGCACCGTCTCGCGCAGGTCCAGGCCGTCGAGCAGGCTCGATTCGTAGGGACGCGATCGGGTCTGGGCCGAAGGGCTGGAGGACCGCGCGCGATCCCGGATTTCGCGATGGAACCGTTCGATGGAAAGGTCTTCCGGGAGATGCGAGCACAGGGAGGTGGGCTTCCAATCCCGCAGGTATTTCGCGGCCTCCTCGGGATCCGGGTCGCGCCGCAGGCGGATCTCCGTCCAGCGCGGAGGTTTGGGCCGCAGCCGGTTGGACCAGGGGCGGGATTTCTCCTCGCCGGGGCCGCGGGCCCGCGACGACCCCAGAAGAAGCCGGTCGCCATCCGGTTCCAAGCCGTGGTACTTGGCGGCCTCGAGCACCGCCGCCGCGAAGGAGTCGCCTGCGCAGGCGCGCGCCGCCTGGACGAGGTCCCACATCGAGGGTTGGTGGTATCCCGAGGCCCTGGCCAGGCGTCGGGCGAATCGTTCCGCAGCGCGGACCTCGTGCATGGGCAGGAATCGGGCCCGCCTGCGTTCCAGGTGCCGTTCCCGGGCCCACGAGAGCACCCGGGCGGGCCACCTGTGGAAGGGGGGCGGCTGGGCCATGGGGTCGGCGCGGATCCTCTCCACCTCCTGGGCCACGAACGGCCATTCCCCCAGGCAGAAGACCAGATGCCTGGGTTCGACAGGGAGCAGTTCCAGATCCTCGATCCCGTCCTCCTCGTTCGCCTCCGCGGGGGTCGCCGCTCCCGGAGTGGCCAGGGCGCGGAGAAGCTCGGGGAGAAGGGCCACGCGCACGACGGCCAGGACGGGTCCCGACGGGAGCGCGAGAAGCCGCGAAGCGATCCCCGCCGAGCGCGCGACGATGGAATCGTGACGGTTCTTGTCCAGGAAGGCCAAGGCGATCCCCGAGAATTCCGCGGCGCCCAGGATCTCCGCGGCGGCGGGATCCGGGAGGTCCGGATCGTCCTCGGGACCGGGCTGGGCGGGATCGTCCACGAAATGGAGCGGGATCCTCTCCTGCAGGGCAGCGCGGGCCGCGGTGGCGCAGGCGTCGCATGGGTCGGCCGGAAGCACCCAGCGGCGTCCGTCCTGGATCCAGGTCGCCGCCCAGATCTCGGGCAGCTTCCGGACCGCTTCCAGGTATTCGTCGGCGACCTGTGGCGGGAGGTCCAGGGCCACGGCCGACCAGCGGCGGGAGAGCACCGCCCTGCGGGCCGCCTCGGCGAACGGCAGCGATCCGTGCCGGACCGGCAGGACCGCGAGTCCCGGGCGGATTCCGTCCAGGTGGAGGAGGTCCTCGCCCACTACCGGAGGTCGTCCTCGTCGGGATCGAAAAAGAATTCGTCGGAATCCGTCCTGCGCTGGGCGGGACGGCGCCGGCGCAGGGCGCCCAGGTCCAGGGCGTCGTCGCCCAGGACGCGCCTCACCGCGTCGGGAAAGGACGCCGCCGCCTCGGTCCCGCCCTGCGCGGCGAGCCGCCCCGCGAGGCGAACCAGGTGGATGCCGTCGCGGACGGAAAACGGCAAATCCAGTCCGTGTGCTTCCTGGAGATAGGCGACGCACATGGCCCGCAGGTCGTCCGAGGCGCGGGGAGAATGGTGCTGGAGGATCCTGTCCTCCTCGCCGGGACCCGGGAACCCGATCTCCACCCTGGGTTGGAGCCGCGAAACCACGTAGTCCGGAAGATCGAAGGTGCTGCCGTCCTCGTTCATGGTCACCGCGATCCTGAAGTTCCGGTGCGCCTGCACCCGCACGCCCGCGGTCGTGGAATCGACGCAGCGGCGGTGGTCCAGGAGAGCGGCCAGGGAAGCCCACGCCTTCTCGCTCATGCGGTTGCCTTCGTCCAGGACGCAGACGCCGCCTTCCAGCACCGCCGACAGCAACGGGGATGCGCGGTAGAGGATGCGACCCGCATCGCCGAGCACCGGGGTGATCACGAGGTCTTCCGGACGCGTGTCCGAGGTGCACTGCTGGACCCAGCACGGCTGTCCGCGCACCCGGGAAGCGGCCATGGCCAGGGTGGTCTTCCCCACTCCCGGAACGCCGGTGATGCGCGGCGACATGGGGGGATCGTCGTCGTCGCCGTCCATCCAGCAGGCCAGGAGCTGGCGCAGCGGTTCGGTCTGCCCGATCCATTCGGGCAGCGTCGGCTCCGGGGGAAGGAGTTCCACGGAAACGCCGTCGAGGACGATGATCTTCATGGCGTGAATCTAGCCTCTGGGCGGAACCCGGGTCACGGATCCCGCAGGCACCGCAGCGAGAATCCGTCGGAGACGTCGTAGTTGGAACGATCCACGTCCTCGAAGTTGTCGTACATGCCGCGGTACCAGGCGCCACCGGCGCCGTCCGAGGTGGTGCTCCACCAGCACCCCGTGATTCCCGCGGCGGAAAAACCGTCGTTGGAATAGCCACCCGGAAGTCCCCTGAATCCGAAATCGTCGGTCCCGTTTCCGGTGAGCGCTCCGTTCGGAAGCCAACCGGAGGCGGATTTCAGCTTCACGGCATCCACCGTGTTGGTGCTGTCCACGAGGTCCTGGAGGACGGTCCATTCCGTGTCCGAAGGCACATGCCAGCCGGACGGGCAGACGCCCTGCACGCCGCTCGGAAGGGCCCCGCTGGAGGCGCCCGCGGCCATCGCCTCGCTCCAGGTGTAGAGGCGACCGTACTTGGCGCAGGAATCCAGGCTGTTGCCGTAGCAGATCCCGACCGTGTCCGCGTTCCCCCCGGGGCCGCGGAAGTTCAGGTTCTGGGCCATCCAGGTCTGGGAACCGATGGACACCGTCCGGTAGGTCTGTCCGTCGCGGGCGTCGGTGGTCGCGCCCAGCACGGCGGTGGAACTCCACGGGACCGCGTAGTCGGCCACGGAGTAGGTGGCCGCGGCAACGGGGCTGGAGACCCAGCCTTTCAGCACGGCGATGGCCCGGATGGTCTCCGTCCCACCCAGAACGATGGGGACGGTGTACAAGGTGGATGCACCGGTCGGGACGGACCCGTCCGTGGTGAAATGGATGCCGGCGCCCGCCGATGCGGTGGCGAGGGCCGCCGATTGGGCGCCCGTGTACGAGCCCGGGGCGAGTCCGAAGGTCGGGGTCTTCAGGGTGTCGAAGGTGTAGGCGGCCACGGACACCGCGCTGGTGGCCAGTCCGGCCTTCATGGCCACCGCCTGGACGGTTTCCGTCATGCCCACCCGGAGCGGGGCGCCGTAGACGGGCGATGCGGCCGTGGGGGCCGTTCCGTCCACGGTGAAGTGGACGGAAGCTCCGGGTGTCGCGCTGGAGATCGAGAGCTGTTGGACGGTGTCGTAGGTCCCGGCCGGGAGACCGAAGACCGGGGCGGCGGCCTGGATCGCGTAGGTCGCCTCGACGACCGGGCTCGTGGCCACCCCGGGCTTCGTGGCCCGGATATACAGGGTCGTGGTGCTCCCCAGGAGCAGGGAATCCGCGTAGGACTGCCAATTCGCGCTGTCGGTGGAATACTGGATGCGCGCGTCAGGAGTGGTACAGGAAAGCGTGAGCAGGAGAAGGTCGTCGGAGCTGGTCCCGGAAGCCACCGAAAACGTGGGCGCAGCCACCGCGATCGCGTAGGTGGCGGAACTCGATGAGCTTGTGGCGAGACCCGCCTTGACGGTCCTGGCCAGGATCTGGATGGAACTTCCGAGAGGAATGGAGTCCACGTAGGCCATCCAGGTCTTGCCGGTGTCCAGGGAATACTGGAAGCTCGCCCCCGACGTGGCGCTCGCCAGTTCCACGGTCATCAGATCGCGGGAGACGGTGCCCGAAGGAAACGAGAAGATGGGAGCGGCGGCCTGGATCTGGTAGGTCGCCTGCGAGGTCAGGCTCGTCGCGAGGCCGCCCTTGATGGTCTTCGCCAGGATCTGGACGGTGCTCCCGAGGACGATCGAATCGCCGTAGGCCATCCAGGTCCTGCCGGTGTCCAGCGAATATTGGAAGCCGGCACCGGGAGTGGCACCCACCAACTTCAAGGTCAGCAGATCGTCGGACCCCGTCCCGGACGGCACCGAGAAGACCGGAGCCGCGGCCTGGACGGCGTAGGTGGCCTGCGAGACGGCGCTCGTCGAGAGCCCGGCCTTGATGGTCCTGGCCAGGATCTGGACGGTGCTCCCCAGGACGATCGAATCGCCGTAGGCCATCCAGGTCCTGCCCGTGTCCAGCGAATATTGGAATCCGGCACCGGGGGTGGCGCTTCCGAGTTTCAGGGTCAAAAGATCGTCGGAGCTCGTGCCGGAAGGCACGGAGAAGACGGGAGCCGCGGCGGCGATGGCGTAGGTGGCCTGCGAGATCGCGCTCGCGGTGAGTCCGGATTCCGTGGCGTAGGTCCGGATCGCGGCATCGGATCCCAGGAGCAGGGCCGTGTCGTAGGGATGCCAGGTCAGCCCTCCGTCCAGGCTGTATTGGATCTGCGACCCGACCGTGCTGTCCGAGAGAGCCACATGGATTGTGTCCTGGTAGGTTCCGGACGGCAGGGAAATGGCCACCGCGGACACCCTGTCGCGGCGGATGGCCACCAGCGAATCCAGGGACAAGTTGCCCGTGTTGTCCCGGAACGAGGCGTGGATGGCCAGCGTCCTCCCCGAGGTCCAGGCGTGGTTCCACACGACGGAATCGCCCGCTGGATGGACGGTGTCGGCATTCACCACGGCCGTGAAGGAACTGTCCTCGCGCAGATTCCAGACCAGACGGATCGCGGAATCCGTATTCTGGATGGTGTCCGAGCTTCGGGCCAGGACGACGGGTGCCAGGGTGTCGCCCACGAACACCGGAACCGGCAGGGATTGGGCCGCGAACCGGCGCGTTCCCACGAAGGTGTCCGTGGCGGTTCCCGACCACCACACCGCGTGCGTGCCGTCGCTTTGCGTCTTCAGGCCCGAGATCGAGACCAGCAGGTTCGATTCCCGGAAGATCTGCCGGATCGTGTCCGCGTGCCGGTCCCAGCCGAGGGTCTGGTCGAAGTAGGAAGGACCGGATGGGTCGTCGGCGTTCAGGACCACGATGCGCACCGAATCCACCCGCGGCAGCGCCACTCCGGCGGGTGCGAGGAGTCGAGGAGACAAGGCGAACGTCTCCGATGGCGACGTGGTGTCTCCCGACCTTTCCCGGTCGCAGGAAAAGCACAGGCAGGCCGCCAGAAGCGGAACCAGTCGCCTGGCGGCCCCGGTCACCAACTCACGATCACCTGGTTGGGGGGAGGGTTGGGCGCGACCCCCACGCCCAGATGTTGCAGCACCAGCACGACGGCCGCCGTGGTTTCCAGGGCCACGACGGCCCCACCGGCGATCCATGGCCAGGGGATCGCGCGTCGCACGACGGTGGTGTCCCTCCGGTTTTCCATCCGGGAACTGTCCAAGGCCGGAAGGTCCTTGGCCCGCGCGTTCGAGGTATCGGCAGGAAGGCCCGGAGCGGATACGCCTGCCGAATCGGGAACGGTGGCGCGCGACGCACAGGCCAGGATGAGCACAAGCCCGCAAGCACCTACGGGAAACCCGCCCCGAGCACGACGAGCAATGCCCGCGCCGCGCCGGGCTCTCATGCGCTGGAGGGCAGAATGGCCTTCAGCGCATCCTGGACCGCGGCGAAGGTGGGAGCCACGCGAACCACGCGGTTGGCCAGGCGGGATTCCACTCCGGAAAGCCGACCCTCGTGGTAGCCCGTCTTGAATTCGCTGAACTTGAGTCCGTGCGCGGTGCTCACCACCACCACCCGGGATCCCCTGGCCACCGTTCCCTTCTCCACCAACTGCTCCAAGGCGCCCAGGGCCACGCCGGTGTGTGGACAGTTGTAGAACCCTTCCAGGTCGTTGCGCGCCGCGGCGTCGGACAACCGGTCTTCGCTGACGGATTCCGCCACACCGTCGTAGCGCCGAAGCGCGTCCAGGGCCTTCGGGAAGCTCACGGGATTGCCGATGCGGATCGCGCTGGCCAGGGTGGTGCGGGCGGTCTGGGGCACCAGAGGCGCAAGCCCGGCTTCGAAGGACTTCACCAGAGGGTCGGCGGCGGCGGCTTGGGCGACGGCGATGCGTGGACGCTTGCCCGAAAGCAGGCCCAGCTCGAACAGGAGATCCAATCCCTTGGCCAGTGCCGACACGTTCCCCAGGTTCCCGCCGGGGATGACGAACCAGTCCGGCGCGGTCCAACCCAGTTGCTGCACCGTCTCGATGGCCACGGTCTTCTGCCCTTCGATCCGCAGGCTGTTCTTGGAATTGGCGAGGTAGATGGACCTGTCCCGCGTCAACTCCTGGACGACGTCCATGCAGCCGTCGAAGTCGGTCTCCAGGGCAAGGACATGCGCCCCGTTGGCCACCGGCTGGATGAGTTGGGCCAGGCTCACCTTGTCGGCGGGCAGGAACACGATGGCGGGGATGCCCGCGGCCGCGGCGTAGGCGGCGAGCGCCGCCGAGGTGTCGCCCGTGGAAGCGCAGGCGACGGCGCGGATGTTCGCCCCGGAGCGCCGCAGGTGGTTCACCCAGCTCACCAGAACCGTCATCCCCAGGTCCTTGAAGGAACCGGTGTGGGTGGTGCCGCACAGCTTGAGTCGAAGATCCGCCAAGCCGAGCCGGACGGCGGTCCGCGGCGCGGGCAGGAGCGGATTCCAGCCTTCGGCCAGGCTCACGATGTGCTCGTCCGGAATCTGGGGAAGGACCCATTCCTTCTTGCCCCACACGCCGGACCGGTCCCGCAGGTCCATGGATCCCGAGCGTCCGCCGAACAGTTGCTTCCAGTCGCCCGCCGATCGGGCTTTCAGGGGTTCCAACGGATGGAACACCTCCAGGAGCGAGCCCTGGTGGTCGTAGACGACCTCTTCCAGGTCGTGGATGGCGGCGTGGTCGTCGATGGATCGGAAATGGGCGCGCAACGTCATGGTCGACCGAAAAGTAGGTCAGGCCGCGATCGCCTCGGAATCGGACACCGGAGTCGGCCCTCGATCATTGCAGTTTTAGCGGGACATGACTCGGCATCCAGAACACCATCCATCGGACGCGCCGGATACTCGGGCCAAGGGCGTGCCGCAGACGCGACCGCCGCGAGACCCCATGCCCCAGCCCCCCCTGGTCAACCGTTGCAGCCTGCCCCCGTGGGCTCTGGCTTCCCTGGAGTTCCAGGAAAATCCCTGGCCCATCGAGATCGTGGGCGTGCGGCAGGAGGAAGCCAGGCTCTTCACCCTCCTGGACCGCATCTCCGACGCCGAGGAGCGCGGTGGCATCTTCCACGAATATCTCTCCGAGCGGTTTCTGCTGAGCGACTGGTCCGGCCCGGGCATGTCCGATCGTGAGAAGGCCCGCCACAGCTATCTCCGGTTCCTGCAGGGATGGGGAGCCGACAGCAACGGGCGGGCGGGAGCGGTGCTCAAGGGCTGGGTGGAGAGCCGGTTCGGCCTGCGGGCCACCTACCACCAGGGAAGGCTGGCGGACGACCCCAAGGCGCGCGAACGCTACGGCCGCGATCGCATGCGCGGCGAGGCCGAGACCATGGGCATCACGCTCCAATTGGATCTCCTCTACACCTTCTGCCAATACGAGTTGGAACGCCGCGGCCCGGGAGAACGGTGGAAGCAGCTCTTCCGCGGTACCCACGACCCCCAGGAGTACGCCGTGCGCCGCGACGGAGACGGAGACGGGTCGCTGGTGGAGCTCAACAACCTCAGTTCCTTCACCTCCGACCGCGAGATCGCCTGGGAGTTCGGCTCCTCGGTGTGGGACGTCCGGATCCCCGTGCCCAAGATCGTCTTCTTCAGCGGACTGGTGCCGCGACACCTGCTGGAAGGCGAATGCGAACACCTGGTCCTGGGCGGGGAGTACCGCGTGAAGAAACTTTCCTGGTGAGGTCGTGACCCTCCGCGAGCGCATCGAAGGAGCCGTGTGGGGACTCCTGGTGGGCGACGCGCTGGGCGTCCCCTACGAATTCACGCCCCCGCGGAGGATCCCGCGTGAAGACCGGATCGAGTTCCAACCTCCCCGCGACTTCATGCGCTCCCACGACCACGTTCCGCCCGGCACGTGGAGCGACGACGGCGCCCAGGCCCTGTGCCTGCTTTCGTCCCTGCTGGACGCCGGCCGGTTGGATCCGCAGGACCTCATGGACAGGATTTCCCGCTGGCATCGGAACGGACTCTACGCGGTGGGGGGAGACGTGTTCGACATCGGCCTGCAGACGCGGCAAGCCATCGACAAGTTCCTGGCGGGTGCCCCCGCCGAATCCGCCGGCCGCACCGACGAGTGGGGAAACGGGAACGGCTCGCTGATGCGGGTGCTCCCCCTGGCCCTCTGGCACCGGGGCTCCGATGCCGAGCTCGTCGAGGACAGTTTCCGACAATCCAGGACCACGCACGGCCACCCTCGGGCCCTGGCATGCTGCGCGTTCGCCTGCCTCTGGGCGCGCGCGATCCTCTCCGAAAGCCCCGACCCCTGGTCGGACGCCACCTCCCGGCTGGAAGCGGTGCTGGATCCCCGCTCGCGGGAGCGCACCGAACTGGACCGGACCATCCAGCCTCGCGAAAGGATGGAAGGCAAGGGCAAGGGGTACGTGGTGGACACCCTGTGGTCGGTGCGCCAGTGCATGGAGCGCGACTCCTACGAGCATGTGGTGCGCGCCGCCGTCTCCCTGGGACACGACACAGACACCACGGCCTGCATCGCGGGGGGGCTGGCGGGACTTCGGGACGGGGTGGAGGCCATTCCCAAGCGCTGGATCAGGCAGTTGCGCGACAAGGAGATGGTCGAACCCCTGCTGGCAAGGCTCGCGGGGCGGGAATCGCACCGAGGGGATTGACTCGTTCGGTGGAATACGGGATCATGAATTATTCGGATGGCCGATGGTCGGCCACCCCCGCGATGTCAAAGAGGAATGAATCCATGATCGAGATCGGCTCCAGCGCGACGAAGATGGCGGCATGCGCCCGATTCGAGGAATGTCTCGACGCCGTGCTGGAGAGGAACCGGATCCTCGCCGCCATCGAGGGCGACGACGCGGCGTCCGGCCACCGCATCTCCCAGGCGGAGTATTCCCTCTGGCGGGAGGAGAATTTCCTCCCGGACAACGAGATCGGGAAGATCACGGCGGAAGAGATCGCCGCGATCCACCAGGGCAACTGCTGGATTCCCTCCCATGCGGAGGCCTGCCCCCGTCCATTGGACCTCCTGGTCTTCGAGTGCGCCACCAGGGTCGGTCCCCGACACGCGGTCGAGATCCTCCAGACCATCGTCGGCGTCCGGCGCGACGGGGTCTTCGGGCCGGCAACGAGGGAGGCCGTCCAGTCCTGCGACGGCCGCGCCATGGCCTTGAGGTTCATGGAAGTTTGCCGGATTCCGTCATCGAGCGCGGCCATCGCCTCCCCGACCAGATAGTCCCGGCCCGCACCTCCCCCGCGGGGAATCCGGTGCATCTTCCGACTCCCGGAAAACGCAGGGTGACGAATTTTGGATGTTCTCCCCTGAACGATGCGGCGGGAATACGGTCGAGTCGGCGGCAAGCCGAACCAGATCCCTCCCCGCGTCGATCCCGCGAGATCCTTCGCGGGTCGGCAAGAAACCTCCATTCCACCCGACCGGCCCCTTTGCCGCCGAAGTGGATCCTGTCCGTGCGCCGTTTCCGGAGCGCGGCGATGTCAGCGCATCTCGGCGGATGAAGATCCGTGGAGAAAACCAAGGAAGAGAAAATGAGCAAATCCATGTCCTTCTCGGGACTCGTGTTCATCCTGGTGCTCGCGGTCGGCGCCTGCATCGTGTTCGCCAACCGGGGCCTGACCCCGGACATCGGGACGACTCTGTCCTACGGCCTGGCCTTCCTGGTCGCCTTCGTCGTCTCCCTCTCCGTCAAGGTCGCCGACCAGTGGGAGAAGGCGGTGGTGCTCCGCCTGGGCAAGTTCGAGGCCCTGCGCGGACCGGGTCTGTTCTTCATCATCCCCGTCATCGACGAGATCCCGTACTGGATCGACACACGCGTCATCACCGCGGCGTTCAAGGCGGAGAAGACCCTGACCAAGGACACGGTCCCGGTCGACGTGGACGCGGTGCTCTTCTGGAAGGTCCTGGATCCGAAGAAGGCGGCGCTGGACGTGGCCGACTACCAGAGCGCCATCAGCTGGGCGTCCCAGACGGCGCTTCGCGACGTCATCGGGAAGACCATGCTGTCCGACATGCTGGAAGGGCGCGACGTCATCAGCAAGCAGCTGCAGAAGATCATCGACGAACGCACCGAACCATGGGGAATCAACGTCATCTCCGTGGAAGTCAAGGACGTGCTCATTCCCCAGGCCCTGGAGAACGCGATGTCCATGCAGGCCCAGGCGGAGAGGGAACGCCAGGCGCGCGTGATCCTGGGCGATTCGGAGCGCCAGGTGGCGGAGAAGTTCGGCGAGGCGGCCAAGACCTACATCGACAATCCCGTCGCGCTGCACCTGCGCGCCATGAACATGCTCTACGAAGGATTGAAGGAGAACTCGACCATCGTGATCGTGCCCAGCTCGGCCGTCGAGACCATGCAGCTGGGAGGCATGGCGGGACTGGCGGCCCTGACCATGGGCATCGGACAGGACAAGGCCGACAAGGCCGCGGGCATCGGCCACGAAACGGTCGAAAGGACGATGGCGCCGGAATCCCGGGACCTGGCCTGAGCCTTCGCACCGAACCGAACCAAATAGAAACGAGGAACGACATGCTGGATAAGATCAAGACTCTCAAGGGGTACAAGCTCCGGGCCCTGGACGGGGACATCGGAAGCGTGAAGGAGTTCTACTTCGACGACAAGCACTGGACCGTCCGCTACCTGGTGGTGGACACCGGAAGCTGGCTCGTGGGGAAGCAGGTGCTGATCTCCCCCTTCGCCATCGAGTCCGTCGACGTTGACGGAAAGTCGATTTCCGTCAGACTGACCAAGGCCCAGATCGAAAGCAGTCCTTCCCTGGACACGGACAAGCCCGTTTCCAAGCAGTTCGAGGACTCCTACTACGCCTACTACGGTTGGCCCTCCTACTGGGACGGCCCCTACGCGTGGGGTTCGTTCTCCTACGCGACCGAAGCGCGCGACCACTGGAACCGCGTCCGGCGGGAGCAGGACGAAGGCGACCGCCACCTGCGCTCGAGCGAGGACGTGACCGGCCACACCATCCAGGCCAGCGACGGGGAGATCGGCCACGTGGAGGATTTCGTCGTGGACGACGACGCCTGGACCATCCGCTACATGGTGGTCTCCACCCGCAACTGGTGGCCGGGCGAGAAGGTCCTGATCTCGCCGATGTGGATCGACCGCATCAGCTGGATCGACGCCAAGGTGTTCGTCCTCCTGACCAGGGAGGAGATCCGGAAATCGCCGCCCTACTCGGACTCCTCCCTCCTGGAGCGCGGGTACGAAACCCTGCTGCACGAGCACTACCACCGCAAGGGCTACTGGGACGAGGAACTGGCGGGCGTGAAGCACAGGTACTGACCGCGATGAGGAAGCTCGTCGTGTTCGACCTCGACGGAACCCTCGCGGAAAGCAAGTCCGCCGTCGAGCCCGGCATGGCGGACCTGCTGGGCCGGCTCCTGGACGTGGCGAAGGTCGCGGTGATCTCCGGCGGCGACTGGCCCCAGTTCGAAAAACAGATCCTGTCGAAGCTCCCCCTGGGAGACCGTTTCGCGAACCTCTCGCTTCTGCCCACCTGCGGAACCAAGTTCTACCGGTATGACGGGAATTGGCAGAAGATGTACTCGGAGGATTTCACCGCCGCCGAGAAGGCGAGGATCGTCGACGCGCTGGGCAAGGCGCTCGCGGCGTCCGGATTCCACCCGGACAAGGTCTGGGGTGATGTCGTGGAGGACCGCGGCAGCCAGATCACCTACTCCGCGCTCGGCCAGCAGGCCCCTTTGGAGGCGAAGCGGACCTGGGACCCCGACTTCGCCAAGCGGAAGAGGATGAAGGCGTTCCTGGACACCGCCATCCCGGGATTCTCGGTGCGCTTGGGCGGCGCGACTTCCATCGACGTCACCAAGCCGGGGATCGACAAGGCCTACGGGATCCGGAAGCTGCGCGACATCCTGGGGATCTCCATCGCGGAGATGATCTACGTGGGGGACGCCCTGTTCCCGGGCGGCAACGACCACCCCGCCCTGGAAGCCGGGGTGGCGTGCATCCAGGTTTCCGGGCCTGCGGACACGAAGATGGTCGTGGAAACGATGCTCGTCTGCTTGTCGGACGACGGCCGGACGGACGGATGAACCTGGTCGGCATCGCCGCCGACCACGGCGGATTCGAACTGAAGGTCAAGCTGGTCGCGGCCCTGATCTCCGCGGGCTGCGAGGTGGTCGATTTCGGGGCCGAACGGCTGAACGACGGAGACGACTATCCCGACTTCGTGGTGCCCCTGGCCAGGGCCGTCGCACGGTCCGAGGTGGCCCGGGGCTTGGCCATCTGCGGGAGCGGCGTGGGGGCGTGCATCGCGGCCAACAAGATTCCCGGAATTCGCGCCGCCTTGATCGGCGACTCGTACTCCGCCCACCAGGGTGTGGAGGACGACGACATGAACATCCTCTGCCTGGGCGGCCAGGTGGTGGGACCGGCGCTGGCCTGGGACCTGGTCAAGACCTTCCTGGGGGCGCGCTTCGACGGTGGGGACAGATTCCGTCGCAGGCTGGGCAAGGTGGCCGAGCTGGAGGGGCCCCGGGGCCTCCTGGGTGGGCGTCTGGTGGCGAAGGACGAAGACCCCGCCGCGGCGATCCTCCTCTGAGGGAAGCCCGACGCCGGTGGAGTCCGTCTTTTCTATCTGACCCCGACGATGCCCGACCACTCGGCCTTGGAGCCTTCCGCGACCCCGGAGAAATCCGCGTCGGCAGCCGGGAAGCGTTCCCTTTCCGACCGGGTCGGAGACCTTCTGGCCGAGACGGAGCGGCTGGAAGCGGAGATCCGACGACTGGAGGAGGGCATACCGCCCCTCCTGGCGAGATTCGAGGCGGCCGAGGCCCCGCTGGTGGAGGAAATCGAGGCGCGCCGCACCAGGCTGATCTCTCGCATCGAAGCGAATCTGCCCACCGGAAAGCGCCAGAAGAGGCTTCTGGAGAAGGGGGTGGCGCTCCTGCTGTTCCTGGCCCGGGATCTGGAGGAGAGGTTCGGGGCGGACATGCGGGCCTTGCGCGATCGCTGGGCGGGCGCCGTTCCTTCCGACACCGGAGCTGAAGACCCCGAAGCGGAAGAGCGCCTCCGCTCCACCGGTCCATCTCCGTCCACGGCCCGGATCGCCAGACGCCTCGCCGACCCCGACGCCACCGCCAAGGACATCTACCGGAACCTGGCGCGCGAGCTGCACCCCGACAAGACCCGCGACGACGAGGAGCGGATCCGCCGCACCGGCCTGATGCAGTCCCTCACCCGCGCTTGGCAGGAACGCGACCTCGGGGCCCTGTTGCGCCTGCTGCACGCCCACGGCAGCCGGGAAACCAAGGCGAACTCGGTGGACGAGGCCTCGCTGGAGGCCTGCGTCGGGGAACTGGAATCCGCCCGGAAACGGCTGCAGGAGCGCCGACGGACACTGCGTCACGGCGGACTGCCGCAGGGAGCCGCGGATTGGATGGAGCTCGTCGGGAACGACGTCCTGGTGGAGCGGCTCCTTCGCCAGGCCAAGGACATCGCCCGACGGGAACTGGCAGCCGTCCGGGAATTGGAAAAGCTGTTGTCTTCGCCGGAGGACCTTCTCGCCTTCCTCCGGGAGACCGACCCCGAGGATTGGGAGGAGATGGCCTAGCGTCGGCCCCGAAACGGTTCGCTCGATGGGAACGGGATCAGGACTCGTTTTCATCCACGCCGTGTCACGCGAATCTTCGGTTCGAGCGGACCATGGATCGGCAATTTTCGACATACCTTTCCCGGCTCGCGCACCACTTTCCAATGGAGATCCCACCCATGTTCCCCACACGTCGACTGCTCGCCTTGGCCGCGTTCTGTCTGGCTGCCGTTCCCACGCATGCCGACAACATCTTGGCTTGTCCAGGGTTCGAAACCACTGCCGATTCTGGTTGGTGGTATCACGCCAGCATCGCGGATTCGGTCGGAGTCATCTCCATCCAGGACTCATCCGCAGCTCATACCGGAACCTACGGCGCGAAGGCGGTCATCAAGCAGACCAGCGCGAACTACTACAGCGTCCAACTCGGGATTCCCCGAAACTGGACGGCCAACCTGGGGTCCAGCTACTCATTGACCTTCTGGGCAAAAGCCGATTCCGCACGTTCTCTGCTGGTCAACACCCAAAAGAAGCATGGTTACGGCGAGTTGAACAGGCTGACTGCCGATCTGGACACGATGTGGCAGCAATTCACGGTTCCGAGCTTTGTCATCGCCGACACGTCCGACACGGGGAACGGCACGAACGGCGTGCAAGTCAGCATCAATTTCGGGGATGTGGTCGGAACGTTCTACTTCGACGACTTCGATCTCGAGGAAACTCCGGATTCCTCGTCCGGCGACGCGATCAAGTCGATCTCCCTCGCATCTCCCATGCAGGCAACGCTGCGAGGCCGCGAGCTTTCGCTCTCAAGCGTGGAAGGACCTTACATCCGTCTGCTGGACCTCGATGGACACACGGCGGCCACAGCCCCCGTCGCCGGTCGAAGCGCAAGTCTGACAGTGCCCGCACACGGCGTCTGGATCGTCGACGCCGGCATCTCGGGCCGCAAGACCATAGCGATTCCCTAGGTTCCGCTCTCCGGCCCCAACCCCCGGCCGTGAATCCCCGCCGATGCCCGGCCACCTTCCGAAAACCTCGGGGGGTGGCCTTTTCCATTCCTTCCGCCGATGCATTCCCGCCAACCGCGGCGCGCGACGCCTCAGGTCGCGGACTTCCCCCCGTCCACGGACAGAACCTGGCCGGTGATGTAGGATGCCATGTCCGAGGCGAGGAAGACGATGGTTTGGGCGATGTCCACTTTCCGGAGTCAGTTCGAGAGGCACCTCACGCTGAACGCGTTCTTCTTCCCGGACGCCGAGGTGGTCGCCTGGGCGGAGTTGTAGACGAGTCCCGCGACGTCGGCCTGTGTCGCCGATGTCTCCGTGGAGGTCCAGAACACGCCTTCCAAACCGACGGCGGAGAACGCTCCCGCGGTGTCGCGGGAGGCCGCGGGAAGTCCCCGGAATCCCCAGGAATCGCCGCTGTTGCCGTTCTTGGCCCAGCCCAGCCGGGACTTCAGGCTGGAATCGGAGGCCGTCATCAGGAGGGTGGACCATTCCGCCTGGCTCGGCAGATGCCAGCCGGAGGGGCAGACTCCGGTCAGCTGCACGGCGGTTCCAATGGGGGTGTGCTGGCTGTCCGCGAAGGTCGTCGGCAGCGCCGCCGCCCCGGTCCAGTCGTAGAGCCTTCCGTAGGTCGCGCAGGAATCCGGGGAGTTCGCGGGGCACCAGGAACTGTCCGCCGCGTAGTCCAGGTTCTCGGCCATCCAGACCTGCTTCCCGATGGTGTCCGTCCGGTAGACCTTCCCGTCGCGTGCGTCGTTCAGCGTTCCGTAGGTGGCGATCTGGCTGTTCCAGGGGATGGAATAGGGACTGCGCACAAGGACCAAGGTGTCGATGGTGGTCTTCCCCGGAGCGTTCTTCACCCGCAACCGGACGGTGTCGGCACCGACGAACAGCGTGTCCGCCCTGGAAACGAGCCCTCGCAGGAGGGTGACGAGGGTGTCGTTCCACCACACCGAATCCGGAGCCCCCGCGGAATCCACCGCCCACCGCAAGACCAACGCCGAATCGGCCCACTGGTAGGTGGTGTCCCGGGAGGGAGAACGCGCCACCACGGTCGGGCCTGTGGTGTCGCGCCGCGTCAGGACCAGGCTGTCGACGCTGGTGTTCCCGGCCGTGTCGGTGGCCACCAGGCGTTCGACGTTCCGGCCGACGGAAAGCTTCGCGTTCCACGAGTAGGTGGTGCCCTTGGCGACCGCGGCATTCGCGCCGTCCACGAGGACGGAGGAGATCTTCAGGTTCGGGGTCACCGTCCAGGAGACGGCGATGGAGGAATCCATGAAGGGCACGGAGGTGTCCGAAAGGGGCGACTGGCGGGCGATGGCCGCCGGCCTGGCCGCGCGGGTCAGGACCACGCTGTCGATGCTGACGTTTCCCGACGTGTCGCGGGCGTACAGGCGCACCACCAGCGGCGCGGACACGGACAGCGTCTCCGCTCTCGACACCACCCCGTTCGCGCCGGGCGTGGCCGGGAATCCGCCCAGGGCCACGCTGTCCAGACCACCGGCGTCCGTCACCGTCCACCGCACCGTCTGGATGGAATCCGCCCAGAGACAGGTCGTGTCCCGCGACGGCGACCGACCTTGGATCGCGGGCGGGATCGTATCCGGCGGAGGGAGCACCTTCACGGTGATGATGCCGGGGGCGGATGCCTTCAGGACCCCGTGCGCCGAATCCACGAAGAGCGCCCACGCCTTCACCTGGAAGGGGGCGCCCGATGTCCACTGCGCGTTGAACATCGGGTTGGACTTGGAGAGGTTCGCCCTGCCCACCGGCGTGGTGTCCCCGCCGCTGGAAAGGTTCCAAGCCCATCTCGCGACGTGCAGGCCGGTGTCGTTTCCCGTCCATGCCAGCAGGTTCACCGCCGTATCGTTCCATCGGGCGAGGGCGATGTGGGAACGGACGGTGGAGTCGGAGAGTCCCGCGGTGGAATTCAACCAGAGGTTCCCGACGTCCAGGACCCGTCCCTCCCGGGACACCACGCCCGTCACGGTCTGTGTCCGGGTGCCGCTCGGATCCGAGATGTGGAGCACCACCGGGCCGGTTCCGGGAATGTTCGGCAGCGAGAATCCGCCATTGGCGTCGGTGATGGAGTTGAGCAGGCCGCCGAAGGCCGAGACCGACACCCCGGACACGCCGACGCTGTCCGATGCCACCGACCGCCGCGCCGCGCTCCCGAGCCCTCGGGCCGCGCCGCCGTTCACCACCACCACCTGCCCTTGGACGGTCCCGCCCTGGTGGGAGATCCGGAGCTTGACCCCCTTGAGGGTGTCCGACGGTTGGAGGGACGTGTCGAAGCCCGCGTAACCTTGCCCGGGAACCACGGCGAAGACCTGGACGGATCCCGGTTGGATCCGACCCAGGCTGAAGGAGCCCGTGGGGAGGGCCGTGGCGGAAACCGTCTGGTCCTGCACAACGATGCCCGCTCCCCCTTGGGGGATCGC
>DATNIW010000160.1:0-3325 GCA_035604215.1 Fibrobacteria bacterium
GGTGGAGACCGATGTCTACAACGGGGCCGACTTGGTCGACCACTTCGAATCCCCACTGGGATTCCGCACCGTGGCCTGGTCCAAGGACAGCGGCTTCATCCTGAACGGGCACAAATACTGGCTGCAGGGGACCAATGTCCACCAGGACCACGCCGGATGGGGCGACGCGAACTCGCCGAGCGCCTCCTACCGCGACGTCAGGTTGGTCAAGGAGGCCGGCATGAATTTCATCCGCGGCTCGCACTATCCGCACCACCCCGCGTTCTCCGACGCCACCGACAAATACGGGATCTGCCTTTGGTCGGAAGCCCCCTTCTGGGGCGTCTACACGAACGCGACGGGCTGGGAGAGCGGATGCTACCCCACCGATGCGAACATCACGGCGACCTTCGACCAGAACGTCCTGAGCCAACTGACGGAGATGATCCGCATCCACCGGAACCACCCGAGCGTGGTCGTCTGGAGCATGGGGAACGAGGACTGGTTCACCAACAACATGACCGGGACAGTGAACCTGCTGAAGAAGATGGTTGCGCTCGTCCATGTCATCGATCCCACGCGGGCCGCAGCCATAGGCGGCGTGCAAGCTGGCAACCTGGCGCAGTACGGCGATGTGGCCGGCTTCAACGGCAGTGGCGCGACCGATTTCTTGAACCCCAGCTACCCGAACCTGGTGTCCGAGTACGGGAGCTGCCAGGAATCGCGCCCCGGGACCTACGATCCGTGCTGGGGCTCCCTGCAGACCACGAACGGCAAACCCACCCAGTATGCTTGGCGGGGTGGTGCCGCCCTCTGGTGCGCCTTCCACCACGGGAGCATCCTCAACACGGGGAACATGGGGATGATGGACCATGCGCGCCTCCCCTTGCGGCGATGGTATTACTACCGGAACACGCTGGCCGGAGTGCCCAACCCGACGTGGTCGGTGGCTGGCACCGCGGCGAAGCTCCAACTGACGACCGACAACGACACCCTCACGGACGACGGTCTCACGGACTGCCAACTCGTGGTCCAGGTCCAGAACAGCACCGGGGCTTGGCTCAGCAATGCACCGAACATCACCTTCACCGACGCCTCCGGCCTGGGCGAGTTTCCCACCGGAAGTTCCATCACCTTCACCGGCGGTGCCGTGGACAAGGGTGTTCAGGATGGAATGGCCGCCATCGAGTTCCGCTCGTACAACCCCGGAACCATCACCGTCCAGGCCACGTCTCCGGGATTGACGTCCTCTTCGGTCACCCTCTACGTGAAGCACGTTTCCGACTCCACCACCACGGGGCTCCGCCCGATGCAGGCCGCGCTCCCCGCTTCCCTCGAGCGAGCGAGCTTCACCAGCTTCGGAAGTCGAATCGATGTCCCGCCCGCCTGGAGAGGCAGGGAAGCGGAAGTTTCCGTCTACGACCTGACCGGCAAGCGAGTGTATTCCTCGGTGGTGAAGGCCGCTCCGGATCTCCTCGACATCGGGACCAGGGACGGTCTGTATCTGGTTCGGTTGCGCGCCCTGCCCTGAGGATCGGGCGTTCCGAGGGTCGGCGGGTGAGGATCCACGTTGGCCCATTCCCTCCGCTGGCCCCTCGAGAGCCTTTGGACGAGCGGAACGGGGGGATGGCCGGGCGCTTACATTTCCCTCTTCCATGTCCGAACAAGACGTCTCCGGAGGGGCCAAGGCCCTGACCGACCAAGAGCTGGCCCGCCGCGAGAACCTCCGCCGGATCCGCGAGCTGGGCGTCGAGCCCTATCCCTACCGCTTCGCATTCACCCACCGCGCCGGGGATCTGAAATCGCTGGGGGAAGGCCGGGAAAGCGCCGACCTCAAGGCCTCCGGGACCTACGCCCTGGCCGGGCGCATCGTGGCGTTCCGCAGTTCCGGGAAGACGGCCTTCCTGAACCTCCAGGACGACCACGAACGGATCCAGGTGTACCTGCGCCGCGACGACGATGCCCAGGAATCCGGCACGGTGGAAGGGCTGGGCGAGGAGGTCTGGCCGGTGGTCCGGAGCCTGGATCTGGGAGACATCATCGGAGTGCGAGGGGTGCTCATGCGCACCAAGACGGGCGAGCTCACCTTGCAGGCGGTGGGAAAGGGCGGCTTCGAACTGCTGTCCAAGTCGCTTCGTCCGTTGCCATTCCCGAAGGTGGAGGACGTCAAGGACGAAACGGGCAAGGTGGTGGGTCGCAAGAGCTTCGAGTCCAGCCTGTTCAGCGACGTGGAGACCCGCTACCGCCAGCGCTACGCGGACCTCGCGGTCAATCCCGAAGTGGCGAACGTGTTCCGGTTGCGCACGGCGCTGGTCCAGGAGGTGCGGGCCTATCTGCTGGAGCAGAGCTTCCTGGAGGTGGAGACGCCCACGTTGCAGGCCATCTACGGCGGGGCCTCGGCGCGACCCTTCAAGACCCATCACAACGCCCTGGACATTCCTCTCTACCTGCGGGTGTCCAACGAACTCTACCTCAAGCGGCTGGTGGCGGGCGGGTTCGACCGCGTCTTCGAATTCGTGAAGGATTTCCGGAACGAAGGCATCGACCGCACGCACAATCCCGAGTTCACCCAGGTGGAGTTCTACCAGGCCTACGCCGACTACACCGACATGATGGACCACTTCCAGGCCATCTGGCAGCGCGGCGCCAAGGCGGTGCTGTCGCTGAAGGCCCGACGGTCGGCGCTTTCGCGAGGTGTCGGGGTCGAAGGTCTCGGGAAGGAACTGGCCGCGATCCGCGCCGGCGACGTTCCGGTGGTCTACCAGGGCCGGGAATTGTCCACCTTCTTCGGGACCTGGGAACGCCTTCCGGTCAAGACCGCCCTCAAGCGAAAGGGCGTGGACATCGACGCCCTCTCCGACCTGGAAATCCAGGCGTTGGTGGAGCGGAACCACTGGGAGCTGGACGGCGCCTACAGCCGCGGCCGGGCCATGATGCTCGCCTTCGAGGAGCTTTGCGAACCCGACCTCTGGGAGCCCACCTTCGTGATGGACCACCCGCTGGAATCCACCCCGCTGTGCAAGGTCCACCGGAACGACCCCGCCCTGGTGGAGCGCTTCGAGCCGGCCATCGCGGGGATGGAGGTGGGGAATTCCTACTCCGAGCTGAACGACCCCATCGTGCAGCGCAGGCTCCTGGAAGAGCAGGTGGAACGCGGCAGGGGCGGAGAAGACGAGACCCACCCCCTGGACGAGGACTTCCTGCGCGCCATGGAGTACGGGATGCCCCCCATGGGCGGCGTGGGCATCGGCATCGACCGCATGGCCATGATCCTGACGGACCAGACCTCCATCCGCGACGTGCTCCTGTTCCCGCTCCAGAAGCCGGAGTAGATTCCAGGACGTGG